>DATFGA010000313.1:0-3566 GCA_035249775.1 Nocardioidaceae bacterium | reverse complement strand
CGGGCGGGTGGTGGTGTCCGCTTCCGTCATCGTGCCTCCCCCAGCTTCCGGGCCGCGCGTACGGCGTCCGTGGCCAGTCTGCCCTCGTCGGCGGTGAGCAGCACGTCGTCCTCGACGACCGGTTTCCCGTTCACCATCAGCAGCCGCAGCGGCGGCCTCGACCCGAGCACCAGCGCTGCGACCGGGTCCTCGATGCCGGCGTGCGCCAGCCCGTCCACCCGCCACAGCGCGATGTCGGCGAGCTTGCCGACCTCCAAGGAACCGAGGTCGTCCGCGCGCCCCAGGCATCGGGCACCGCCGATCGTGCCCAATGCCAGCGCCTGCCGCGCGGTCAACGCCGCGGGTCCGCCCTGCAACCGGGCGACCAACAACGCCGCATGCAGCTCGGCGACCATCGAGTTCTCCTCGTTCGACGCCGGCCCGTCCACACCCAGCCCGACCGGGGCTCCGGCCAGCAGCAGGTCCCGCAGCGATGCGGCTCCCGCGCCGAGCCGCGCGTTGCTGGTCGGGCAGTGCGCCACGCCGGTGCCGGTCTCGCCGAACCGGGTCACGGTCTTGTCGTCGAGGTGGACGCAGTGCGCGAGCCACACGTCGTCGCCGAGCCAGCCGAGCCCGTCGAGGTACTCCGCCGGACTGCACCCGAAGGTCTCCCGGCAGAACGTGTCCTCCTCGAGCGTCTCCGCGAGGTGCGTGTGCAGCCGGACCCCGCGGTCGCGGGCGAGCGCTGCCGCGTCCCGCATCAGGTCGGCGGTGACTGAGAACGGGGAGCAGGGTGCGACCGCGATCCGCAGCATCGCGTCCGGCGACGGGTCGTGGTAGCCGTCGATCGCGGCGGCGGTGGCGGCCAGCGCGGCGTCGCGGTCCTCCACGACGTGGTCGGGTGGCAGCCCGCCCTGCGACGCACCCAGGTCCATCGACCCGCGGCACGGGTGGAACCGCAGCCCGATCCGGCGCGCCGCCGCGATCGAAGCCTCGAGCACGTCGCCACCCTCGCGCGGGAACACGTAGTGGTGGTCCATCGTCGTGGTGCAGCCGGTGCGCGCCAGCCAGGCCAGCCCGGCCGCTGCCGAGGCGCCGACCACGTCCGCATCGATCCGCGACCACACCGGGTAGAGCTCGGTCAGCCAGCCGAACAGGTTCTGCTCCTGGGCGAGCCCGCGGGTCGCCCACTGGTACAGGTGGTGGTGGGTGTTGACCAGCCCCGGCGTGGCCAGGCAGCCGGTTCCGTCGACGACCCGGTCCACCTCCACGTCCCCCGGGGCCGCTCCCGGTCCCACGGCGACGATCCGGTTGCCGTCCACGACGAGGTGCCCGTCGGCGTACTCGCTCCCCGCCGGATCCACGGTGGCGACCGCGCAGCCGCTGATCAGCGTCCTCATGCCGTTCCCGCCGAGTTGTCAGCCCCTGCGTCCCCCCGGGCGGTCGCACGCCCTGACAAGTCGGCGGCGAGCCGGACCGCGTCGAGGATCTTCTCGTAGCCCGTGCACCGGCACAGGTTCCCGGCCAGCGCCTCGCGGATATCGGCGTCGGTCGGGTCCGGGTCGCGTTGCAGCAGGTCGTGCGCGGCGACCACGAGGCCGGGCGTGCAGAACCCGCACTGCACCGCACCCGCGGTCACGAACGCCTCCTGCACCGGGTCGAGCCGCTCGCCCTCCGCGAGACCCTCGACGGTGACCACCTCGCGCCCCTCGGCTTGCCCCGCGGCGACCAGGCAGGAGCACACCGGCACCCCGTCGAGATAGACGGTGCACGACCCGCATTCCCCTTGCTCACAAGCGTTCTTGGCGCCCGGCAGGCCGAGTCGTTCCCGCAGCACGTAGAGCAGGCTCTCCCCCGGCCACACGTCGTCGGCGGTGCGCGACTCGCCGTTGACCCGGCAGCTCATCCTCATCCCGCGACCTCCTGGTCGTCGTCCCGGAGCTCGTCCCAGGCCCAGGTCAGCGTGCGCCGGGCCATCACCGCGAGCGCGTGCCGTCGGTAGTCGGCGGTGCCGCGTACGTCGTCGATCGGGCTGGCCGCCTCCGCGACGAGCTCCCCGAACCGGCGTACGACGGACGTGGCCGGATGTTCCCGCGACTCCCAGCAGCCGGCCGTCTCCAGCGCGTCCGTGAGGTACTCCTCCGCCTCCACGGCTCGACGTGGTGTCGGGGCGGCCGAGCCTACGCCGGTCCCCACCCGCCGCTCCGAGGGGTCCAGCGCCAGGGCGAAGGAGGTCACCGCGATCACCATCGCGTTGCGGGTGCCGATCTTGGAGAACTGCTCCGGTCCCCTCGCGGCCGGCACGTGCACGGCGCGGATCAGCTCGTCGGGCTGCAGGGCGCTGCGCTTCACGCCGGTGAAGAACTCGTGCACCGGGATCCGCCGGCTTCCGCGCACCGAGGCCACCTCCACGACGGCCCGGGAGGCGAGCAGCGGCGGGTGCGCGTCACCGGCCGGGGACGCCGAGCCGAGGTTCCCGCCGACGGTGCCGCGGTTCCGGATCTGCGGCGACCCGACCGTGCGGGAAGCCATCGCCAGCCCGGGAAGGAGCTGTCCCAGGTCGGCGATCACCTCGGCGTAGGTGACGCCGGCACCGAGCGCGACCGTCCCTGCGTCGACCGTCCAGGTGCGGAGCTCGTCGACCCGGGTCAGGTCGAGCAGCCCCGTCGGGCGGCGACGGTCGAAGTTCATCTCCACCATCACGTCGGTGCCGCCGGCGATCGGTAGCAGGTCCGGGTCGGACGCCTTGGCCGCCAGCGCGTCGGCCCAGGTGGTTGGCTGCACCATCTCCATCGCTACCTACCAAGCCTCGGGGGCGGAGGTCGCGTCGTCGCGGAGCAGGGTGCCCTCGATCAGGCCGTACGGCCGGTCGTCGACGTGGAACACCTCACCGGGGTTGTCCAGCCCGAACGGGGACAGGTCGACCAGGAAGTGGTGACGGTTCGGCAGCGACAGTCGCACCTCGGCCACTCCCTCACAGGCCTCGAGCAGCCGCTCGCCCATCGCGTAGAGCGTCTGCTGCAGGGACCTGCTGTAGGTGTCGGCGAACGCCTCGACCACGGCGGTGCGCGCGGTCTCGAACGACTTCGCCCAGTCTACGTCGGTCGAGCCGTGCCGCCACTGCGCGTTCACCGAGGTGCACAGGATCCGGTCGTCGGCCTCGGCGAGGGTGGTGTACCGGTCGCGCAGGAAGCCGGTGAACTCCGAGTCGGTCGAGCTGAGCAGGACCAGGTCGGTGATCCCGGACCGGACCCATTCGCCGCGTCCGTCGTACGTCACCGTCGTGGTTCTCCCCTCGGCGCCGGCCTGGGTGAACGAGTGCGGCGCCGGCCGGCCAGCGAGGGTGACGCGTTGCCAGGGGTACTCCTCCACGTGCACCCGTGCGCGGTGGATGGTCGGCTGCGTGTCGACGAAGTGCCGCGCGAGCCGCAGCGCGAAGTCCTCGATCTCCCCCACGCCATGCTCGCGGGCGAACGCGTAGACGGTGTTCTTCTGGGTGTCGGTGGGCAGCACCCCGGCGTTGTCGCCGTCGAGGTGCGTCGCGGCCAGGTCACCGGCCAGCGTCACGCTCACGTTCAGGTCGTGCA
>DATFGA010000312.1:0-3359 GCA_035249775.1 Nocardioidaceae bacterium | reverse complement strand
GCTCGTTGTTCAGCCGTGAGGTGCTGAATTAGGCGACTCCCTCGGTCAGCCAGCACCGGCCGGCCGGGTCGATGCGTGAGCCGGTCACCTCACCGGACCACGCGATCCCACGCGGTTGAGCCAGGAGGCCTACTCCTGGTCATGTTGTTCAGCCTTGAGGTACTGAATCAGGCGCCTCGCGTGCGGTGGGCTGGCGCCAACCGGTCACCGTGATCTGTTGGCGTGCGCCGGCCGGGCGGAAGATGCGTGAGCCGGTCACCGTGACCGGACCAGGCGACCCACGCGGTTGAGCCAGGGATGCGAGGATGTCGCCATGGCTGAACTCATCTCTGCTCCCACCCGCATCCCGGTCCCTGGCGGCAAAGTCATCGACGAGTACGTCGGCCGGGTCAACACCGGCACCGAGGCCTTCTCGGTCGCGCACATGGTCGCGCCAGGAGGCTGGGTCGAGCCGGCCCAGGCGCCGGACTTCGACGAGGTCACCGTGGTGTTGCGCGGGACGGTCCGGGTCGAGGTCACCGCGGACGGCGGCACCGAGACCATCGACGTGCCCGCCGGCCAGGCGCTGGTCACCCGCGCCGGCGAACGGGTCCGCTACTCCACGGGCGAGGAGGAGACCGAGTACGTCGCGGTCTGCCTGCCCGCGTTCTCCCCGGAGACGGTCAACCGCGACGAGGAGCCGGATGCCGACGCGTGAGCAGGTCCTGCGGGCGCCGAAGGTGCTGCTGCACGACCACCTCGACGGCGGCCTGCGCCCGCAGACGATTCTCGACCTCGCCGCCGGTGCCGGGCACGAGCTGCCCGCCGGGGACGCGGAGTCGCTGGGCAGCTGGTTCGAGGAGTCGGCGAGCTCCGGCTCGCTCGAGCGTTACCTGGAGACCTTCGACCACACCGTCGCGGTGATGCAGACAGCGGAGAACCTGCGCCGGGTCGCCCGGGAGTGCGTCGAGGACCTCGCCGCGGACGGCGTGGTCTACGCGGAGATCCGGTACGCCCCCGAGCAGCACCTCGCCCAGGGGCTGGCGCTGACCGACGTGGTCGACGCGGTGCGGGACGGGTTCGCCGCCGGGGAGGAGCAGGCGCGCAGCGACGGTCGGCCGATCGTCGTACGCCAGCTGCTGACCGCGATGCGGCACCAGGCGCGGTCCCGTGAGATCGCCGAGCTGACGGTCCAGTACCGCGACCAGGGCGTGGTCGGCTTCGACATCGCCGGTGCCGAGGCGGGGTACCCGCCCACCCGCCACCTCGACGCGTTCGAGTACCTCCAGCGCGAGAACGCCCACTTCACCATCCACGCCGGCGAGGCGTTCGGCCTGCCGTCGATCTGGCAGGCCATCCAGTGGTGCGGCGCGGACCGGCTCGGGCACGGGGTGCGGATCATCGACGACATCAGCGTCTCCAACGACGGGTCGCCGAGGCTGGGCCTGCTCGCCTCCTACATCCGGGACAAGCGGATCCCGCTGGAGATGTGCCCGTCGTCGAACATCCAGACCGGCGCCGCGCCGTCGATCGCCGAGCACCCCATCGGGCTGCTCACCAAGCTCAGGTTCCGGGTCACCGTCAACACCGACAACCGGCTGATGAGCGGCACGTCGATGACCGGCGAGATGCACAAGCTGGTGGAGGCGTTCGGCTACGGGCTCGAGGACCTGCGCTGGTTCACCATCAACGCGATGAAGTCGTCGTTCCTGCCGTTCGACCAGCGGCTCGAGATCATTGACCGGACGGTGAAGCCCGGCTACGCCGCCCTCCTCGACGAGGACGCTAACCGCGAGTCAGTCGGCTGATCCGGCGGTAGGCCTGCTCCGGGGTCAGCGGAGCGCAGCCCAGTGCCACGGCGTGCGCCACGACCTCGGGCTGAGAGCGCATCAGCAGGATCCCGCGGCGCAGCAGGATCAACGGTGGCTTGCGGCGCTCCCGGAGGTCGCGCGCCAGCCGGCGCCAGAACGTGACCATCCGGTGGTGCCGCACGCAGATCGCGTCGGCGAGCAGGCCGCGGGCGGAGCACTCGGCGACGATCTCCTGGGCGAAGATGCCCTCCGCGACGAAGTACGCCGCCCCGTCCAGCTCGAGCCGGTGGCTGCCGGTCCGGCCGTCCTGCGCGATGTCGTAGACCGGTACGTCGGCGGCGCCGTCGCGGCACAGCGCCTCGATGACGCGCAGTGCGTCGTCGTGCAGCCAGGACCCGGGGTCGTCCCAGTCGGCCACGCCCATCGCCAGTCGCGGGAGCGTCGGGTCGCTGCCGTTCTTGTAGAAGTCGTCGAGGTTGAGCACCGGGAGCCCGAGTCGTCGCGAGAGCCGGGACTTGCCGGAACCGGACGGGCCGGCGATGACGATGACTCGGGCGGGCACCGCGACGTCAGATACCGATCGGGTGCCACACGGTCTTGGTCTCCAGGAACGATGTCAGCCGTTCGGTGCCCGGCTCCGCGGTCCAGTCGTTCGTCGCACCGAAGGCACCGGGGCGGACCACCCGCTTGAGGTTCTCGGCCGCGGCCTCCTCCAGCGAGCGTGCCAGCTCGGGGTCCTCGACCCCGGCGAGGTCGATCGCATTCACGTCCATGTGGGAGGCGAGCCAGGGAGCGATCTCGGCCGCGGAACCGGTGAGCATGTTGACCACGCCGCCGGGCACGTCCGAGGTGGCCAGCACCTCGGAGAGGGTGATCGCGGGAAGCGGTCGTTCGTAGGAGGTCACCACCACGGCGGTGTTGCCGGTGACCACCACCGGTGCCAGCACGGAGACCAGGCCGAGCAGTGAGGACTGCTGGGGAGCCACGACCGCCACCACACCGGTGGGCTCGGGCATCGAGAAGTTGAAGAACGGCCCGGCGATCGGGTTGGCGCCGCCGGCCACCTGGGTAATCTTGTCGGCCCAGCCGGCGTACCAGACCAGCCGGTCCACCGACAGGTCCAGCACGGTCTCGGCGGCGCGCTTGCCCAGCCCCTCGGAGCGCTGCACCTCGTCGACGAACTGGGCGCGTCGCCCCTCGAGGACCTCCGCGACCCGGTAGACGACCTGGCCGCGGTTGTAGGCGGTCCGCCCGGACCAGCCGCCGAAGGCCTTGCGAGCTCCCTGCACCGCGTCGCGGGCGTCCTTCCGGGAGGCCTGCGACGCGTTGGCGAGGAAGCTGCCCTTGCTGTCGGAGACCACGTAGGAGCGCCCGGACTCGGAGCGCGGGAACGCGCCGCCGATGTAGAGCTTGTAGGTCTTCCTGACGTCGATGCGCGACTCAGTGGGCAAGGTAGGCCTCCAGACCGTGCCGGCCGCCCTCGCGGCCGTAACCGGACTCCTTGTAGCCGCCGAAGGGGCTGGTCGGGTCGAACTTGTTGAACGTGTTGGCCCAGACGACGCCGGCGCG
>DATFGA010000311.1:0-4024 GCA_035249775.1 Nocardioidaceae bacterium | reverse complement strand
CCGCCGGTGTTGCCGCCGGTGTTGCCGCCGGTGTCGGTGGGCGGCACATCAGGGCAGCTGCCGTCGGCCTCGACGACCTGATCGAGCTCGTGGTGCGAGTGCCCGTTGATCACGCCCGCGTTGTCCGGCGGGATCAGTTCGAAGACTCCAGCATCCGAGAAGTGGCAGATCGAGACGGGCGTGTGACCCTGGTTCTCGTTCGGATCGTTGTCCCCGTCCGCGCTGGCGGCGCCGGCGAACCCGACCGTCAGAAAGACAGCAAGGATCACCGCAAAGAACCTGAATGCGTGCGAGCGCACGCCGATGTACATAGACATGACGTCTAGATCTCCCCCCGGCCCGAAACGAGCCAGCAAATGTGAGCCGGCCCCCCGGCCAGCTAGGTAAATCTCCCCAAATACATGATTTACCGTGGTTGAACAATAGCGGGTCCCAGGCAGTTGAAACTAGGACAAACACGAAATTTACCCAAAGAAACTTTTCGGGACGAAACGGACAACTGGATTCAGCTGGACTGCTGCTCCACCGGCACCTTCTCGGTGCTCGTCGTCGGACGGGATGCCCGGCCCTGCCGCTCGAACTTCTGACCGGTGGCCAAGCCGCCCAACCAGACCGAGACGATCGCGATCACGGCACCGGCCACGTCGTCGGCGATGTAGTGCCAACCGAAGTACAGCGTGGCCATCACTGTCAGCACGAAGAACACCCACATCGCCCACCGGATCGAGGCGTGCCGGATCGTGTAGTGCGTGATCAGTGCGGCGCACAGCACGATCGCTACGTGCAGCGACGCGAACCCCGCGGTGCTCTGCAGCGCCGACAACGGGTCGACCAGAAGCGCATCGGTCCGTGAGTAGAACAGGGCGTCCTGGAGGGACGCGGTCGCAGTGTTGTCCAGGTCGGCGTACAGCCAAGGGCTCGCGAACGTCGGGCCGAGCGACGGGATCATGTAGTAGCTGGCGGTCCCGAGTGCCCAGCACAGGCACTGCGCGGTGGCGTACCAGTAGCCGAAGGTGATGTTGCGCGACCAGACCAGCCACGCGGTCAGCGACACCGGTACGAACGGCAGGAAGAAGAGGTAGACGAACGACAGTACGTGCGCGGTGACACCCTCACCGAGCACCTGGTGCAGGATGATCGCCGGCTCGTGCCCGAAGAACAACAACCGGTCCAGCTCGCGCAGCATCGCGTCCTGGGTGCCCTCGCGGATGAACGGTAGGTAGCTCTTCAGGTTCCGGTAACCGACATAGGTGACATAGAAGCTGGCGAGCCCGATGATCACCAGCGCGACGCGTTCCTTGGTCCAGTGCTCGCGGACGATCTCGCGGCCCTTTGCCAGCACCTGGCTGGGTTGCTTGCGGGCTCGCCACAGCGACCGCGGGAGTACGTCGGCGAGGAAGGCGCCCAGGAACAGCAACGGGAGCCGCAGCCACGACGGGCCCAGAAATCCTTCGGGGTCACGGATCGGAAGACCGAGGGCCTGGCTCGCAATGACGGCCAGAACACCCGTCAAGATTGCGACTCCTACAAGGAGTCCATAGGCCCGCCGATTCACAACGGCGAAGTCTAACGAACGCCGACAACCGGCTCCGCGGCCGGAGACAGCAGCAACCACGGCAGCATCGCCAGCACCAGACCGGCAATGAGGATCGCGGTGTCCCGCGGCTGCCAGGGTGCCGGCTCGGCCCAGGTCCGCCGGTGCGCGGACGCGAACCCGCGGGCGTCCATCGCCAAGGACATCGCGCCCGACATGCGCATGGTGGAGACCAGCAGCGAGAGCGCGATCGATGCAGACGTCGTCGTACGTCGGACCAACCCTCCGTCTGCGCCGACCCCTCGTGCTCGCCGGGCCCGAGCGATCTGTTGCCACTGGTGACCCAGCGACTCGAGCCGCTCGAGGGCGACGGTGGAGGCCACGACCGCGCGGGCCGGAAGGTGCAGGCGCTGCGCCAGGTGGTCACCGAGCCGGGCCGGGTCGATGAACGGAGTGAGCACGACGGCCGGCAGCACCAGATAGAGGATCCGCATTGATGCTCCCACCGCGACATCGAGGTCACGCCCGCCGTACAGCCAGGTGGACACCCCGATCGAGACTGCGGCGATCGACCCGATCGCGAACCTACGCAGGGTCGCACGCCAGTCACGGACAACGAACGGCGTCACAGCGACGAGGATCCCGACCACGACGAGCCCGTGCCGGGCGGAGTGGATCGCCGGGGCACCGACGATCGGCAGCAACGCCACCGCAAGCAGCGACAGCGGTCCGTAGCGCCGGGTCGGCTCGCTCATGCTGCATCCCGGGCGACCCGGCCGTCGGTCAGGGCGAGCGTCTCCCCGCGGCCGTTGGTCAACGCCTCGACCGCCACCGCATCATGAGTTGCAACGGCGACCGCGGCACCCGCGTCCGTCGCCGACGCGCAGGCACCGACCACCGCCGCCCAGGTCAGCCGGTCCTGGCCGACCGTCGGCTCGTCGAGCAATACCCCGGCCGGCCCGTGCACCAGTGCCGCGGCGACCACCAGCCGCCGTTGCTCGCCGCCGGACAACCGGTGTGCAGATGCCTGCTCCAGCCCGGCCAGACCCAGCAGCTCGAGCAGCGCGCGGGCCCGGTCCTCAGCGGCGTCGCGCGGTCGGTCGAGCGCGAGCGACGTGACCAGCAGCTCGTCCAGCACCGTGTGCTTGACCAGCCCGTGCTCGGGTAGCTGAGGTACCCACGCCAGCCGCCGGGCCAGCTCCGCCGACGCCATCCGCCACAGGTCCTGGCCGTCGGTCCGGGCCGCCCCGCTGTCGGGGCGCTGCAGGCCGGCGAGGACCGCCAGCAGTGTCGACTTCCCCGCACCGGACGGTCCGGTCACCGCGAGCGCGCGGCCGGGGTGCAGGTCGCAGGAGACACCCGCTAGCGCCACCGTGCCGGGTGCGCGCCTGGCCTCGCCCGCGAACGGCGACCGGTGGTGCACGACGAGGTCGCGCGCGGATACCAGCGGCCCGTCCTGCCCGCCGTCGGTCGGTGCCACGAGCGAGGGGTCGATCCGGACCGGAGATGGCGGAGCCAGGTCCGGGACCCAGATCCCCTGTGCAGCAAGGGATTCACCCTGTTCGGCCAGCACCGCGCCGGGTGGTCCGTCCGCCGCGACGTTTCCGTCCCTGTCGAGTACGACGCACCGGTCCACCTGTTCCAGCCACGGCTCGATGTGGTGCTCGACCACGACGAGGGTGGTGCCTCGTTCCGCGCAGACATCGAGCACGGCCCGGCGTACCCGCTGTGCGTTCTCCGCGTCGAGCATCGCGGTCGGCTCGTCGAGGAGCAGCACGCGCGGCCCCATCGCGAGCGCCCCGGCGAGCGCGAGGCGTTGGGTCTCGCCCCCGGACAACGTGGTCGTGCGCCGGTTCTCCCCGTAGGGGAAGCTCGCGGAGGCCAGCGCCCGCCGTACCCGTGCCGGCATCTGCTCGCGGGGCACGCCGGTGTTCTCGAGCCCGAACGCGACGTCGCGGCCGACGCGGTCCGAGACGATCGCCGCCGACGGGTCCTGCAGCAGCAACCCGACCTGGCCGGGCCGCTGTCGCGGCGGCTGCCCGTCGATGCTCACCGAGCCGGACAGGTCACCAACGTCGGCGCTGAGCAGCAGTCCGGCAAGGGCGCGCAGCAGCGTGGACTTC
Organism: Nocardioidaceae bacterium; assembly: GCA_035249775.1. Lineage (GTDB taxonomy): Bacteria > Actinomycetota > Actinomycetes > Propionibacteriales > Nocardioidaceae > Nocardioides_C. The sequence continues at coordinate 367 of DATFGA010000311.1, read as the reverse complement.
CCGGATCCGCTCGGGCCGGCCAGCAGGACCTTTTGTCCAGCGGGGATGTCGAGGTCGAGGTCCGCCAGGACCGGAGTCCGCCGACCGGCGGGACGCCAGGTGAGCCCGCGGACCTCGACGGCCGCGCCACCGCTCAGGAGGCCGCCCGTTCGGCCGCTTCCTGTCCCGGTGGCATCGCGTCGACCGCACCGGTCCTGGCCAGGGCCCGCACCAGCGCCAGGCCACCGAGGCCGGCGACGATCGCGCCGGAGATGCCGAAGAAGCCGAGGTAGGCGAGCTTGAAGGTCCAGGTCCAGTCGGCGTAGTAGAGGTGCCACTCGAGGAAGACGACCTCGAACGTGGCGGCCAGGACGCCGGCGAGCATCGC
>DATFGA010000310.1:0-13500 GCA_035249775.1 Nocardioidaceae bacterium | reverse complement strand
TTGACACGTGACTGACACGCCCACGGAACCACCTCTCGGCGGCCGGATCGAGCCGGTGGAGCTGCAGGTCGAGATGCAGCGCTCCTACATCGACTACTCGATGGCGGTGATCGTCGGCCGGGCGCTGCCCGACGTCCGCGACGGCCTCAAGCCGGTGCACCGGCGCGTGCTCTATGCGATGTACGACGGCGGGTACCGCCCCGACCGCGGCTACTCGAAGTGCTCCCGCGTCGTGGGTGACGTGATGGGGCAGTACCACCCGCACGGTGACACCGCGATCTACGACACCCTGATCCGGCTGGCGCAGCCGTGGGTGATGCGTGCACCGCTCGTCGACGTCCAGGGCAACTTCGGCTCACCGGGCAACGACCCCGCCGCAGCCATGCGCTACACCGAGTGCAAGATGGCGCCGCTGGCGATGGACATGGTCCGCGACATCGACGAGGACACCGTCGACTTCAACCCGAACTACGACGGACGGTCCCAGGAGCCGGCGATCCTGCCGGCGCGGTTCCCGAACCTGCTGGTGAACGGTTCCGCGGGCATCGCGGTCGGGATGGCCACCAACATCCCCCCGCACAACCTGCGTGAGGTCGCCGACGGTGTGCAGTGGGCGCTGAACCACCCCGACGCGACCCGGGAGGAGCTGCTCGACGCGCTGCTCGCGCGGATCAAGGGTCCCGACTTCCCGATGGGCGCGCTCATCGTCGGCAAGCAGGGCATCGAGCAGGCCTACCGCACCGGCCGGGGATCGGTGACGATGCGCGCGGTCGTCGACATCGACGAGGACGCCAAGGGTCGTACGACGCTGTCGATCACCGAGCTGCCCTACCAGGTGAACCCGGACAACCTGGCGCTCAAGATCGCCGAGCTCGCCGACTCCGGGAGGATCCAGGGCATCGCGGACGTGCGCGACGACTCCTCCTCGCGGACCGGGCAGCGGCTGGTGGTCGTGCTCAAGCGGGACGCGGTCGCGCGTGTGGTGCTGAACAACCTGTTCAAGCACACCGAGCTGCAGACCAACTTCTCCGCGAACATGCTCGCCCTGGTGGACGGTGTGCCGCGCACCCTCACCCTGGACCAGTTCATCTCGCACTGGGTCACCCACCAGATCGAGGTCATCCAGCGGCGTACCCGCTTCCGGCTGAGGAAGGCCGAGGAGCAGGCCCACATCTACCGCGGCCTGGTCAAGGCGCTGGACATGCTCGACGAGGTGATCGCGCTGATCCGGCGCAGCCCCGACGTCGAGGAGGCGCGCACCGGGTTGATGTCGCTGCTCGACATCGACGAGCTCCAGGCGCAGGCGATCCTGGACATGCAGCTGCGCCGGCTGGCCGCGCTCGAGCGACAGAAGATCACCGCCCGGCTGGAGGAGCTGGAGCGGGAGATCGCGGAGTACCAGGCGATCCTGGCCGACGAGACCCGCCAGCGGCAGATCGTGTCCGAGGAGCTGGCCGCGATCGTGGAACGCTTCGGCGACGAGCGGCGCAGCCAGATCATCCCGGCGGACGGCGACCTGTCCATGGAGGACCTGATCCCCGACGAGGACCTGGTCGTCACGATCACCCGGGGCGGCTACGCGAAGCGGACCCGCGCGGACCTCTACCGGACCCAGCGCCGTGGCGGCAGGGGCGTGCGTGGGGCGGCGCTGCGCGGCGACGACGTGGTCCAGCACTTCATGGCCACCAGCAACCACAACTGGCTGCTCTTCTTCACCACGGCGGGACGGGTCTACCGGACCAAGGCCTACAATCTTCCGGAGGCCTCGCGCGACGCCAAGGGTGGGCACGTCGCCGGGCTGCTCTCGTTCCAGCCGGACGAGCGCATCGCGCAGGTGCTTGCGGTCCGTGACTACGAGCAGGCGCCCTACCTGGTGCTCGCCACCCGCAACGGTCTGGTCAAGAAGACCCGGCTCGGCGACTACAACAGCCCGCGCCAGGCCGGCGTGATCGCCATCAACTTCCGCGAGGACGACGACGAGCTGATCGGTGCCGAGCTGGTCAACTCCGAGGACCACATCCTGCTCGTCTCCCGGAAGGGCCAGTCGGTCCGGTTCCAGGCCGACGACAGCCAGCTCCGGCCGATGGGCCGGGCCACCTCGGGTGTCACCGGGATGAAGTTCCGCGACGGTGACAACCTGCTGTCGATGTCGGTCATCCGGGCTGCACAGGTGCAGGCCGAGCATGACGCCGGCCTCGACGACGAGGGGACCGAGGAGGTTGCTGCGCCGGTGCCCGGGCCGTACTTCGGGGTGCAGCCGCAGTACGTGTTCACGATCACCGACCGCGGCTACGCCAAGCGGACCCGGATCACCGACTACCGCCTGCAGTCCCGCGGCGGCATCGGGATCAAGGTGATGAAGCAGGATGACGAGCGAGGCCATCTGGTCGGCGCCTTCATCGTGGTCGAGGGCGACGAGGTGCTCTCCATCAAGCAGTCGGGTCAGGTGACCCGCAGCGCGATCGACGAGAACCTGCGTCCCACGGGTCGAGACACCAAGGGCGTGAAGTTCGTCGGGGTCAGCAACGGAGACAGCGTCGCTGTCGTGGCCCGCAGCGTCGAGCGGGCACCGGAGATCGACGACGCGGTGGACGCGGCCGTCCAGGAGGCCGAGGCCGAGGCCGACGCGGCAACAGCCGACCTGATCGATTCGGACAACGGTGCAACAATCGACGATGATGGTGCACCGGCAGATGGGGTACATGACACCGAGGCACCATCGGCTGAAAGCCCCGATGCCGATTCGGAGACCGAGGAGTCCTGATGGCCGACCGTCGTACCGACGACACACCGCTCGCGCCCCGGCGCAGTCTGAGCGGGCCGGCACGCACCGAGCAGCAGGACGCGGGCCCGGCCCCGGCCCGGCGTCCTCTCTCGGAGCGGGTCTCTGCCGCGATCTCGTCGGCCGGCAACGCCGTGTCGTCGGGTTCGTCGGGTTCGTCGGGTGCAGCGCGTTCCTCCGGAGGTACGTCGTCCGGGGTGCGCGCCTCGGGGCGGGACCCGTTGCCCACGTCCCCACGCTCCACGGCCGGATCACCTCCCCGCGGACGCGGAACCCGCAAGGCACGCCTGCGACTGACCCACGTGGACCCGTGGTCGGTGATGAAGACGGCGTTCCTGCTCTCCATCGCGTTCGGCATCGTGACCGTGGTTGCGGTCGCGATGGTCTGGTCCGTGCTCGGGGCGGCCGGCGTCTGGGAGTCGATCAACAACACCGTGCGCGACGTACTCGGTGGAGAGTCGGGCGAAACGTTCGACGTGGAGAACTACGTCGGCACCAGCCGGGTGATGGGCTTCACGATGATCGTGGCCGTCGTCGACGTGGTGCTGATCACCGCGATCGCGACGCTGGGTGCCTTCCTCTACAACCTCGCGGCGGCACTGCTCGGTGGCCTCGAAGTCACCCTGGCCGAGGACGACCGGTGATGCCGCTCGGTTTGGGACGCGCCCGCTCGATGAGGTAATCTTCCCCGTCGGCACCACGCGATACGGTCACGTGCGTCCAACCCGGGCCTATAGCTCAGACGGTTAGAGCGCTTCCCTGATAAGGAAGAGGTCAGAGGTTCAAGTCCTCTTAGGCCCACCACCTCCATCGCTCGAGCGAATCCGAAGGGACCACCCATGAAGAAGCTGCTTCTCGTCGCCCTTGCCGCAGCCGCGGCCGCATTCGCGAGCAAGAAGGTCAAGGCCGGCCAGAACGAGCAGGCCCTGTGGGCCGAGGCCACCGACACCGTCGACAAGGCCTGACACTCCGCCGCAGCGATGCGGCACCGGGGGCCATGGCGCAATTGGTAGCGCACCTGCTTTGCAAGCAGGGGGTTAGGGGTTCGAGTCCCCTTGGCTCCACCCAGTCTCCAGACGACTACCGTTCCCGCGCACGTGAACTGCAACGGTTGTGAAACTCCGGATTCGACTACCGTTCCCAAGCATGTGAACCGGAACGGTAGTGGTCCGGCGGCAAGGCAGACGTCCGATGGGGCGCACTGACCGCTGCCGCTGCGGCGACGTACAGACCGGGCGTCCGGCCCAGCCGATCGGAAACGTAGGGTGACCGGCGTGGTTCGCGCGCTGTTCTCGCCCCGGATGATCGGGCTTCATCTGCTCGCGCTGGTCGCGATCACGGCGGCGGCCTGGCTCGGATTCTGGCAGTACGACGCGTGGCAGACCCGCCGCGAGCTGGCTGCCGTCGACCTGGCCAACGCCGAGGCGAAGCAGCTCGGTTCCGTGATGTCGCCGGACGCGCCGTTCCCCGGTGACGCGATCGGCCAGCCGGTCGACCTAGAAGGCCTGTGGGTGCCGGAGTCGACGTTCTACGTGGCCGACCGGGAGCGCGCCGGCGACGTCGGGTTCTGGGTGGTCACGCCGGTCGCGGTCTGCGATCCCGCGTGCGACCCGGGCAACGCAGCCATGCCCGTGGTCCGCGGCTGGACGGCGAGTCCCGATGCAGCGCCCGCAGCGCCGACCGGACGGGTCACGCTGACCGGCTGGCTGCAGCCACCGGAGGGAACCGGCCGACAGGACCCCGACCCCAGCGACGACGTGCTCCAGGAGCTGCGGATCGCCGACGCGATCCAGCAGGTCGACCAGGACCTCTACGGTGCCTACGTGATCGCCGACCAGGCGACGCCGGAGCTGTCCGGACTGCAACCGGTCACTCCCGACTCGCTGCCGGAACCGGAGACGTTCACCGCGCTGCGCAACCTGCTCTACGCCCTCGAGTGGTGGGTGTTCGGCCTGTTCGCGCTGTTCGTGTGGTGGCGCTGGTGCTCCGACGAGGTCGCCCGCAGGCGCTGAGGTACCGTCGAGCCCGTGAGAGCCGCACTGACCCCCTACCGGATCATGGCCGCCATCGTCGGGGTGCTCCTGATCATCCTGTGCCTGATCGGCCTGCCGCTGCACTACCTGTCACCCGACGGCAGCCGGGCCGAGGAGATCGGCGACACCATCTCCGCGACCCTCGGTGTGGCACACGGCTGGCTCTACATGATCTTCCTGATCGCCGCGTTCGTGCTCTCGCGCAAGGCCGGCTGGGACCTGAAGTTCACGATCGTCACCCTGCTCCTCGGCACGGTCCCGATCCTGTCGTTCTGGGCCGAGCGCCGGGCCACCCGCCAGGTCCAGGACCAGCTCGCAGCGGAGCCGGCGCCGGCATGACCGAGCCGCACACCGCCATCGTCCTCGGCGGTGGCGGCGTGCTCGGGGCGGTCGAGGTCGGCATGCTCCGCGCGCTGCTCGAGGCAGGCGTCCGCGCCGACCTGATCCTGGGCACCTCGGTCGGCGCGCTCAACGGTGCCCTGGTCGCCGCCGACCCTGGACCGGGCGTGATCGACCGCTTGCTGGCACTGTGGGAGAGTGCCGCGGCCGGCAAGGAGGTGTACGGCGACGGTGCCGTCCGCCAGGTCACCCGGGCGATGCGGACCGGGACCCACCTGCACTCGGCGAAGCCACTGCGGGAGCGGTTGCAGCAGGAGCTCGACGACCGCACCTTCGACGACCTGAGGATCCCCTTCCAGTGCTGCGCAGCCAGCATCGAACGCGCCGCCGAGCACTGGTTCACCACCGGACGGGTGGTCGACGCCGTCGTCGCCTCCGCCGCCGTACCCGGCCTGCTGCGTCCCGCCGTGGTCGACGGTGAGCACTACCTGGACGGCGGGATCGTCAACTCGATCCCGGTCGGCAGGGCGGTGGAGTGCGGCGCCACCCGGATCTTCGTGCTGCAGGTCGGCCGGATCGACCGTCCGCTGCGACCGCCACGCAAGCCCTGGGAGGTGGCCCGCGTCTCCTTCGAGATCGCCCGTCGGCACCGGTTCAACCGGGAGATGGCCGATCTCCCCGACCACGTCACCGCCCATGTGATGCCCACCGGCGGTGGATCGCCCAAGGACGACTCGTTGCTCGCCTACCGCGACTTCTCGGCAGTGCTCCGACGCATCGACACCGCCTACGCGGCCTCGGTCGCCTATCTCGACGAGCACCTGACGTGACCGGCGTGTTCCGCCGGGTGGTGCTCGCCCCCGCGATCATCGCGTTCACCGTGCTGCTGCTCACCACCGTGCCGCTCTGGCTGATCCTGGCGGCACTGCTCTCCCCGCTCGCGTCCGGTCGGCTCCGGCCACTGCGGCTGCTGTGGCTGGCGATCATGCACCTGGTGCTGGAGAGCATCATCCTCATCGAGCTGTTCGGGCTCTGGATCGCCTCCGGCTTCGGCCTCTTCATCCGCCGGCCCTGGTTCGAACGGGTCCACTACGACATCGCGCAGACCTACCTGATCATCTTCTTCCGCGAGGCCCGCCGGGTGCTGCGCCTGAAGATCGTGACCGAAGGACCCACGCCCGACGCGTTCCCGGGCGAGCCGCTGCTGGTCTGCTGCCGGCACGCGGGTCCCGGGGACTCGTTCACACTGATGTTTGCTCTGATGCACTGGTACGGCCGGGAGCCGCGGGTCGTCCTCAAGGACACCCTGGCCTGGGACCCGGCGATCGACGTGATCCTGAACCGGGTGCCCAGCCGGTTCATCTCCGGCAGGCCCAAGCCGGGCCACGACCTGGAGTCGCAGATCGCGGAGCTGGCGACCGGCCTGGACGAGAACGACGCGTTCGTGATCTTCCCCGAGGGCGGCAACTTCACCCCGGAGCGCCGGCGGCGCGCGATCGACAAGCTCCGCCGGCTCGGTCTGGAAGCGATGGCGCGGCGGGCGGAACGGATGCAGCACGTGCTGGCACCACGGCCCGGCGGCCTGCTCGCCGCGCTCGACGCGGCACCCGAGGCGGACATCGTGCTGGTCGCCCACACCGGCCTGGACCACCTGCTCACGGTCGGGGACGTGTGGCGCGAGCTGCCGATGGACAAGCAGATCATCATGCGGTGGTGGCGGGTGCCCAGAAACGAGATACCGGACGGGCGCGACGACCGGATCGACTGGTTGTTCTCCCGATGGGAGCAGATCGACCGCTGGATCGCCGAGCACCGCCCGGTGGATCTCCCGGTGAGGAAGGCGAAGCGCTAGGGCAGCGGTGGCCCGTCCTTCTTCAGGTGCACCTCGTCGGCCGGGTGGTCGGGCGTGGTGACCTCGTGCGGGATCTCCGACGCGTCGGCGACGGCCTCGTCGGGTCCGGCCGCGCCCTCGTCGTCGGTGGTGTGCACACCGGCGGCTGCCGCGGCTGCCGCGGTCGCGGTGGGGGTGTCGTCGACCGGTGACGTCGATGCGGGAGCAGGCGGGGTCGACGCCGGTGTCGGCTGGTAGGACGACTGCCAGGCCGTGGTGGCCTCACGGTCGGAGAGCTTCTTGGCGACGAACGCCGCGATGCCTCCCAGGCCGAGCAGGATCAGGAAGTTGCGGAAGCGGTGCGTCTCCTTCTTCTTCGGCGCCTCGAGCTCACCCTTGAGTGCGGCGGCCGTGGCGGCACCGCGCTTGCGTGCCTCGGTGCGTGCCTCTTCGGTCGCCTCGCCCGCGGCGGCGATCGCGGCGGTGATCACCGGCAGCACCTCGTGGGTGAGCTTGTCCTTCGCGTCCGAGAGGGCCGGCGCGGTCTTGTCCCTGACCTCGGCCACGTACGGCGCGGCCTTCACCCTTGCGTCGGCGATCACCGGCGCCGCCTTCATCCTGGCATCCGCGATCATGGGCGCCGCCTTCTCGCGCGCGGAGTCGACGTGGGGAGCAAGCTTGTCGGCCAGCTCGTTGGCATGGTCACGCATGTTCTTCGACTTCGACATCGTCGAGGTGTCCTCTCTTCGTTAGCTCACTCAAGGTCATGCCCGGAACTCCTCCTGATCATGCCCGGATCGTGAGGTGAATCAAACCCTCGGGATGTCCGGCCTTGTGCCCCGTGGGAAGATCTAAGCGTTTCTGGACACGGACCCGAAAGGCAGCATGATGGCGGCCGAAGACCTGTACGCGACGCTGAAGACCAACCGCGGCGACATCGTCGTACACCTGTTCCCCAACCACGCTCCGAAGACGGTCGAGAACTTCGTCGGGCTGGCCGAGGGCACGAAGGAGTACACCGACCCGGAGAGCGGCCAGTCGACCACGGGCAAGTTCTACGACGGCCTCGGCTTCCACCGCGTGATCGACGGCTTCATGATCCAGGGCGGCTGCCCGCTCGGCACCGGCACCGGCGGACCGGGCTACACGTTCAAGGACGAGTTCCACCCGGAGCTGTCGTTCAACAAGCCCTACCTGCTCGCGATGGCCAACGCCGGCCCCGGCACGAACGGGTCGCAGTTCTTCATCACCGTCGGCCAGACCCCGCACCTGAACAACCGGCACACGATCTTCGGAGAGGTCGAGGACCAGGCCAGCCAGAAGGTCGTGGACGCCATCGCCACCACCCGCACCGGCGCCGGCGACCGTCCCGTCGAGCCGGTCGTCATCGACACCGTCGAAGTGGAACGCCGCTGAGCACACCGAACCTGCCACCGACTGGAGCGTCCTCTACGGGCGCTCCAGTCTGCTACCGGCACAAGGACCGCGAGACCCACATCCGCTGCCAGCGTTGTGGCAACCCGATCTGCCCGGACTGCATGCGGCAGGCCGCGGTCGGCTTCCAGTGCCCCTCGTGCGTCAACGAGGGGGCCAAGTCGACACGGTCCGGGCGTACGGCGTACGGCGGCACCCGGTCCGCCAACCCCGCGCTCACGTCGCAGATCCTGATCGGGCTCAACGTGCTGGTCTGGCTGCTGATCACCGCCACCGGTGGGGCGGCCAGCCAGTGGGTCGACCGGCTCGCCCTGCTTCCCGACGGGGCCGTGTTCCGGCTCCCCGACGGCACGCTGATGCCCGTCGAAGGTGTCTCCGACGGCGCCTACTGGCAGCTGCTCACGTCGATGTTCACCCACGTCGACCTGCTGCACATCGGCTTCAACATGCTCGCACTGTGGTTCCTCGGCCCTCAGCTCGAGGCCGCGATCGGACGCTCCCGGTTCCTCGCGCTCTACTTCGTCTCCGGCATGGTCGGCAGCGCATTCGTCTACTGGCTCGCGCCGATCCACACCTCCACGGTCGGCGCGTCCGGTGCGATCTTCGGGCTGATGGGAGCCCTGCTGATCATCGCGATCAAGGTCGGCGCCGACTACAGCCCGATCCTGATGTGGCTGGGGCTCAACGTCGTGCTCACCGTGGTCGGCCGGGGATTCATCTCCTGGCAGGGCCACCTCGGCGGCCTGGTCGGCGGCGTACTCGTCGCCCTCGTCATCGCCTACTCGCCCCGAAAGCAGCGCTCGCTCTGGCAGGGGATCGGCATCGGCGCGCTCAGCGTGCTCGTGCTCGCCGCATTCGTCGCGCGCACCCTCGCGCTGGTCTGATCCGCCCGCCGCGCGCCAACCGGTCACGGTGACCTGTTGGTGCGCAGCGCCGGCGTCGAAGTTGCGTGAGCCGGTCACGGTGACCCGTCTGTGCGATCCGCCGCGCCTGTTGGGGCCAGATTTTGCCGTCCCAAGGATTTCCCAAGGATTGATCGCTGAACTGGGGGGTATCTGCCTCACATCCCGGGGGGGATATCCACACTGGGGATAAACCCTGTGGATGAAACTACAGGGGTGTGATTTCTTGTCGTGCGTGCGGCCAATGGCCCGGGCCCGACCGGGAATCGCGCGGGAGGCAGGTCGCGGACTTGCCGCGGGGGAACACAGAAAACGGTGCCCCGGCCGCTCGACGAGCGGCCGGGGCACCGGTGCGTGAAGCAGCGCCGGGTTACTCCCAGCGGGTGGCGTACATGAACCCGACGGCCATGAAGCCGATCCCGACCACCAGGTTGTACTGGTCGAGGTTGCGCAGCACCGGGATCGACGAGCCGGACCCGGCGATGTAGTAGACGACGATCCAGATCAGGCCGAGCAGGAAGCACCCGAGCATGCCGACCACGACGCCGCGCCCGCGGCCCAGCGGCGTGCCGGGGTGGGCGGCCACGGCGAGGCCGAGGAAGAACAGGCCGAAGCCGATCAGGAAGTTCCACCGGCCGAGGTCGCCCATCCACGTGAGCTGGTCGCCGTCCTGGGCGACGTTGATGTAGACCGCCATCCACACGATGCCGAGCAGGGCGAGCACGGCGGCCACGGCGGTCCTGGCTACCGAGAACGCCGGTCCCTGGTCGCGGGAGGGCAGCCCCTTGGCGGCTGCTCCGCGGGTCTTGTTGCGGCTCGAGTCGGGCACTGGTTCTCCTCGGTACTTCGTTTCCGGTCGTCGGCTAGCGTAGTCGGCGACAGTCTTCCCCATGAAAGTGCATCCGAGATGGTTCCCACGCGATGACCGAGCAGCCGAAGTCGCGCCACAGCGCGCCGCTGCGCCGGGAGTCGTGGAAGCAACGGGTGGAGGCGGCCTGGAGCCGCCGCGCCCGCACCCGTGACCGGCGCTCGCTGGTCTGGCGCCTCCTGGTCCCGTTGGTGTTCCTGCTCGCCGGGGCGCTGTTCGTGACCAGCTCGTTCTCCGCCGACGGCACGGACCTGAGGGCCGGGAGGTACGGCGATCTCGGGTCGCTGGTCGCCCAGCAGAAGGAAGAGACCGACGCGTTGCGGGCCGAGGTCCGCCAGCTCACCGACGAGATCAACGAGCTGTCGGCCCAGGTCGCCGACAACCGCGTCCAGGAGGTGCAGGCCAAGGCCGATGCGCTGATGCGGCCGGCCGGGATGGTCGCCGTGTCCGGGCCCGGGCTGACGATCACGCTCGACGACGCGCCCGAGGAAGTCATCGAGTCCGCCGAGGACATCGAGGTCGGCGCGCTGGTGGTTCACCAGCAGGACATCCAGGCCGTCGTGAACGCGCTGTGGGCCGGCGGGGCCGAAGCGATGACCCTGCAGGGGCAGCGGATCATCTCCACGACCGGCATCAAGTGCGTCGGCAACACGGTCCGTCTGCACGGCGTTCCCTACGCACCGCCGTACGTCATCACCGCGGTGGGCGATCCCGACGCGATGCTGACCAGCGTCAACGAGAACCCCTACATCGGCTTCTACAAGGAGGTCGTGGAGCGGTACCAGCTCGGCTACGACGTCGAGGCACACACCGAGGTGCAGCTGCCCGGCTACGAGGGCTCGCTCGACCTCGACTACGCCCGCCCGGCCGGCGACGAGGCCAGCCGGCCCGAGGACAGCGACATCTGATCCGCGCTACTGCTCGTCGTTGTCCGCGGGCGGCGGGGTCGACGGCTCGGTGACCGTCGGGGTCTCGCTCGGCGTCGGTGTCTCCGTCGGGGGCTCGGTGGGCTCCGGCTCGGGCTCGGGCTCCGGCTCGGGCTCCTCGTAGGACGAGACCGTGATCACCACGGTCGTGCCGGCCGGCTGCTCGCTGAACGCCTCCGGCGACTGCGCGAGCACGGTCCCCCTCTCCGCACGGGTCTCCGGGTCGAAGGTGACGCTCACGTCGAAGCCGGCGCCCTCGAGCACGTTGGTGGCGCGCTGCTCGGTCATCCCGACCACGCTGGGCACCTCCTCGGGACCGTCGGAGTAGAACAACGTCACCAGCGAGCCGACCGGCACGCTCGTCGCGGGCCGCGGCTCGCTGTTCACGACCGTGCCCTGCTCCTCGTCGGAGTCCTCGTCCTCGACGAGCTTCACCCGCAGGTCCAGCTCGCGCAGCTCGTTGCGGGCGTCGAACCGGTCGTCGCCGAGGATGTCGGGAACCACCACCTCTGGCTTCCCGCTGGACAGCACGATGTCGACCGGATCCCCGGGGGGCAAGAACTCGCCGCGGACCGGGTCCTGGGAGACCACCCGGCCGCGGGGGACGTCCTCGGAGGCCTGCCGCTCCACCTCACCGAGCACCAGGCCGGCGTCGTTCAGCGCCTGGGCCGCCTCGGCCCGGGTCATGTTCAGCAGGGTCGGCACCGACTCCTGCTCTGGGCTGGTGCTGAACAGCATCGGGCCGAACACGGCCGCACCGATCAGCAGCGCAGCGACCAGCACCGCGAGCAGGGCCAGTGGCCAGCGGCTCTTCTTCTCCTCCTCCTCCGGCTGGGCGGCGCCGAAGATCGAGGTCTGCTGCGGCTCGTCGTGCGGGAGGAACGCGGTGCCGTCGTCGACGGGTACGACGGGCGCCACCACCGGCTTGCCGGCGAGGAACCGCTCGATGTCCGCGCGCATCGCCGCGGCGCTCTGGTAGCGGTCCTCGACCCGCTTGGCCAGCGACTTCATCACGATCGCGTCGATCTCGTCGGGCAGCTCGGGGTCGAGCGACGACGGTGGGGCGGCCTGCTCGCGCACATGCTGGTAGGCCACCGACACCGGGCTCTCGCCGACGAACGGCGGCCGCCCGGTGAGCAGCTCGTAGAGCAGGCAGCCGGTGGAGTACACGTCGCTGCGCGAGTCCACGGTCTCCCCGCGGGCCTGCTCGGGGGAGAGGTACTGCGCGGTGCCGATGACCGCCGCGGTCTGGGTCATCGTCGAGGAGGCGTCGGCGACCGCACGGGCGATGCCGAAGTCCATCACCTTCACGTCGCCGGCCGGGGTGAGCATCACGTTGGCGGGCTTGATGTCGCGGTGGATGATCCCGGCGCGGTGGCTGTAGTCGAGCGCCGACAGGACTCCGGAGGTGATCTCGAGGGCCCGTTCGGGGAGGATCTTGCGGCCTTCCCGGAGGATCTCGCGCAGGGTCCGCCCGGCGACGTACTCCATCACGATGTAGGGCTGGGCGACGTCGGTGCCGTCGGTCGACATCTCCTCGCCGGTGTCGTAGACCGCGACGATCGCCGGGTGGTTCAGCGACGCGGCGGACTGCGCCTCCCGCCGGAACCGGGCCTGGAAGGTGGGGTCGCTGGCGAGGTCGGTGCGCAGTCGTTTGACCGCGACGACCCGGCCGAGCCGTACGTCGGTGCCCTTGCGCACCTCGGCCATCCCGCCGCGGCCGAGCAGACCGCTGAGCTCGTACCGGCCGCCGATCCGCACAGGATCCTGTCCGTTGGTCATCGCTCCTGGTTGCCCTTCGGGTTGCCGTGCTTCTCGCCTGTGTCGGACGGGCCCTTCTCGCCCTTGCCCTCGTCCCCGGACTTGTCCTCGCCGTGGCCCGGGTCGTCCTCCCCGGAGCCCTCGCTCTCGGAGCCCTCGGACTCCTCCTGGGAGTTCTCGGACTCCTCGGAGTCGTCACCGGTCTCCGGCGGCTTGTACTCCTCCCAGACGACCAGCGTGATGGAGGTTCCGGGTGCGACCAGCCCGGCGGGACGCACGGCCGCGACCGTGTCCTTGCGCTGGTCCGGTGAGGTGGCCGGGCGCTTCTCCTCCTCGACCTTGAAGCCGCGGTCCTCGAGCCGCTCCTTGGCCTGCTTGAACTCCATCCCCACCAGCGCGCCCCGGCGGACCCGCAGCCGGTCGTCCTGGGGTGGTTCTGCGCCCGTCTGCACCGCCCGGTCACCGGCCGCGGTGGACGTCGGCTCGTCGCCGGTGAACAGGGCGAAGCCGGCGACGACCAGGAGCACGCTCGCGGCGGCGGCCAACCACGGCCAGCCCGGCAGCGCGACGCCACGGCCGTCGTCAGCGGTCACCGGGGTGGCGGGCACGGTGAGCAGCTGGGTG
>DATFGA010000309.1:0-6546 GCA_035249775.1 Nocardioidaceae bacterium | reverse complement strand
GCGAATGGCCTATCTTCCGATAGCCCAGGTGGACTCGGGCTACCCCTCAGCCGGACAGGTCGCCGAGGTCCAGCCGGGCCAGGCGTTCGGGATCGGCGAGCACGTCGATGGCCACGATCTTCTCGTCGGCGACGGTGAAGCCCATCACCGAGAGCGGGCGGTCACCCGTCGCGACGACGACCCCGGCGGTCCCGTTGACCAGGGCAGGTCGGGCGAGCGGGAAGAGTCGCCCGAAACTGACCGCCTGACCGGCGACCGCAGCGGCACCGTGGATCGTCATCGTCAGGCGCGGACGCGTCGCACCGCCGTCGGAACGAAGCACGACGTCGGGATGCAGCACGGAGACGAGCGCATCGAAGTCACCGTCGCGGGCCGCGGCGAAGAACGCGTCGACGATGGTGCGTTGCCGGGCGAGGTCCGGGTCGGGCGCCGGAGCCTTTCCCTGCACCCTGCGGCGGGCGCGGCTGGCGAGCTGTCGGGCCGCGGCCGGGGACCGTTCGATCATCGGGGCGATCTCGTCGAACGGGACGGCGAACATGTCGTGCAGCACGAACGCCAGCCGCTCGGCGGGCTCCAGCGTCTCGAGGACCACCAGCAGCGCCAGCCCGACGGAGTCCGCGAGCAGCGCCTCGTGCTCGGGGTCGACCGTCGTCTCGCGGCTGACGATCGGATCCGGAACGTGGACGTCGAGCGGCTCCTCGCGCAGCCGTTGCCGCGAGCGCAGCATGTTCAGGCAGACCCTGGCCACGACCGTGGTCAGCCAGCCCGCCAGGTTCTCCACAGATCTGGTGTCCGCCCGGCTGACGCGGAGCCACGCGTCCTGGACGGCGTCGTCGGCCTCGTGCACCGAGCCGAGCATCCGGTAGGCCACCGCCCGCAGGTGGGTGCGGTGCTCCTCGAACCGCTCCTCGAGCCATTCGTGTTCGTCCACGTCGTCACATTCCTTCCCGTCGAGGTGTCATACGAGTAAGACCCCGCAAGATCCGCTGATGTGACTGAAAGGGAAAGGCCATGACAACACCCATCCTGCTCACCGGAGGAACCGGCACCCTCGGTCGGCATGTCGTACCGCTGCTGCGGGACGCCGGGCACGACCTGCGCGTGCTCAGCCGGAAGAGCCACGAGCCCGCTGACGGCATCGACTACGTGACCGGAGACCTGCTCACAGGTGAAGGGATCGACGCCGCGGTGCACGGGGCCGACACCATCCTGCACCTCGCGGGCGGCCCCAAGGGCGACGAGGAGGCCACCCGGAACCTGGTGCGCGCCGCGTCGAGGGCCGGCACCCGGCACCTGGTCTACATCTCGGTGACCGCGGCGGACCGGATCCCGCTCGGCTACTTCCGGAACAAGCTCGCCGCGGAACGGGTCGTGACCGAGTCCGGCATCCCGTGGACGACACTGCGGGCCGCGCAGTTCCATGACCTCGTCCTCGCGGTGATGCGGGCCGTGACGAAGCTCCCCGTGGTCCCGGTCCTCGGCGGAGTCCGCCTCCAGCCGGTCGACTCGCGCGACGTTGCCGACCGGCTCGTGGAGCTGACGCTCGGCAACCCTGCTGGACGGGTCGCCGACCTGGTCGGGCCGCAGGTGTACTCGATGGCCGAACTGGTCCACGGATACCTGCAGGCGCACGACAAGCGCCGGCTGACGATGCCGGTGCGGATGCCGGGTAAGGCGGGCCGTGTCTACCGGGCGGGCGAGAACCTGTCCCTCGAAGGGGTCGAGCTCGGCACGCGCACCTGGGAGGACTTCCTCGCCGAGCGGGTGATGGTCGCGCCATGATGGTGCCATGAGTGGCGATCAGCACGGCGTGGTCTTCCCGTCCACCGCGGAAGGCAGGCGGAGCACGGCCGCCGTCGGTCGCGCGGTGGTCGCCGATGCGTTGCGCAGCGTCGACCCGGCCGGTGCGCTCGCCGCCGAGCAGGAGACCAACTGGCGTTCCGGCTACTTGGTGCACTTCCGCCGCCTGGTCGAGGCCGGGCTGCCGTCCAACGAGGCGGCCCTGTCGATCGCGAACGCCGGGCTGGCTTCGCTGCACGACCGGATGCGGACCCTCGACGGCGACGGCCGCGAGCTGCAGCTGGACACGCTGTTGACCGCGGCACCGGAACGGGCGCTGCGCAGCGTCGAGGTGACCGGGAACGGCGAGCGGGAGACCGAGCTCTCCCTGCCCTACCACGGTGACCGGCTCCGCGGCGATGCCCTGTTGCGGCGGCTCGACGAGTGGGTCGCAGAGGGCGTGATGGAGCCGTCGGCGGCCGAGGCTGTCCGGACGGTCGCGGCGCACCCGCAGTGGCTGGCACTGCCGGACCACACCGTGGCGGTGCTCGGTGCCGGTGCGGAGATCGGCCCGCTGCCGACGCTCCTGCGCTGGGGCGCCCGGGTCGCCGGAGTGGACCTGCCCCGGCCACCGATCTGGCAACGCGTGCTCGAGTCGGCCCGGCGCGGAGCCGGCACCCTCCTGGCGCCGGTCAGCGACGGCGCGGACGTCGAGGAGGCCGGCGCCGACCTGATCGGTGAGGTTCCGGCCGTGGCCGACTGGCTGGCGGGTCTGCCCGGCCGCCTGGTCCTCGGCAACTACGTCTATGCCGACGGTGCCACCAACGTCCGGGTCTCGGTCGCCGTCGATGCGCTGACCCTTCGCTTGCAGGCCGGCCGGGACGACGTGGCCCTCGCGTTCCTGGCCACGCCGACCGACGTGTTCGCTGTGCCCGCCGACGCGGTCGCGCACTCCTCGGCTGCCTACGACGGACGGTCGGCGGCGGCCAAATGGGTCGGACGGCCACTGCGGACCATGTCCGCCGGAAGGCTGCTGCGCCGCGCGTACCGGCCGGACGCTGACCCTGGTGTCAACGACAGCCTCGTGCCTCAGCAGGGCCCGAACTACGCGCTCGCCAAGCGGCTGCAGCGATGGCGCGCGGCCGTGGCCCGCGACGGCGGCGCGACGGTCTCGCTGAACGTCGCGCCGCCCACCCGGACCCGATCGGTCGTCAAGAACCGGGCGCTTGCCGCCGCCTACGCCGGCGCGCACCGGTTCGGCGTCGAGGTCTTCGAGCCGGCCACCTGCAACGTGCTGATGGCGGCGTTGCTGGTGCACGACCTGCACACCGGTGCGGACCGGCCTACGCTGCACCCGTGGCAGAACGAGGCAGGTTCCTCGGTGCACGGCGGGCTGTGGCGCACGGCGTACGCACCGCGCAGCGCCCTCGGACTGGCGGCGCTGCTGGGCTACGGATCGGCGCGCGGCTGAGGCCGCTTCTCAGAAGATCAGGTCCTTGTAGGTCAACAGCTGCGCGACGATCTCCGGGTCGACCTTGTCCGGGGCACCCGCGTCGAACGGCGGGAGCGGGTCGTACTCGATCCCGCACTGGATCGCCTTTGCAGTGCGGGTGTCCACCGCGCGACCGACCAGCGTCAGCGCCAGGTCGATGCCGGCCGAGACACCGGCGCCGGTGACGTACTTGCCGTCGAAGACCACCCGCTCGTCGGTGGGGATGGCGCCGTGCTCGGCGAGGTCCTCGCGGCGAACCCAGTGGCTGGTGGCGCGGCGGCCTTCGAGCAGGCCGGCGGCGGCGAGAATCAGCGAACCGGTGCACACGGCGGTGGTCCACGTGGTCGTCGCGTCGACCGCGCGGAGCCAGTCGTGGACCGGCCCGTCCTTCATGTGTGCCTGCTGGCCGATCCCGCCCGGCACCAGGAGCAGGTCGGGTGCGGTGACCTCGTCGAGCGTCGCATCGACGGTGAGGCCGAGGCTGCCGATGTCGGTGCGTACCTCGCCGCGGCGTTCACCGACGAACACGGTGCTCGCGCCGGCGACCCGGCTGAGCACCTCGTAGGGACCGACGGCGTCGAGCGCGGTCACCCGGTCGAACAGGAAGATGGCGATCTGCATGGGGCTCTCCGTTGCGTGTGTTTGTGGCGATCCGGCGGGGTCGGCCGGTGTGCTCACGCTAGGAGTGGGCCCGGCCCGGTCGCACCGGCGAAACCACCAGGATCCGGCCGCTTCGGGCCCTTTCGGAGGGTACGACGTGTCAAGACGCATGTTCTGGGGCGGTGCGGACCTGCATCTCGTCACGAACTGGCCGACACCCGAGCCTCATCGACCGAGGGCGCGCGCGGACTGTCGTAAGGTTTTCGCCATGCGACTGGCGGACGCGTTCGTTATGGGACAGGAGCTGCTGGATCTTCATCGCCTCGACGACTGGCGGGTCGAGTTCGACCAGGCCAAGACACGCGCCGGGGTGTGCCGTCCGCACCGCAAGGTGATCGGGCTGAGCGCTCCGCTGACCCGGCTGCACGGTGCTGACGAGGTGCGGGACACGGTGTTGCACGAGATCGCCCATGCTTTGGTCGGGCCCCGGCACGGACACGACTCCGTCTGGCGGACGAAGGCACGCGAGATCGGGTGCAGCGCCACTCGTTGCCTCCCGCAGGACGCGCCGGCCGTGCCAGGCGGCTGGGTCGGGACCTGCCCGGCAGGACATAGCGTCCACCGACATCGCCGTCCGGAGAAGCCGGTCTCGTGCGCCGAGTGCGGACAGGGCTTCGACCGTGATCATCTGTTCGAGTGGTTGCACCATGGGCGGCCGGCCCGCATGCACCCGAACTACGACGCTGCGCTCCGCGCGATGGAGACCGGGACCGGGGTGGTTGCACTGCCGGTCGGGGCACTGGGCCGGGTCACCCTCACGGGGCAGTTCCACGGCTACGTCGGCAAGGTCCTCAAGCGGGGCAGGACCCGATACCACCTCGAGCACACGGATGGCGTCCTGACGGTTCCGTTCTCCTACGTGGAGCCCGCGGGGTAGACGTCCGGGTCGAATCGGCTCACGCGAGCAGCCCTATCGCCGTGAACGTGACGTCGAACGGCGTGGAAACTGTGAGCTCCTCATCGCCCTCGACGTGAGCCGCCTCGACGTACGTCCCGTCGCGAAGGTTGTAAACGGTGACAGCAGGCGTGTCCGGGTCGATGGCCCAGAAGGACGGGCAGGCCGCCGTCTCGTATCGGGACAGCTTCAGGGTCAGGTCCACTCGCCGTGTGCTGGGTGAGAGCACCTCGATGGCGAGCAACGGCGGAACCGGCAGGTCACGCTCCGTGAAGTCGGTGCGCCGTGCCACGAGCAGGTCTGGCTGCACGATCGTGTCCTCGGCCAGGACCACGTCGAACGGGGCGGCTAGTACGGTGAGGTCCTCCGGACACGCCGCATCGAGCAGAACGCCTAGCCTGAACGAGACTCGCTGATGTCTGAAGGACGGTGCGGGAGTCACAACGAGGATTCCGTCGATGAGCTCGTAGCGGTGCCCGTCATCTGGCATCGACTCGAGGTCGTCGCGGGTCAGCGCCCGGCCACGCGGGAGGGTTGTCACGGCTCCCATGGTGCCTCCTTGGGGTCATGTGCACCAAGAATGGAGCAAAACCGCTGGCGGCGTCGTAGCTCGTCCACAGGCCTCACACGAATGGTCGGTCGCTGGCCGTAGGCTCGTCGGGTGCTGGATCTGTCGCTGCTGCTGGAGGACGAAGACCTCCGTCGTCGGTACGGGTCGGCAACCCTCGAGCGGGCCCGCGACTACGTTCGGCGCGGCATGGTGCTGGAGATCAGCCACGACCTCGACGGCGACGGTGACCTGGACATCCGGGGGAGCGTCGCCGGATCGCACGGTGCGGCGTACTCCGTCTATGTCAGTGTCGGACAGGACGGTGCCGCTGCATGGGTCTACAGCCGGTGCAGCTGTCCGGTGGCGGAGGGTTGCAAGCATGCGGTCGCGCTGCTGCTCACCGTCCGGCACGAGCACGAGCAGGAACATGCGGTCGGCGGCGTCGGTGGTCGCCGATGGGAACGGCGGCTGGCCTCGGTGCTGGACGAGCTCGACGCCGCCGCCGGTCGGCTCGGGTCGACGGCGCAGAAGCCGCTGGCCCTGCAGATCGACCTGAACCGCGGCTCGCGGAGGACCGGCTACCGCTGGACCGGGGCCAGTGCACCGACGCGCGGCACGCTGCGGCTCCGGCCGCTGCAGCGCGGTGCGCGCGACAACTGGATCCGCTCGGGCGTGTCCTGGCAGGACGTCCCGTACCTCGGCAGGCGCGGCAGCTTCGACGAGCGTCAGGTCGCCGTGCTCAACGAGATCGTCACCGCCTACCGTGCGGCCTCCCGGCAGACCTACTTCGGCGCGGAGAGCCACCTGCCGCTGTCGTCGTTCGACGGCTCGCTGTGGAACCTGCTGGCGCGGGCCGAGGAGGTCGGACTCGCCCTGGTGCCTGGCGCCGCGCTGGCCAGTGTGGAAGTACGCGCGGAGCCGGTCACGTTTCAGCTCGACGTGAACGCGGCACCCACCCACGACGCGCATTTGCGACTCGGGGTTCCAGTGGAGGACGAGTGGTACGCCGCGGAGGAGCTCGACGTGCTCGGTTCCACCGGCCACGGCGTCGCGCTCTGGCAGCCGGGCACCAAGGCGCAGACCTGGGCCCTCACGCTGGCGCCGCTGAGCCGACCGGCCGGTCCTGAGGTACGCCGGCTGCTCGCCACCGGCGACGAGCTGATCGTTCCG
>DATFGA010000308.1:0-38552 GCA_035249775.1 Nocardioidaceae bacterium | reverse complement strand
CGCGCAGCAGGTCCTGGTCCGCGGGAGGCATCAGCTTGAGCGTGCCGTACATCGCCGCGAAGACACCGCCGCGGTCGATGTCGCCGACCACGATCGTCGGGATCTTCCCGTGCTGGGCGAGCCCCATGTTCACGAAGTCGTGCTCGCGCAGGTTGATCTCGGTCGGACTGCCCGCGCCCTCACAGACCACGACGTCGTAACGAGCGCAGAGGTCGTCGTACGCCGCGTGGGCCACCTGCGCCAGGTCGGTGCGGGCGCCGCCGAAGGAGGAGGCATCGAGCTCGCCGTACGGGCGGCCCATGACCACCACGTGGCTGCGAAGGTCCGAGCCTGGCTTCAGCAGCACCGGGTTCATCGCCGCCTCCGGCTCGGCCCCGGCGGCGACGGCCTGGACCCACTGGGCGCGGCCGATCTCGGCCCCGTCGGCGGTGACCATGGAGTTGTTCGACATGTTCTGCGCCTTGTACGGCGCGACCCGAACCCCGGTCCGCTGCAGCCAACGGCAGATTCCCGTGGTCAGCACCGACTTTCCCGCGTCCGAGGTGGTGCCCGCGACCAGCAGCGAACCGCGCATCAGTCGACCAGGAACGCGACGAGGGCGGCGACGCCGACGACCACGATGAAGATCCGCAGCGCCAGCGCCGGCAGCCGCCTGCCGACCGTGGCGCCGACCTGGCCGCCGATCACCGCGCCGAGCGCGATCAGTCCCGCCACCGCCCAGTCCACCTCGGCGACGAACATGAAGATCACCGCGGCGACCGCGTTCACCAGCAGCGCGAGCACGTTCTTGGTGCCGTTGAGGCGTTGCAGCGACTCCTGGATGCCGATGCCCATCACCGCCATCAGCAGCACACCCTGCGCGGCACCGAAGTAGCCGCCGTAGATCCCGGTCACGAAGACGAGCACCCACACCCAGGCGGCACCGTGCTCGGGAACTCCCCCGCGCGACTCCGCACGGGCCGCCACCCGGCGGGCGATCGCCGGCTGGAACAGCACGAGCACGCAGCCGATACCGATCAGGGCAGGCACGATCGCGTTGAAGGCCTCGGCCGGCAGGGCGAGCAGCAGGACGGCGCCGGTGATCCCGCCGAGCAGGGAGGCGCTGCCGAGCCGGATCACCCGGGACCGCTGCCCGCGCAGCTCACGGCGGTAGCCGACCGCCCCGGAGAGCGAGCCCGGCACCAGTCCGACGGTGTTGGACACGTTCGCGGTCACCGGCGGCACCCCGACCGCAAGGAGGGTCGGGAACGTGATCAACGTTCCCGACCCCACCACGGTGTTGATGGTGCCGGCCGCGATCCCCGCGAGGAAGACCGCGAACATCTCCAGGCCGGTCACGGACCAGCCGGCTCCTCACCAGACCCAGGAGGGACCTCGCCCGGGGCGACCGAGCTGTCCGTCGTACCGCCGGTTCCGGTGACCCCGGACTGCGGGGCCGACGGTGTCGGCGCGCCGGCCCGCGTGGTCCCCTGCGGTGTGGCCGACTCCTGGGCGGCAGCGATCGCGGCCGCTACCTCGTCGTGGGTGTCCTGCAGCGTCTCGTCCAGCCCTCGGTCGATCGCGCTGACGTCGGGCACGGGCGCACCCATGTCGACCCGCTTCACCGGACCCTCGACGTCGTCGGGGATGCCCTGCAGGCTGTTCATCGTCGAGCCGAGCCCCTCCAGCGCCTTGCCGATCTCGCTGGGCACGATCCACACCTTGTTGGCGTCGCCCTCGGCGATCTTCGGCATCATCTGGAGGTACTGGTAGGCGAGCAGCGACTGGTCCGGCCGTCCGTCGTGGATGGCTTGGAACACGGTCTGGATCGCCTGCCCCTCACCCTGCGCCCGCAGGATGCTGGACTCGCGGTCGGCCTGCGCGCGCAGGATCTGCGACTGACGGTCACCCTCGGCGTTCAGGATCGCGGACTGCTTGGCGCCCTCCGCGGTCAGGATCGCCGACTGCCGCTGTCCCTCGGCGGTCAGGATGGTCGCGCGCTTGTCGCGGTCGGCCCGCATCTGCTTCTCCATCGAGTCCTTGATCGACGGCGGCGGGTCGATGCCCTTGAGCTCCACGCGATTGACCCGGATCCCCCACTTGCCGGTGGCCTCGTCGAGGACGCCGCGCAGCCTGCTGTTGATCGCGTCGCGGCTGGTCAGCGTCTCCTCGAGGTCCATCCCGCCGACGATGTTGCGCAGCGTGGTCATCGTCAGCTGCTCGACGGCCTGGATGTAGTTCGCGATCTCGTAGGTCGCGGAGACCGGGTCGGTGACCTGGAAGTAGATCACCGTGTCGATGGAGACCACCAGGTTGTCCTCGGTGATCACCGGCTGCGGAGGGAACGAGACGACCTGCTCACGCAGGTCGATCATGTAGCGGACCTTGTCGACGAACGGGACCACGACGTTCAGTCCGGCCGGCAACGTGCCCTTGTACTTTCCGAACCGCTCGACAATTCCGGCGCGGGCCTGCGGCACGATCCGGATCGTCTTGGCCAGCACGGCCACGGCGAACAGGGCGAGCAGAACGAACAGCACCAAGATGCCTACTCCGCCATCCATGGTGTCCCCTCTCTGTCATGCGTTCATGAGCCCCGGGTCAGGAACCCAGGGTTGGAATCTTGTGCACCAGCGCGGTGGCCCCGCGGATCTCGAAGACGTCCACCGTCGCTCCGGCCTCGATCACCTCGTTCTCGTCGTACGGCCGAGCGGTCCACACCTCACCGCCGATCTTGATCTGACCACCTTGCGCGGAGACCTCGTCGACCACGATGCCCTGTCTCCCTATCAACGCCTGGTGCCCCAGCCGGAGTTCCGGGCCGGAGTGCAACCGCTTGACGACACTCGGCCGGACGAACGCCAGCATGCCGACGGAAGTCGCCACCGCAGCGATGATCTGGATGGCTACAGGGAGCTCGAGCAGACCGGCGACCATCCCGGCGAGCGCGCCCGTCGCGAGCATCAGCAACATCAGGTCCAGGCTGAACAGCTCGGCCACGCCGAGTGCGACCGACAGCGCCGCCCACGCCTGCCAGTCCTGCAACCAGTCGTCCATGGCTCCAGCGTAGTTCAGGAAGTTCGGTGCCGGGGGCGCCGCCGCGCGGCCCAACGCCCGTCCTCGTGGCTGAGCATCAAAGGCATCCCGAACGTCGCGGACACGATCTCCTCGGTGAGCACGTGCTCGAGCGGCCCCGCCGCGACCACCGCGCCGCCGCGCAGCAGCAGCGCGTGGGTGAATCCGGGCGGGATCTCCTCGACGTGGTGCGAGACCAGCACGGTGGCCGGCGACATCTCGTCCATCGCCAGCACCGACAGGGTCGAGACCAGGTCTTCGCGACCGCCGAGGTCGAGCCCGGCGGCCGGCTCGTCGAGCAGCAGCAGCTCCGGGTCGGTCATCAGGGCACGCGCGATCTGCACCCGCTTGCGCTCACCCTCGCTGAGGGTTCCGAAGGTCCGGTCGACCAGGTGCCGGACACCGACCTCGGTGAGCAGCTCCACCGCCCGCTCGTGGTCGAGCTCGTCGTAGCGTTCCCGCCACCGGCCGATCACGCCGTACGACGCGGAGACCACCACGTCGTGCACCCGCTCCGCCCGCGGGATCTTGTCGGCCAGGGCGGCGCTGGTCAGCCCGATCCGGGGACGCAGCTCGAACACGTCGACGGTGCCGAGCACCTCGCCGAGGATCCCGGCCACACCCGACGTCGGATGGATCTGGGCCGATGCCACCTGCAGCAGCGTGGTCTTGCCGGCGCCGTTCGGGCCGAGGATCACCCACCGCTCGTCCTCCTCGACGGTCCAGTCGATGCCCTCGATCAACGTGGCCTGACCCCGCTTGACGGTGACGTCAGCGAGCTCGAGAACGGCGTCCATTCATCCCTCAAACTTCTTCAGGCCGGGAACAGTTCGGTCAGGTGCTCATAACCTACGACACGCCCCCGTTCCACGTTCACCCGCACGTAGGCTCGGGCGGGTGAGTACCCAGCTGCCGCTGTCCGCCGGCTTCGCGGTCTGGTTCTCCGCCTGGGTGGCCGGTGCGGTGAGCCTCGACGACGCCCGCGACGCGATCGTCGGTGACGACGCCGCCCATCACGTGGCCGGCCTGCCGGGTGAGGAGGCCGCCGTACCGCTGATCCTGGCGCTGGGCCGGCTGCGCTCGGCGGGTACGACGGGCGCCGGGATCGCCCTGCCCGTCCCGGGGGACCCACTCGGCCTGGCCGGACCCAACGCGTTCAACGTCGACGCGCTCGAGGCCGGCGAGGGCGTGGTCCTCGACGGCGCGGACATCGGCCTGGTCCCGCACCGCGCCGGCGCCGGCGTGGTGTGGGCCTGCCACCAGGCGATCTCGCGGCGGCAGGTTCCCGACCCGTCCGAGGCCGACACCTCGCTTCGGCGGGCGGTGCTGGAGGCCGCGAACACGCTGGCCGACCTCGAGGTCGCACGCTGGCGGCCGGAGGTGGCCGACGCACTGATGTCGCTGCGTGGCACCGCCGACTTCGCCTTCCCACAGGGGATGGCACCCCGCGCGGTCAAGCTGGTCTCGCTGTCCACCCGGTGCCGGACCATCGTCGACCTCGCGCTCGAGGACGACGGTGGCGCGATCTCCGCCCACGAGGCGGACCGGCGCCGGGCCGCGCTGGCGCCGCTGGACCACGCTGCGAGACGCGGGCTCGTCGCCGCCTGCTCGTTCCCGTGGGACCGGTAGCCTTCGCGGTCGTGGGAAACGAGAGCGACGCACCGAAGACCCTGCTGATCACGCTCACCGGCAAGGACCGGCCGGGAGTGACCTCCACCGTCTTCTCGACGCTCGCGGCCTTCGGCGTCGAGGTCCTCGACATCGAGCAGATCGTGCTGCGCCGCCGGCTCGTCCTCGGCCTGCTGGTCACCGCGCCCCGGGACTGGAAGTCGCTGCGCGCGTCCGTGGAGCGGGTCGCCGAGGACCTGGACATGCAGGTCGAGGTGGACCGCGGCACGGGTGACAACCGGCAGCGTCCCGACGGCCGCAGCCACGTGACCGTGCTCGGGATGCCGCTCAAGCCGTCCGCGGTCGCCGCGATCGCGGGACGGATCGCCGACACCGGCGCGAACATCGACCGGATCGAGCGGATGGCGCGCTACCCGGTCACCGCGATCGACCTGCACGTCTCCGGAGTCGACCCGGACCGGCTCCGGGTGGTGCTCGCCGAGGAGGCCGCCGCGCAGGCCGTCGACGTCGCGGTCCAGCCCGCAGGCCTGCTCCGGCGCGGGATGCGGCTGATCGTGATGGATGTCGACTCCACGCTGGTGCAGGGCGAGGTGATCGAGATGCTCGCCGAGCACGCCGGCTGCTTCGACGAGGTCGCCCGGGTCACCGAGGCCGCTATGCGCGGCGAGCTCGACTTCGAGCAGTCGCTGCGTGAACGCGTGGCGCTGCTCGAGGGCCTCGACGCCACCGCCCTCGACCGGGTCTACGACAACATCCTGCTGGCTCCCGGCGCCCGGACCCTGGTGCGCACCCTCAAGCGGCTCGGCTACCGGTTCGCGATCGTGTCCGGCGGTTTCACCCATGTCACCGACAAGATCGCCGAGGACCTCGGGATCGACTTCGCCGCCGCCAACGAGCTCGAGGTCGTCGACGGCCGGCTCACCGGGCGCATCGTCGGCGACGTCGTCGATCGTGCCGGGAAGGCCGCGGCGCTGCGCCGGTTCGCCGCGGAGGCCGGCATCTCGCAGGCCGCCACGATCGCGATCGGGGACGGGGCCAACGACCTCGACATGCTCTCGGCGGCCGGCCTCGGTATCGCCTTCAACGCCAAGCCCGTCGTGCAGCAGGCGGCCGACACCTCGGTCAACGTGCCCTACCTCGACGCGATCATCTACCTGCTCGGGATCAGTCGCGAGGAGGTCGAGGCGGCCGACGCCGAGATGGGCATCGTCACGCCTGCGCCGCCGCTGCTGTAGGCCGGCTCAGGCCCTGGCCACGTGGAAGTCGATGAGGCGACCGGTCTCCGGCCCCAGGTCGGACCAGGGCACCTCCAGCTCGAGCACCGCCATCGCGTTCGCGGGATAGCCCTTCAGCATCTCGCGGGTCGCCGTCGGGTCCCCGGTGCCGTCGTCGAGCAGGTGCGCGACGTACGCCGCCGTGGGGTTGTGACCCACGAAGATCAGCACCTGCGCATCGAGCGGCACCACCCGGAGCACCTCCAGCACCACGTCCGGGCTGCCGGTGTAGACCGCGTCGTCCAGGACCACCTCGGCCGTGGACCGCGAGCCCAGCGCAACCGCCTCCCAGGTGGCCACGGTCCGCGCCGCCGACGACACCACGGCGTAGTCGGGCACCACGCCGGTCGCGGCCAGGTGCAGGCCCGCCTCGACGGCGTCCCGCCTGCCGCGTTCGGTCAGCACCCGCTCGTGGTCGGTCGCCGCGAACGGCTCCGCCTTGGCATGGCGCATCACGATCAATCGGCGGCGGGAGGTCACGCGCCAACTCTTGCACCCCTTAGGCTGCCTTGCATGCCGAATGCCTCACCAGACGGAGAACCGGACGGACATCACAGCGCAGCCTCCGCACACGGCGGCACGGCGGGCGCCCTGCTCGCGATCGGTGGCGCCGAGGACAAGCTGGGCAAGCGTTCCGTCCTGCGTTCGTTCGTGGAGCTCGCCGGTGGACCGGACGCCCGGATCGCCGTCGTCCCGACCGCCTCGTCACTCGGGTCCGAGATCGTAGAGGTGTACGACGCGCTGTTCCGCAAGCTCGGCGCGCAGGAGGTGCTGGCCGCCCGGCCCGAGTCGCGGGAGGAGGCCGGCGATCCGGACCTGGTGCGTCGGCTCGACGAGGCCACCGGCATCTTCATGACCGGCGGCAACCAGCTCAAGCTGGCGGCGGTGGTGAACGGCACCCCGTTCGGTGAGGCGATCCACGCGGCGCACCGGCGCGGCGTGACCGTGGCCGGGACCTCCGCGGGAGCGAGCATCCAGTCCTCGCACATGGTGGCGTTCGGCTCCGGCGGCGCCACCCCGAAGCAGCGGATGACCCAGCTCGCCGCCGGGCTCGGCCTGGTCCAGAACTGCGTGATCGACCAGCACTTCGACCAGCGCAACCGCTACGGCCGGCTGCTGATGATCGTGGCGCAGAGCCCCAGTCTGCTCGGGATCGGCGTCGACGAGGACACCGCCGCCATCGTCACCGAGGAGGACGGCGCCCAGGTGATGACCGTCGGCGGCCGCGGCGCGGTCACCGTGTTCGACGGCCGCAACATCGTGTCCAACGCCCACGAGGCCCGGCAGACCGCTCCGCTGCTGGCCTCCGGTGTGGTGCTGCACGTGCTGCCGGCCGGGTCGGTGTTCAACCTGACCGAACGGGCACTGGTGTCGCAGCGGGCGGTGGCGGACGTGGCCGAGGCCCACGAGCTCGCCGTCGCCGGCCAGGACCTGGGTCGCCTCGCCCGCGACATCGCCGCCGGCGACGTCTCACCTTCCGAGCTCAAGCGACGACGCCGCGCCCGACGACACGAAGGAGACCGTGCATGAGCGAGCAGCCGCGCACCGCTGGCCGCCCCTCCCCCGACCTGGCGATCCTCGAGACGCGGGTCTACCGGGGCGCGAACATCTGGTCCTACGAGCAGGCGATCCATCTCGTGGTCGACCTCGGCTCGCTCGAGGACTTCCCCACCAACACGCTGCCCGACTTCACCGACAACCTGCTGCAGATGCTGCCGGGGCTGCGGGAGCACTCCTGCTCGCGCGGCCGGCGCGGCGGCTTCGTCGAGCGGCTCAACGAGGGCACCTGGCTGGGCCACGTCACCGAGCACGTCGCGCTCGCCCTGCAGCAGGCGGTCGGCCACGACATCCGGCGCGGGAAGACCCGCCAGGTCAAGGGCGTGCACGGCCGCTACAACATCATCTACGGCTACATCGACGAGCAGGTCGGGCTGGCCGCCTCCCGGCTCGCCGTCCGGTTGGTCAACCACCTGGTCTCCGCCGACCCCGATTTCGACTTCGAGGCCGAGCTCGAGCAGTTCATCCTGCGCGCCGAGCGCACCGCCTTCGGACCCTCGACCCAGGCGATCCTGGACGAGGCGGTCTCCCGGGACATCCCCTGGATCCGGCTGAACAAGCACTCGCTGGTCCAGCTCGGCCAAGGCGTGCACCAGAAACGGATCCGGGCCACGATGACCTCGGCGACCAGCGCGATCGCCGTCGACGTCGCCTCCGACAAGGACCTCACCACCCGGTTGCTCGGAGCGGCCGGGCTGCCGGTGCCCAAGCAGGAGTCGGTGCGTACGGCGGACCAGGCGGTCGCCGTCGCGGAACGGATCGGCTACCCCGTCGTACTGAAACCCCTCGACGGAAACCACGGCCGCGGGGTGTGCCTCGATCTGACCGGTGCGGACGCGGTGCGCGATGCGTTCCCCGTCGCCGAGCAGCAGTCCCGCCGCGGATGGGTGATCGTCGAGTCGCACATCACCGGCCGCGACTACCGGTGCCTGATCATCGACGGTCGGCTCGCCGCCGTCGCCGAGCGGGTCCCGGCCCACGTGATCGGCGACGGGCAGCGCACGATCGAGGAGCTCGTCGAGCTGACCAACGCCGATCCCCGGCGCGGTGTCGGCCACGAGAAGGTGCTCACCCGGATCAAGGTGGACGACGCGGCGGTCGAGCTGCTCGCCAACCAGGGGTACAAGCTCTCCGACGTGCCGCCGGCCGGTGAGACCGTGAAGATGACCCTGACCGGCAACATGTCGACCGGCGGGATCTCGATCGACCGGACCTTCGAGGCGCACCCGGAGAACGTGGAGATCGCCGAGGAGGCGGCCCGGGTGATCGGGCTCGACATCGCCGGGATCGACTTCATCTGCCCCGACATCACCGAACCGGTGCGTGAGACCGGCGGCGCGATCTGCGAGGTGAACGCGGCGCCGGGGTTCCGGATGCACACGCATCCCACGATCGGCGAGCAGCAGTTCATCTCCAAGCCGGTGGTCGACATGCTGTTCCCGCCCGGTACGGCGAGCCGGATCCCGATCGTGGCGGTCACCGGCACCAACGGCAAGACCACCACGTCGCGGATGATCTCGCACATCTTCAAGGGGATGGGCCGCAAGGTCGGGATGACCTCGACCGACGGCGTGGTGATCGACGAGCGGCTGCTGATCCGGGCCGACGCCTCGGGTCCCAAGTCGGCGCGGATGGTGCTGCAGAACCCGCGGGTGGACTTCGCGGTGTTCGAGGTGGCGCGCGGCGGGATCCTCCGCGAGGGCCTGGGCTACGAGCGCAACGACGTGGCCGTGGTGCTCAACGTCCAGCCGGACCACCTCGGCCTGCGCGGCATCGACACCGTCGAGCAGCTCGCGGACGTGAAGGCGGTGCTGGTCGAGGCGGTGCCGCGCGACGGGCACGCCGTGCTCAACGCCGACGACGACCTGGTCCGCGCGATGCGGCGACGCTGCTCGGGACAGGTGGTCTGGTTCAGCATGGACGAGCCGGGTTCCGAGGTCCGGGACATGATCGACCAGCACTGCCGCCGCGGCGGCAAGGCGCTGGTGCTGAACCCGAGCGAGCGCGGCGAGATGATCGTCGTCAA
Organism: Nocardioidaceae bacterium; assembly: GCA_035249775.1. Classification (GTDB taxonomy): domain Bacteria; phylum Actinomycetota; class Actinomycetes; order Propionibacteriales; family Nocardioidaceae; genus Nocardioides_C. The sequence continues at coordinate 29,012 of DATFGA010000308.1, read as the reverse complement.
GCACGGCCGCCGGGAGATGCAGCTCGCCTGGACCCACCTGCTGCCGTCGACGTTCGGTGGCCGGGCCCGGATGAACGTGCAGAACGCGCTGGCCGCCGCGGCCGCGGCGTTCGCCTCCGGTGCGCCGCTGCACGACATCCGGCAGGGCCTGCGCACGTTCTCCACCAGCTACTACCTCTCCCCCGGTCGCCTCAACGAGGTCGACGTGGACGGGGTGAGCGTGATCGTGGACTACTGCCACAACGCGCCGGGGATGCGGATGCTCGGTGACTTCGTCGACCGGGTCGGTGAGGGCCTGGCCGCCACCAGCGAGCTCGGCAAGCCGTCCCGGATCGGAGTGATCGCGACCGCCGGTGACCGCCGCGACGACGACATGCGGGAGCTGGGAATGGTCGCCGCCCAGCACTTCGACGTGCTGGTGGTCCGGGAGGACGTGGCGTTGCGCGGCCGCGAACGCGGTGCCACGGCCGAGCTGGTCGCCGAGGGCGTGCGCAAGACGATGGCCGAGGGTGGCCGCTGCCGGCAGCTGGAGATCATCGTCGAGGAGATCGACGCCGTCCGGCACGCGATGGCGCGGGCCAACCAGGGCGACCTGGTGGTGCTCTGCGTCGACAAGCACGCCGCGGTGATGGCGGAGCTGGAGACCTGGTCCAACCGGGCCCAGGCCGGGTCCGGGGCCTTCGACGACGACAACGTCGCCGACCCGGACTTCACCCCGCCGGCTCAGGCCTGAGTGGCGCGGACCTTCGCGCTCAGCGTCTCGGGGTCGTCGACGGTGCCGTCCCGGGACCGCAGCCAGGCGTCGAGGGCCTCCCGGTCCTGGTGGCACATCACGCCGACCACGTCCCCGGTCTTCGCCTGGTCCACCAGGGCCACCAGGCCGTCCAGCTCGCTGTCGTACGCCGGGATGTCCTCCATCCCCACCCGCGCCGCACCCTCCCGGAACAGGGCGGCCATCTCGTCGGGGTCACGGCCGCGCAGGTAACCCTGCTTGTGCACGATGGCCACGACGTCGGCATCGCGTCCGGCGACCTCGCCCAGGGACCGGACCAGGTCGTCAGTGCGGTCCCCCGCCGTGCCCAGCCCGAGCAGCAGCCGCCCGTCCGGCGGCCGCAGGCCGTCCATGATCTCCAGCAGCGCCTCGAGCCCGGCCTCGTTGTGGGCCAGGTCGATCACCACGGTGAGGTCGCCGAGCGAGTAGATGTTCATCCGGCCCGGGTTGTGCTCCGGACCGGGACGGAAGCTGCGTAGGCCCTCGACCACCGCCTCACGCGGAATGCCCACGGCGAGTGCCGCCGACGCAGCCGCCAGCGCGTTCTCCACGTTGAACCGGGACAGCCCGGCCAGCGTCATCGGGACGTCGACCAGCTCCACCAGCGGGTCCGGGTCGCCGCCCGGGCTGAGCACGCACAGCCACCCGTCGATCACGGTGGTGGCCCGTCCCCCGGCGCCGAGCACCTCACGCAGCGCCGGTGAGTCGGCGTCCCGGGAGAACAGCCACGGCGTGGCCTTGATCGTCGTGCGCATCGCGAGCACCCGCGGGTCGTCGGCGTTGAGCACGCTCCAACCGGACGGCTTGGTGATCCGTGGCACCACGCCCTTGACCTCGGCCAGCTGGTCCACCGTGTCGATGCCGTGCAGGCCGAGGTGGTCCGCGGAGACATTGGTGACCACGGACACGTCGTTGTGCATCAGGCCGATGCCGCGCAGCAGGATCCCGCCCCGCGCCGTCTCGGTGACCGCCAGCTCGACCTCACGGTGGGCCAGGACCCGCCCGGCGCCGCTCGGCCCGGAGTAGTCGCCGGCCTCCACCAGCACCCCGTCGACGTAGATGCCGTCGGTGCTCGACCAGCCGACGTGCATGCCGTGGATGCGGGCGACGTGCGCGATCATCCGGGAGGTGGTGGTCTTCCCGTTCGTGCCGGTCACCGCGATCACCGGGACCCGGGGTCGCAGCGTCTTCGGTCCCGGTCCCGCCTCCGACTGCCGCACCCGCTCGGCGGCGACCTCGACCAGCTCGTCGACGTCGTTGCCGGGAAGCGAGTCCAGCAGCTCGGCGACCGCACGCCCCAGCTCCTGCGCCCGCTCACGCCGCCGCCACGGGTAGGCGACCACCAGCCGGTGCGGGTCGTGGGTGGGTCGCACCCGCACCGCCAGCCGGCTGGTGCCCGACTCCGCGGCGATCTGGCGCACCAGCCGGGCCACCGCACGAGCGACGAACCGCTGCCGGAACCCGCTGCCGGGCTCGCCGGCCCGGACGTTGCGCAGCCCGATCCGCCGCGCCAGCCGGGTGACCAGCTCGTCCTCGGCCTCGCTCAGCGCGGTGAGGTCCAGGGTGAGCTTGACCGCGGCACGAGGGAAGTAGAGGTTCGGTCCCTCGAGGATCCGCAGCTCGACCAGAGATGAAGGCATTCCGGCACGCTACCGAACGCCGGTCGCAGCCGGGTGACTCAGGCGCCCATCGCGTGGTAGCCGCCGTCGACGTGCACGATCTCGCCGGTGGTGGCCGGGAAGAAGTCCGACATCAGCGCGACCACCGCCCGCGCGGTCGGCTCCTGGTCCTTCTCGTCCCAGCCCAGCGGCGACCGGTCGCTCCACATCGACTCGAGCTCCTCGAAGCCCGGAATCGCCTTGGCGGCCAGGGTCTTCAGCGGCCCGGCCGAGACCAGGTTGACCCGGATGCCCTTCGGGCCGAGGTCGCGGGCGAGATAGCGCGAGCAGGACTCCAGACCGGCCTTCGCCACCCCCATCCAGTCGTACGCCGGCCAGGCGACCGTCGCGTCGAAGGTCATCCCGACCACCGACCCTCCCGACGACATCATCGGCAGGCAGGCGTTCGACAGCGACGCCAGTGAGTACGCCGAGACCTGGACCGCCTGGGCCACGTCGTCCCAGGGACCGCCGAGGAACTTGCCACCGAGCAGCGTCTCCGGGTTGCCGTAGGCGATGGAGTGCACCACCCCGTCGAGCCCGTCGACGTGCTCGCCGAGCAGCTCCGGCAGGCGGTCCAGGTGGGACTGGTCGGTGACGTCGAGCTCGATCACCGGCGCCTCCTTCGGCAGCCGGCCCACGATCCGCCGGGTGATCCCGAGCGCGCGCCCGAAGTTCGACACGACCACGGTCGCGCCCTGCTCCTGGGCGACCCGGGCCACCGCGAAGCCGATCGAGCTGTCCATCGTGACCCCGGCGACCAGGATCCGCTTGCCCTCGAGAATGCCCATGTGCGGTTGTACTCCTCTTCCAGGTTGTGGTTGCGACGCGCTCGACCGACGCGGTGCGCCGTCAGTGCCCCATGCCCAGGCCGCCGTCGACGGGAATCACGGCGCCGGTGATGTACGCCGCGCCGTCGGAGGCCAGCCAGGTGACCGTCGAGGCGACCTCGTCGGTGGTGGCGTAGCGCTGCAGCGGGATCTGCGCCTTGTACTCGGCCTTCTTCTCCTCGGGCAGCACCTCGGTCATCTCGGTCTCCACGAACCCGGGAGCGACCACGTTCGCGGTGATCGAGCGGCTGCCGAGCTCACGGGCCAGCGACCTGGCCATCCCGACCAGGCCCGACTTGCTCGCCGCGTAGTTGACCTGGCCGGCCGAACCGAGCAGTCCGACCACCGAGGAGATGAAGATGATCCGGCCGCGACGCAGCCGCAGCATGCCCTTGGCGGCACGCTTGGCGACCCGGAAGGAGCCGGTCAGGTTGGTGTCGAGCACCGTGGACCAGTCGTCGTCGCTCATCCTGAGCATCAACGTGTCCTTGGTGATGCCGGCGTTCGCGACCAGGACCTCGACCGGGCCGTTGGTCTCCTCGACCTCCGTGAAGGCCGCGTCGACGGAGTCGGCGTCGGTCACGTCGCACTTGACCCCGAGGAAGCCTTCCGGCGGCTCGCCGCTGCGGTAGGTGATCGCCACCTTGTCGCCGTTATCGGCGAACGCCTGGGCGATCGCCCGGCCTATCCCGCGGTTGCCACCGGTCACCAGCACCGATCTGCTCACTGGGCTCCCTCTCGTCGTCGCTGGTCAGGACGCTATCGGCTACCAGCGGGTAGCCGGAATCAGTCGTCCTCGAGGCGGAAGCCGAGCTTGAGACCTACCTGGAAGTGCTCGACCGCGTTGTCCTTGACCTGGCCACGCACCTGGGTGACCTCGAACCAGTCGAGGTGCCGCAGTGTCGTCGAGGCTCGTTGGATGCCGTTGCGGATGGCCTGGTCGATCCCCTCGGGCGAGGTCCCGACGATCTCGGTGACGCGGTACGTGCGGTCGGACATGGCGTGCTCCTGTCTCACCAGCGGATGGTGCTGCCGATGCTAGCCGTCACGCCCGGACCAGGGCAGGTGCGCGGACCGGCGTACCGTGGAGGCATGGGCCGCAAGCACTCCGACGCCGTTCGGATCACCAGTGCTACACGCAGCCACAGCGACGACATCAACGCACGCCAGCGGCGCTACCTGATCTCGATGGGAATCCGCACCCTGTGCTTCGTCGCCGCGGTCGTCGTCTTCGTCACCACCGGGCAGGGATGGCTGATGTGGGTGCTGGTGATCGCGTCGTTCATCCTGCCCTACGTGGCCGTCGTGATGGCCAACGCCGGCGCCTCGACCGACCCCGGCGGACCGGAACCGTTCGGGCCTGATCCGTCTCGTAAATCGCTCGAGCCGCCGCCTGGCGGCTAATGGTCCAGACACCTCCGGAACGCCCGGCGTGTATGGGGATCGATATTGGAATTGCCACGAGCAGCGTGCAAGAATCGGCGATGCGCGGGCTCAGCCTCCCCCGTCTGAGTTCGCGCCTTGTGATGCCGGACGACTTCCCCCGTGGTCGTCCGGCATCACTCAGTTACGGCGGGTTCCGTCGCGGTCGCTAGGGTCGGCGGCATGGATCTCACGTGCTCGGCGAAGGGCTGCCAGAACGCCGCGGTCTGGTCGCTGCTGTGGAACAACCCGAAGATCCACACACCCGACCGGCGGAAGACCTGGCTGGCCTGCGACGAGCACCGCGAGAGCCTCGGCGACTTCCTGAAGGCGCGCGGCTTCCTGCGCGACGTCGAGCCGGTCGGGGACTCAGCCGCCGATCGCTGACATCGGCCGGGTCGGCTGCAGGAACGAGACGTCGTCGATGCCGTGACCGGGCCGCTTGGTGATCATCGCGGCGCGCCAGCGCTCAGCGATCTCGTCGTCGCTCGCACCGCCACGCAGCGCCACCCGAAGATCCGACTCCTCACGGGCGAACAGGCAGTTGCGCACCTGGCCGTCGGCGGTGAGCCGGACCCGGTCGCAGTCCCCGCAGAACGGCCGGGTCACCGACGCGATCACACCGACGGTGGCCGGGCCGCCGTCGACCGCGAAGAGCTCGGCGGGCGCGCTGCCTCGGGGCTCCTCGGCGGGCTTCAGGTCGAACTCGGCCTCGAGCGAGGCGAGGATCTCGTCCGCGGTGATCATCGTGTCGCGACGCCAGCCGTGCTGGGCGTCCAGCGGCATCTGCTCGATGAACCGGAGCTGGTAGCCCCGCTCCAGGCACCAGCGCAGCAGCTCCGGCCCCTGGTCGTCGTTGATTCCTCGCAGCAGCACGGCGTTCACCTTGACCGGACCGAGACCGGCCGCCTGAGCCGCTTCCAGCCCGGAGACCACGTCGTCGAGACGGTCACGGCGGGTGATCTCGTGGAAGTGCTCGCGGCGGATCGTGTCCAGGCTGACGTTGACCCGGTCCAGGCCGGCCTCCGCGAGCGCGGCGGCGGTCCGGGTCAGGCCCAGAGCGTTGGTGGTGAGCGACGTCTCCGGGGTCGGCGTGAGCTCCTTGGTGCGTCGCACGATGTCGACGAGCCCGCGGCGTACCAGCGGCTCGCCGCCGGTGAACCGGACCTCCTGGATGCCGAGCTGCTCGACGCCGATCCGGATCAGCCGGACCACCTCGTCGTCGGTCAGCGTCTGCTCGGTCGGCAGCCAGTCCAGGCCCTCCGCCGGCATGCAGTACGAGCAGCGCAGGTTGCAGCGGTCGGTCAGGGAGACCCGCAGGTCGGTCGCCGTGCGGCCGAAGGTGTCGACCAGTGCTCCAGTGCTCACCCGGCCAGTCTAGGCCGGTTCTCCCGGGTTACTGTCATCCGCGTGAAGTTCATGCTCAGCCGGCGCTGGATCCTGTTCGGGATCGCGGTGGCATTGCTGGCTTTTCTGGCCTACCGGCTGGGCGAATGGCAGTTCAACCGGCTCGACGAGCGGGTGGCCGACAACGAGATCATCCGGGAGAACCTCACCGCCGACCCGGTGCCCGTGGCGACGATCCTCTCCCCCGGCCGGCCGGTCGCCGACGGCGAGGTCTGGCGCCAGGTCACCGCGACCGGGGACTACGTCGAGGACGAGACCGTGGTCGTCCGCTACCAGACCCGCGACGGCAAGTCCGGCGTCGACGTGGTCACGCCGCTGCTCACCGACTCCGGCGCCGCCGTGCTGGTCAACCGCGGCTGGCTGGCGACCGGGAACGTGGGCACCACCTCACCGGACGTGCCACCCGCACCCGCCGGGGAGGTCACCGTGGTGGGCTGGGTGCGCGCGGACGCCACCGGCGACTCCGCCCGCGTGCAGGACCGGTCCACGCGGGCCGTGTCCAGCCGGCAGATCGCGCCGACGCTGCCGTTCCCGGTCTACGGCGGCTTCGTGGAGGCCGAGACCGAGTCGCCCGCGCCGGCGCAGCCGCTGGTGAAGGCAGAACCACCGGAGCTGAACGAGGGGCCGCACTTCTTCTACGGGCTGCAGTGGTGGTTCTTCGCCGCGCTGGCCCTGTTCGGCTTCTGCTACCTCGCCTGGGACGAACGACGGAAGGCGCGCGCGACCCCTACAGAGCCCGCAGCATCCCGCCGTCGACGGGAACCATCGCCCCGGTGATGAACGATGCCGCCGGCGACAGCAGGAACGCGGCGGCGCGGCCGAACTCCTCCGGGCGGCCGTACCTGCGCAGCGGGATGTTCTCCTCGTGCCGGCGCCGGGCGGCCTCGGCGTCACCGGTCCCCGCGTCGAGGGACCGGACCCGGTCGGTTTCCACCCGCCCCGGCATCAGCCCGTTCACCCGGATGCCTTCGGGACCGAGCTCGTCGGCGAGGTTCTTGGCGACCATCGCCAGGCCGGGCCGGAAGCCGTTGGAGATCCCGAGGCCGGCCAGCGGCGCCTTGACCGAGGTGGAGAGCACGAAGGCGAGCGAACCGCCGTCGCCCAGCCGCTTGGCGATCTCCCGGCTCAGCCGCACCGCACCCAGGAAGACCGCCTCGTAGGCGGCGGTCCACTCCTCGTCCGTGGCCTGCATCAGCGGGCCGGCCGCCGGGCCGCCCACGGAGATCAGCGCACCGTCGATCCGCCCGAACCTGTCCCGCGCGGCCGCGATCAGCCGGTCCGGCGCCTGTGGGTCGGCGTTGTCGGCCACCACCGCGGTGGCCTGGTCCGGCCCGAGCGCGGTCACCGCCTCGTCGAGGGACTCCTTGTGCCGCCCGGACAGCACGACCCTCCCGCCCTCGGCGACCAGCACCTCCGCGGTCGCGCGGCCCAGGCCACCGGCGCCGCCCGTGACGATGTACACACGTTCTGTCAGCCCGAGGTCCATACCGACATACTGGCACGATGACACGTGCACCCTTCGACCCCAGCGACCCCCTCGGCATCGACGACCAGCTGAGCACCCACGAACGTGACATCCGCGACGTGGTGCGCCGGTTCTGCGCCAGCGAGATCACCCCGTACGTCGGGAGATGGTTCGAGGACGGCGCGCTTCCCGACGCCCGCGGCCTGGCCAAGCAGCTCGGTGAGCTCGGCCTGCTCGGCATGCACCTGGAGGGCTACGGCTGCGCGGGCATGTCCGCGGTCGACTACGGACTGGCCTGTGTCGAGCTCGAGGCCGCCGACTCCGGCATCCGGTCGCTCGTGTCGGTGCAGGGCTCGCTGGCGATGTTCGCCATCTGGCGGTTCGGCAGCGAGGACCAGAAGAACGAGTGGCTGCCCCGGATGGCCGCCGGTGACGCGATCGGCTGCTTCGGGCTGACCGAGCCCGACCACGGTTCCGATCCCGCCGGGATGCGGACCAAGGCCCGCCGCGACGGTGACGACTGGGTGCTGAACGGTCGGAAGATGTGGATCACCAACGGCTCCATCGCCGATGTCGCCGTGGTCTGGGCGAGCACCGAGGACGGGATCCGGGGCTTCGTCGTACCCACCGACGCACCGGGGTTCACCGCACCGGAGATCAAGCAGAAGATGTCCCTTCGGGCGTCGGTGACCAGCGAGCTCGTGCTCGAGGACGTCCGACTGCCGGCCGACGCCGCGCTGCCCGAGGTGGTCGGCCTCCGCGGCCCGCTGTCGTGCCTCAACGAGGCCCGGTACGGCATCATCTGGGGATCGATGGGCGCGGCCCGGTCCAGCTTCGAGGCGGCCCTGGACTACTCGAAGTCGCGGGTCCAGTTCGGCCGGCCCATCGCCGGGTTCCAGCTCACCCAGGCGAAGCTCTCCGACATGGCCGTCGAGCTCGGCAAGGGCATGCTTCTCTCGTTGCACCTCGGTCGCCGCAAGGACGCCGGGACGCTGCGACCCGAGCAGGTCAGCTTCGGGAAGCTGAACAACGTGCGCGAGGCGATCGAGATCTGCCGGACCGCACGCACCATCCTCGGCGCCAACGGGATCTCGCTGGAGTACCCGGTGATCCGGCACATGAACAACCTCGAGTCCGTGCTGACCTACGAGGGCACCGTGGAGATGCACACGCTGGTGCTCGGCCAGGCACTGACCGGGGAGAGCGCCTTCCGCTGATGGCCGACGCGGGCGGCGGCGGTCGGGCGTCGCTGGTGTTCCTGCCGAGCCCTTTGCTGGGGCCGGCCACCTGGTCGCCGGTCGCCGACCTGTTCGAGCAGCAAGGCCGGTCGACGATGATCGCGCCGTGCCCTCAGGGCCCGCTGACACCGGGTGATGTGCAGGAGGCGTTCGACCGAGCCCTGTCCGGGCTGGACGCACCGGTGGTCGTGGCGCACAGCAACGCCGGCCTCTTCGTGCCGTGGCTCGCGGACCGGCATCGGCCCGGCGCAGTGGTGCTCGTGGATGCGGGACTTCCGGGCGACGTCGAGCAGGTTCCGCTCGCCCCGCCAGAGTTCCTGGAGTTCCTCGCCGGTCTCGCCGACGACTCGGGCATGCTGCCGCCGTGGACGACGTGGTGGGGTTCCTCGTCGTTCGACACGCTCGTGCCTGATCCCGCTCTGCGTCAGGCGGTGGCACGGGAGGCGCAGTCGCTTCCGTTGGCCTACTTCCGGAACAGTCTGCCCGTGCCGCCCGGGTGGGACCGGATGCCGTGCGCCTACCTGGCGTTCGGTGACACCTACGCCGCGGAACGGTCGGAGGGGGTACGGCGAGGGTGGCCGGTCCGGACCCTCGACGGGCGGCACCTGCACATGCTCGTGGATCCCGATGCCGTGGCTGCTGCGATCGAGGACCTCATCACGCGAGTTGGGTGAGTCGACCGCCAATGCGTTCGGGACGAGGAACTGGTCAAGGATCGGCTGGTTCAGCGCCGGAAGCGGGTCGTTCTTGACCACTTGCGGGATGCACCGGTCGAACAGCCGAGCCGGCCCGACGCCTGGTCACAACAGCACACCTGTGCCGCTTGGTCGTGCGGTCGGAGGCCGCACGACTCGTTGGTAGGTTCTCGCGGGTGGACATCCGCCCCCTGCCGCTGACCGACGGTCCGGCGTTGATGGCTGCCTACGCGGTTGAGTGCGCGGCGACCGAGGATGCCCGACCGGGGTGGGTGCCGCTCGGAGAGGCCGCCCGAATCACGTCATGGCGTGCCGAGGACGGCTGGCTCCGCCACCTGGTCGGAGCCTTCGAGGACGAGCAGCTGATCGGGTTCGGAACGTCGTTGACGTCGAGGGACACCCCGGACACGTCGTGGATCAACGTCTCGGTCCTCCCCGGGCACCAGCGCCGAGGTGTCGGAACGGTGCTGGCCCGGACCGCGGAGGAGATGAGTCCAGCGCGCGCGAGTCGACTCGTCGCGAGCGTCTACCGTCCCAAGGCCGAGGACATCGAGGAGCTGCTGCGGCGATTCGCCACCCCTTTGGGGTACACCAGCGCAACGACCGAGACAGTCGTCGAGCTGGACCTTGCCACCGCCGACCTCGCCTCGGAGCAGCCGCCGGACTCATACACGGTGTCGAGCCACCTCAACGGCGTTCCCGAGCACCTGCGGACCGAGGTCGGCGTACTCAAGGGTCTGGTGGACGCGGAGGCACCTCATGGCGAGCTGGACTGGCAGCCCACCCCGGTCTCGGCGGAGGAGTACGAAGCCGAGATCGCGCTCTGGCAGGCGCAGGGACGAACGGCAGTGGAGTCGATCGCACTCGACCGTCACGGCGCCGTCGTCGCTTGGACCTGTCTTGTCGCCGCTGCCGACCCGGACCGGCCGGCGCAGATCGAGGGCACCCTGGTTCACGCCCAGCACAGGGGGAATCGGCTTGGCGTAGCCATCAAGGTCGCCTGTCTCCTGACCGCTCGCAATCGCACGCGCACGACACGTGTTCGGACCAGCAGTGATGACCGAAACGTGTGGATGCGCGCGATCAACGAGAAGCTGGGCTTCGTGCCCGTTGAGTCCGAGCTGCTCCTCCACAAGCATCGATCGAGTGCCGCGAACCACTCGGTCCTCCGATGATCCGGTCGCTAGCGGGCGCGCAAGCGGCCGGCGTACCGTCGGGTCATGGCTACCCGGGTTGCGGGGGCGCTCGCCGTGCTCGGCGGTGTGGCGTGGCTCGTCAAGTTCGCCCTGATCTGGGAGAACGGTGGTACCAACACGACTGACGGGCTGGTCGGTGTCCTCTTCGACATCGGTGCGATCGGCATCTTGCTGGCGGCCATGGTCGCTGCCTGGTACGCGCCGACCCGAGGACCGCTTCGGCACCGCCCGGTTGCGCTTCTCGCGGCCGTGCTGGCCGTTGCCGCAGCGGTGAACCTGCCCATCGGGATCGGCTGGCTGCTGTTCGGCAGGACGTGGCTGGCCGAGGAGGTGGGTGTGCTCCTGACTGCGGTGGCCGCCATCGTTCTCGGCACCCGGTGGGTCACTGCGGGAGCCGTGCGATCCGCCGTGGACAGGACCTCCTGACCAGCGTCAGGGAGCGTCCCGGTGGCGGCTGGCCTGCTGTCGACGGTGTCGCTCGATCGGATCAGTCAACGCAGAGGCAGAACGGATGCCCCGCCGGGTCGAGGAAGACCCGGAAGGACGTACCCGGCTGGTGCGGGTGCTTGGTCGCTCCGAGGTCGAGCACCGCGGCCTCGCCGACGTCGAGATCGTCGACGATCACGTCGAGGTGCATCTGCTGAGGCACTTCCTGGTCCGGCCACGCGGGCGGGTGGTAGGCCTCCACTCGTTGGAAGGAGATGCACTGGCCGTAGTCCGCACGCACCTCGGCCCAGTCGGCGGAGATGTCGGTCTTCCAGTCCAGCATCGCGCCGTAGAAGGCGGCGAGCCGGGCGGGGTCGGGACAGTCGAGGACGATGCTCGGGAACCGTGCGACAGCCATACCGAGGAAGGTACCTGCGCGCGGAGCGCGAGGCGCGCGATTTTCCTGGCCTCAGCGCCGACATAGACAACGAGCGGCACCGCCCGCTCCTCACATTTCCAAGGTAACCCGCAAAGGGGGGCTTGCTGCAAGGCCCCCCGCATGCCGCAGAATCACCGACTCGGAGACAGATCGTCGGAAGGGCTGGAACGTGACCGAGCATGCGGTAGTGATCGTCGGCGGAGGTCCCACGGGGTTGATGCTGGCCGGCGAGCTGGCGCTGGCCGGTGTCGACGCTGCCATCGTCGAGCGGCGTGCCAGCCAGGACCTCCCCGGCTCACGCGCCGGCGGCCTGCACGCACGGACCATCGAGGTCCTCGATCAGCGTGGCATCGCCGATCGGTTCCTTGCAGAGGGACAGGTGGCTCAGGTCGCGGGTTTCGCTCGGGTCGCGACGTTCGACATCAGCGACTTCCCGACGCGGCATCCCTACGGTCTCGGACTCTGGCAGAACCACATCGAGCGCATCCTGGCCGGCTGGGTCGACGAGCTGGCCGTGACCATCTACCGCGAACGTGAGGTGACTGGGTTCGCGCTGGACGAAAAGCGCGTCGACGTCGAGCTGTCCGACGGCAAGTCGCTGCGGGCGGACTACCTCGTCGGGTGCGACGGAGGACGAAGCCTCGTCCGCAAGCAGGCCGGCATCGAGTTCCCCGGGTGGGATCCGACGACCAGCGCCCTCATCGCCGAGGCCGAGATGGCCGAGGAGCCGGAGCTGGGCACCCGCGAGGACGCCACCGGCCTCCACGGCCTCGGCAGGGTCGAGTACGAGATCCGCGACGGAGAAGTCGTCTTCGCCGACCACGGGCCGGTCAGGGTCATGGTGACCGAGCAGCACGTCGGGTCGACGAGCGAACCCACCCTGCGCGACGTGAGCGAGGCGCTTATCGGCGTGTACGGGACCGACTACGGGATCCACAGTCCCATCTGGATCTCCCGGTTCACCGACATGACCCGCCAGGCCGCGGCCTACCGGAAAGGACGAGTGCTGCTGGCCGGCGACGCCGCGCACGTGCACTCCCCGGTGGGCGGACAGGGACTCAACACCGGCGTGCAGGACGCGCTGAACCTGGGGTGGAAGCTGGCCCAGGTGATCAAGGGCGTGTCGCCGGACGACCTCCTGGACACCTACCACGAGGAACGCCACCCGATCGCTGCCCGCGTGCTGCGCAACACGATGGCGCAAGTCGCTCTCATCCGCCCCGGCGACGCGCGCCTCGATGCCCTGCGCGACACCGTGTCCGACCTGTTGAGCATGGACGAGCCGCGCAAGCGGTACGCCGCGATGATGTCCGGCCTGGACATCCACTACGAGCTCGGTGAAGGACACCCGCTGCTCGGTCGCCGCATGCCCGATCTCGACCTGGCCACCGCCGACGGGCCGCGTCGGGTCTTCACCCTGCTCCACGAGGCAAAGCCGGTCCTGCTCGACCTCGGCGAACCCGGTGGACTCGACATCACGCCGTGGTCGGATCGGGTCCAGCTCGTCGAGGCCGACTACGGCGGCACCTGGGAGCTTCCGGTGCTCGGCAACGTCGCTGCTCCCGCCGCGGTGTTGATCCGGCCCGACGGATACGTCGCCTGGGTGGGAGACGGCACCCCCCTCGGGCTCGAGGACGCGCTGACTCACTGGTTCGGTCCACCGGATCATGGCCGACGATAATCTCGCCCCATGGGCACTCAACGAACCCGCAGCACAGTCGTCGGCGGCGTCGGATGAGCGGCAAGGTCCGCTGGGTCACCGCCTTCCTGGACACCGTGCACGAACACGCGGAGCGGACGGAGTCGTTCTGGTCCCGGGTGACCGGCTACCCACTGTCACCGCGCCGGGGGGACCGCGAGGAGTTTGCGTCGCTGCTGCCGGCCGACGGGGATCCGCACCTGAACGTGCAGACCGTCGACCAGTCAGCTCCGGGCGGGCTCCACGTCGACCTGCACACCGACGATGTCCGGGCCCTAGCCGCGAGGGCCGAGGAGCTGGGCGGGAACGCCAGCTACCTCGACGCCGGTTACGTGGTCTGCGGCTCACCGGGCGGGATGACGTTCTGCGTGGTGCCCCATCCCGGGTCTCGTGCCGCGACGCCGGCCGAGTGGCCGGGCGGTCGAAGTATGGTCGATCAGGTCTGCCTGGACATCCCACCGTCGCTCTGGGAGCAGGAGTGCCGGTTCTGGGCCGACCTCACCGGGTGGGAGCTGGTCGACCAGAACCCGGACGACGAGTTCCGCCGCCTTCGGCGACCGGAGGGTCTCGCGATCCAGTTCCTGCTCCAGCGGCTCGACGACGAGGAGCCGATGGTCGTCGGGCACCTCGACCTCGGCAGTGACGACTACCTGGCCGAGACCGACCGGCACCGTGCGCTCGGGGCCACCGAGGTCCGTCGTACGCCGCACTGGGTAACCCTGCGCGACCCGAGCGGCCGTCTCTACTGCGTCACCTCGCACCCCGTCGGCAAGCCCGCGGTCTGACTGGGTCGTCCCTGTTGCCGGAGCAGAGGTCACCCCGCCACACCGAAAACCGCCAGGTCCCGCAGGCCCGCCTCGTTCTCCGCGTCTGCTGCAGTCCGGGCTCGGCTCAGCGCACTTGGAGGCCGTGACGACACCGGGTCTGCTTCATCTTCGGTCGGGAGGAGCGGGTGCCTTCGACGGCACCCGAGCGGTCTGTGGTGGCACCCTCTCATTCGTGCACGTCGGGTCGGTACCGTCCATCGACGCGAGCGCCGCCTGCAGCTTCACGATGCCGCGCGACGAGTGGCTCTTGACAGTGCCGGTCACGATGCCGAGCTCGCGCGCGGTCTCCTCGACCGACAGGCCCAGCCAGTGGCGCAGCACGATCACCTTGCGCTGCATGCTCGGCAGCGCCTGCAACGCGTCGAAGAGGGCCGACCGCTCCTCCGTGGGCAACTCCGGCCTCGCGACCGGGTCGTGCCCGTCGAGTCCCGACATCTCGCGCCGCCAGGGGCGTCGGCTCTCATCGATGTTGGCCCGCACGATGATCTGCCGGGTGTAGGCCTCCTCACGACCGTCCAGGTGTAGCCGCGGCCAGGCGACGTACAGCTTGACGAGGGCAGTCTGCAGCAGGTCGTCGGCCCGGTGCCAGTCGCCGCAGACCGCGTAGGCGATCCGTCGGAGATGGACCTGTCGGGCCGCTACAAACGCGCTGAACTCGTCGTCCCTCGAAGCTCCGCTCATCGCAGGCCCTCGCCCGAGGCGTACTGGGCCCGGGCGCCGGACAAGAGCTCGTCGAACGTGGCGCCAACGATGTCGTCGGGAGGAGTGGTGATCACATCGAGGGTCCCGCCGGTCACCCTCCACACCACGAAGTAGTTCCCCTCCTCGCCGGCGACCGAGACCACGGCCGCGCCCGTCGAGGCTGCCGGCGGGGCAAACTCGGGACCGAGCTGCGGGTCGTCGGTGCGGTTGAAGACGTGGGTGCCTGCGGTCGGGACGACCTGGCCCCCGTCATCTAGCTCGAAGGTGTCTGGCCAGCCGCTGCCTCCGTTCACGTCGACCTGGTCGGCGACGTAGTCGGCGAAGCTTGCCCAACCGTTGCTGGGGGTCGAGGAGGACGAGGAGACGCCTCGGGGCATCGGGCGCTTCTCGATCATCAGCCACTGCCGCTGGTCCCTCCAGGTGACATCGAGTGCGTCGGACAGCGCCGGCGGCTCGAGGCCGTAGGGATTGCCGATGTGCTCGTGGACGATCACACCGGGCCTGACCTCGAGCTCACCGCCGACGTAGCGGATCAGCTCTCCGCGCGGCCATGCTGCCTCGATAGGGTCCATGGTGGGGTCTTCCGTCGCTTCCGCGGCGCTCGGGGTGGCCGAAGGAGTCGGGTCACCGGCCACCTGATCGGCACCGGTCAGAGAGCCAGGCGAGACGACATACCAGCCCATGGCCAGCACCGCGGCCGCCGCGAGGCCGCCGACCCCGCTCGCCACCCGGCGTCGCATCAGGGCGCGTCGGCCTGCCGCGATGTGGCTGACGACCGGCGGCAGCGGGGGCCCGTCGCCGAACGACCGATCAAGCTCTTCCTGCAACGTGTCCATCGCTCGCCTCCCGGGGTTCCAGCCTCTACTGCGGATACGGAGCTCGCCGTCGATTGGTTGTCAGATCGGTCCCCAGGTCGGTGTCGAGCGCTCGGAGGGTGCCTGCGGGTCAGCTCGGTCACCGCTCGCAGGCGGGAGGTCGCGACCCTCAGCGGTCGATTCGCCAGCCCCCGCCCTCCGGACCGTGTCGGCAACACCGGCCACGTCAATGGCAGTCAGTGGGCAATGTTCCCGATCCGCTCACACCCGTGCAGCGTGTCGGCAGGGTCGGGATCACCCCAGTAGCCGACGAAGTCGTCGCCCGGGCCGCACCAGATCTCATCACGCATCCCGTCGATCTCCCAGTCCACGTAGCTGTCGTTACCGGCTCCGAGGGAGATCCGGTCACGGCCGGTCTCGTTCTCGACGTTGTCGTTCCCGGCGCCGCCGATGAGGTGGTCCCCACCCCGACCCCCAGTCAGGAAGTCGTTCCCTCTGCCGCCCTCAAGGTGATCCGTGCCGGCGCCCGCGTGGAGGAAGTCCGCACCGGAGCGGCCGTAGAGGCCGTCCACTCCCTCGCCCCCATGCAGCGTGTCCGCACCGAGACCCCCGCTGAGGACGTCCGGCCCGCCGTACCCCCATAGCCGGTCGTCGCCGCGCATCCCGCGGATGTCGTCGGCGGCCGCGGTGCCACCGAGCCGGTCGTTGCCGGAAGTGCCCCTGATGTGGTTGAACTCGTCGGCCGCGCCGGCACCGTCCATTGCTGCAACCGGAAGCCCCAGCGTCAAGCCGAGCATGGTCAGAGCCGCTGCGATGGGACGTCCGGTCCGGCGGATGGGCTGGAGCGCTGTCTGATGCATCGGGTCCTCCGCGGTCAGGATGGCCCCAGAAGCCACCGCTAACCACTACGACGCCCGCAGCGGCTGTTTGGTTGCCACGACGACATACGACGCCGGGTAGGTGCAGCCGACTCGGGCACGACCGGTTTCGCGATGAGCCCCCACGGTAGGCGTCAGCCTCATGGTGGCGCTCATTGCCGAGCGGCTCAACCTCGTGTTCGTGGCGAGAGATTCTTCGAACCGCGGATGTCGAGCCAATGCGTAGAGGCAGAGTTGGTCTACCGCCGCCCGAGGTGCACGCGAATCTGTTCTGCGACGCTTTCCACGTCCACGCGATCGAGGTTCGTCGTGTTCACATGAACAACCTTTTCGTCCTCGAGCACGGGCTTGTACGGCGACTGGTAGTAGGCGGCGCCATTCACACTGAAGCGCGCCTTGATCTCGTGAACTTCACCGCTTGCCGCACGACGGCGGGCACGCTCACGTAGAACGTCGGGGTCACCGTGGAGTGCGACCTCGATCATCGGCACGTTGATTTCGGCGGCGGCTGCCTGGAACATCGTCCGGTTCCAGTCATGGTTGAAGGGCGTATCAGCGACGACCGGCGTACGCGTGGTCGTCCGTTGCAGCATCCACAAGAAGATGCTCCAAACGACCGAGCCCTCCCGGTACACGGAGTCACCAACGCGTGGGTCGTACGTCTTCGAGGTGAGCGCCGGGTGCTCAGGCTCCCAGCCTGAGTAGACCATCTCGTGAATGCGGTCTCGACTGATCCACAGCGCATCGAGTTCATCAGCGAGTCGTGGCGCAATGGTCGTCTTCCCGGCAGCGGCGTACCCGGTCACCAGGACGAGGAACCTGGCTTCGGGAACACCAACCACAGCCGTCACCCTACGACTCTCTTGACGGCCGCTTTCGACACCGCCCAGCTTTACGGGCCGCAGCAGATCCAGACCTAAGGACTGTCGGGGGACATGGCCAGCCGCATCCAGGCCGGACGCATCGCCCGCTCAGCAGGCCAACCACAGCGGGAAGGGCCGCGCTCCGCCGCCCGGGAGTTCGACCCAGCGGTAGCCAACCTGGGCGAGGACCTTCTTGCCCACTCGCAGGCACGGCGCTGGCAATCCCTCCCCTTCTTGCCCATCAGCGGACCACACGATGGACTCGACGTGGAATGCGAACTGGGTGCCATCGTCACCATCGAAAGACATGAAGCCGCTCGCCTTGTCGTGAAGAACAACGACTCCTTCCTCGACCGACAAGGGCACGTTGCCCCAGGGCATCTCACCTCGGAGAAGGAACCCGACGCCCGCCGCGAGCAAGACGGCGATGACTACAGATGGCAACCGAAAGGTGCGGGGCACGCGGTGGCTCCATTCGCTAGTGGGGGCGTCATCCTAATACCGGCGCAGCGATCCAACCTTCTGACGCGTACGGCAACGGGTACTCGGCGAGCAACGAGCCGGACGCTGCCACTACTCCTGCATTGGAAGGGGTCGGGCGACATGGAAGGGTCTAGGCCCGACGGCGATGACCAGGCTCAGTTGAGCCAGGCGGTGTAGAAGATGCCCAGCCCGGTCACGACAAAGATGCCGGCGATGACCCAGAAGCGGATCACAACGTTGACCTCGTCCCAACCCAAGTGCTCGAAATGGTGGTGGACGGGTGCAATCCGAAAAATGCGTCGCCCGACGCCAGTGATCCGCTTTGTCAACTTGAAGTACCCCACCTGGAGCAACACGGACAGCGTTTCAAGGACGAACACGCCCGCGATCACGGCCATGAGCAGCTCGGTGCGGGACATGATCGCCAAGCCCGCAAGCGCTCCCCCGATGGCCAGCGAACCGACGTCCCCCATGATGATCCGGGCCGGTTTGGCGTTCCACCACAAGAAGCCAACGCACGCACCCGTGATGGCCGCAGCGAAGACGGCGAGGTCCAGCGGATCACGCACCTGATAACACTGCGACTCCACCAGGGTGGGCCGCGAGGAACCACACAGCTGGTTGTTCTGCCAAATGTTGATCAGCGTGTATGCCCCGAACACCATCGCTGAGGTGCCGGTGAGGAGGCCGTCGGCGCCGTCGGTAAGGTTGGCGCCGTTCGAGGTTGCGGTGACGATGAACCAGATCACCAGCAAGACCACGACCAACGGCAACTTGATCCCCCAGTCTTGTGTCGTGGAGATGAACTGAGAGGCCGGCCGGATCCCCTGGTCGTCGGCGAAAAAGCGGGTCGCGAGGATCCCGAAGCCCAACGCGACCACGGTCTGACCAGCCATCTTGGCGCTACTGCGCAGGCCCTGGTTGTGTTGTCTGTGGACCTTGATGAAGTCATCGAGGAAGCCCACCAGGCCACAACCTGCGAACAGCAGGACCAGCAGCCACGCGCTGGCGCTTGGGCGATTCCCCGTCAGGATCGTCGCCATCAGGTACGCCGCCGTCGCGCCGAGCACGATGACGACTCCGCCCAGAGTCGGTATACCCCGCTTGACGTGGTGCGTCGTCGGACCGTCATCGCGGATCGGTTGGCCAAAGCCGCGCCGTGTGAGCCAACCTATGGCCCAGCGGGTTCCCAGCAAGGTACAGACCAGCGCCAAGGCGCCGCTCAGCACGATGGCCCGCATGCAGTGCCCCTTTCGGCCACTCGAGTGGCGAGCCCTTCGAGCGCCAAGGGGTCGACCCGCAAGCCATTGTGAGGCACGGACTCCGAGTCGGCGATCATCGACACACCGACATCAAGGCCACGCACAGGCGGCCTCTGCACGGAACTGGCGCCGAGAATCCGTGCTGTTTCGAGCACCTGAGGCGGCCAGCGCCTCAATGCGTCGAACTCTGCAGCTGTGGAGCGCACCAGACCATAGCGCCGCGAGCGCTCATCAAGGTCCGGACGTTCAACGGATGTCCACGGGTCAAGAAACCGCATGAGCGCCTCGTCCGACTCGCTGCATCTCCTCGAGTGTCAAGAAGCCGGCCGGATCGGTGAGTCGGCCTAAATCAAGGGTCGCCAGGGGCCAGGCTGCACGTCGTCGACGTATGGTGTCGCACGATGATCCGTGAAAGACGTCCGGAAGATCTCGACCGGCTGTGCGCCATCATGGCGGCCCTGGGGTGTCCCGCGAGTGTCATGTCAGGCGGAGACTGGAGAGCCTGGCTGGAGATGGACGCTCCGGAGCAGTCCTGGGTCTATGACATGGCGCCGGTGCACGTCGCGCCGACGAAGAACGTGGTCGGCCACGTGCAGATCTACCGCCCCACCGGGGCGTCCGTGACTCCGGGCTTGGCCGAGTGCGCTCGACAGCCTCTCGGCGAGCTGTTGGCCATCGGCAGGCTGCTCGTCAAGCCGCAGGCCCACGACTACGGGATCGCCCGGCACTTGCTGAAGGAGTCGCGGACGTATATCCAGCGGCAGGGCAAGACCGCAGTCCTAGACTTGCGGGCCAACGGCTACCTGACCAAGGAGTTCTGTGAGAAGTACGGGTTCACCGAGCTCCCCTCGGAGGATCCCGCCGTTGCTCCGATGATCTACACCGGCTGATCGCGAACCGGGGCCCTCTACAAGGCTGCGAGCTGACATTCGTCGCCTCTCGGTACGCAGCACGCCAGTGGATGCATGGTGCACCTCTGGTGCGGTAATTCTCGACGCCCGCCGGGCAGTCGGGGTGGTACCAGATGCCTCAGCAGCCGCCGGAAGCGCAGATCACGAGGTCCAGGCCCGCCAGAGCGCGGCGTACTCGCCGTCCTCACGGTCGACCAGCTCGTGGTGGCTGCCAAGCTCGGCGACCCGGCCGTCGATGACCACGGCGATCCGGTCGGCGTCGTGGGCCGTGTGGAGGCGGTGCGCGATGGCCACCACGGTGCGTCCCTTGAGGAGGGCGTTCATCGACCCCTCAAGCGAGCGCGCGGTTCGCGGGTCGATCAGCGAGGTCGCCTCGTCGAGCACCAGCGTGTGCGGGTCGGCGATGATCAGCCGCGCGAGCGCGATCTGCTGCGCCTGCGCCGGCGTCAGCGACTGCTGGCCCGAGCCGATCCGGGTGTTCAGGCCGCGCGGCAGCCGCTCCACCCAGTCGCGGGAGCCGACCGCCGCGAGGGCCGCCCACACCGCCTCATCGGAGGAGTCCTCGCGTGCGAGCACGATGTTGTCTCGCACCGTGCCGATGAAGACATGGTGCTCCTGAGTGACTAGCGCTACCTCGGTGCGTAGGACCTCCAGCGGCAGGTCGACCAGATCCACCCCGCCGACGGTGGCCGAGCCGGTGCGCGGCCGGTTGATCCCGGACAGCAGTCGGCCGAGCGTGGACTTGCCGGAGCCGGAGGGCCCGACGATCGCCAGCCGCTCGCCGATGCCCAGTTCGAGGTCGATGCCGTGGAGGACGTCGTGGTCCTGGCGGTAGGCAAAGCGCAGGTCCCGACCGACCAGCCGGCGCCCGTCGGGGCGTTCGTCGCCGGGCGTCCGGTCCGGCGGCACCTCCGCGATGCCGAGCAGCCGCGCCGTCGAGGTCGCACCGACCTGGAGCCGGTCCAGCTCGCCGACCAGCCGGTCGAGCGGCCCACTGAGCGCTTCGACGTAGAGCACGGCCGTGGTGATCTGGCCGAGCGACAGGTAGCCGTACGCGTAGCCCCAGGCGCCCACCACGAGTGTGATGACGCGCGGGGTGTTGAAGGCAACGTCAATGACGGCGAAGAGCAGGTTGCGCAGTGACATCGTGTAGCGCTCGGCCTGGGCGGAGATCTCAATGTCGTGGTCGCCCTGAGCCACCCGGCGACCGGACAGTCCGAGGGCCTCGACGGTGCGCGCTCCCTCGACGGTCTCGGTCAGCGTCGTGTTGATCTGGGAGTACGTCGCGCCCTCCGTGATGTAGCCGCGCGGGGCATCGCGGAGGTAGCTGCGGATTGCGAAGTAGCTGGTGCTGATCACCAGCAGAGAAGGGACCGCCAGCAGCACGGAGTTGAGCAGCATCGCGACCACGGACAGTGCCACGGTCAGCATCGAGATGATCGCCATCGGCAGGCCGAACTGCACTGCCCGGCTCATGGTGCCGACGTCGCGGGTCACCCGCGTGACGAGGTCCCCGGTGCTGGCGCTCTCCACCTGGCCCAGCGGCAGCCGCAGGATGGTGCGGACGATGTACTCCCGTGCCGACGCGAGCAGGTCCTGCCCGAAGAGCGTCGAGGTCCGCTGGGCGAAGAAGGTGAAGAGCGCCTGCGCGACCACCACGCCCACGACCAGCAGCGCGACCCGGTCGAGGCCAGCGCCGTTGGCGTCGACGGTGCGGTCGACGAGGTTGCCCAGCAGCCTCGGGACGACGAGCGCGGTGGCCGCGGCGAGAGCGTTGAGCACCACGAGGGTCACGAAGGCGCGGCGGCGCTCAGCGATGAGGGTCCGGACGAAGCCGAGGACCGCGCGGTCACCGGCTACCGGCCAGCCCCGCTCGGGGCTCCGCGACGACTCGTAGACGCGGTCGGCCTCCTCGCGCCGGAGGTGGTGACGCATCCGCCAGGCCGCCAGTCGCTCGGCAGGGGTCGCGTCGACCGGAGGCCGGAGCCGCGGGTCGACGGCGGGTGCCCCGTCGCCGTGGTCCGACCAGGTGGCGGCCGAGGTGTCGAGCAGGTCGGAGGTCACGTCGTCACCTCCTCGTTCATCGCCCGGGCCACGACCGCGCGGTAGGTCGGGTCGTGGGCCAGCAGGTCGTCGTGCTGTCCGTCGGCGACAACCCGGTCGTCGGCCAGCACGACCACCCGGTCGGCGTGGTGGAGCCAGAGCGGCGAGACGGTGCACACGACCGTTGTACGGCCGGCGCGGAGGCGGGTGACCCTCTCCGCGATCCGTGCCTCGGTGTGGGCGTCGACGGCCGATGTCGGCTCGACCAGGACCAGGATCGGGGCTGCGACGGCCAGGGCGCGGGCGAGCACCACGCGCTGACGCTGACCCCCTGACAGCCCACGGCCACGCTCGTCGAGCTCGCCCTGCCAACCTCCAGGCAGGGCGTCGTACACGTCCTCGGCGTTGGCGGCCAGCAGCGCCTCCTCGGCCTGCCGGCGGGTGAGCCGGTGGTGCGGGTCGACCGCGTCCTGGAGGGTCCCGGCGAAGAGCTGGCTCCCGGTGTCGCTCACCAGGATCGTGGCACGCACTTCGGCGAGCGAGGCGTCGGCGAGGTCGACGTCGCCGAGCCGGACCCCCCAGGCGCCACGCGTGCGCTCGGCGTCGCGGGCGGCGATCTCGGCGCGCTGCCGGGCGCGCTCGGACCGGGCGACGCGGGCCGCTCGGCCCTTGAGCCCCTCCTCGAGCCCCTCGCTGACCGGCTCGGTGTCGGCGGGGAGGTAGCGGCCCAGCCGATCGGCCAGCCGAGCGGTCTCCTCCGGGACGGCGCTGACCACCACCGTCAACTCCTCGGGCCGCAATGTCAGGCCCGTCAGGTCGTCGGTGAGACACGCGCCGTCGTCCAGCTCGGCGGGAACGGGCCGATCGCGCCACGCCGGCTCGGGTTCGAAGATCGCGATCGCCTTCCGGGCGCTGACCATCGACCGGGTGATCTTCTGCGCGAACTCGAAGAACGTCCGGATCGGACCGATGAGGTAGAGGCCATAGCCGAGGAGGCTGATCAGCTCTCCGATGGAGAGCCGGTCGGCGAGCACCTCCCGCGTGCCAAGCCACAGCAGCAGGACAAGGAAAACGCCGGAGAAGAGCACACCGATTGCCTCGACGACAGCCTGCCAGATACCGGCCGAAACGCCGGCGGCCCGGGAGCTCTGCGACTGCTGGGCGTAGTTACGTCCGAAGGTGCGCTCGCCGCCGATCCCGCGGAGGATGCGCAATCCGGCCACGATGTCGGTCGCCATCGAGGTCAGCTCGGAGTTGCGGGAGCGTTCGAGCTCCTGGCGGCGGTGGAGCGGACGCAGGAACGGCAGCGCCACCCCGACCAGAATGGGCGCGGCGACCAGCATCACAATGCCGAGCCGGGGGGAGGTCGCCATCACGATCGCGGCCACGGCGAGGAAGGAGACCAGCTGCGAGCCGGCTCGGGCGATGATCTCCGTCAACGCACCAAATTCGTCGGAGTCGCTGGACGCGACGCTCAGAATTTCGCCGGTGGGCGAGCGGCGCGGCAGCACGTGGCCCATCTGCGCCGCCTTGCGGGTAACGGCCTTCGTAGTGCCGTACAGGCTGATCAGCCAGCTACGGACAACGAGCGTGTGCAGCAGGATGCCGAAGGCGGCACCAATCAGGGTGACGACCAACAGTGCGCCGGCGCCGGCCGCGATCGCACCCGGGTCCTCGCCCACGACTCCGGCGTCGATCGCCCACCCGAAAATCCACGGCCCGACGATCAGCGGAAGCTGCCAAAGCACGCCGGACATGGTGGCGATGACGACCACGTTGCCCTGCTGCCGCAGAACCCACCGCAGGAACCGGAGCGGGCTACGGGTGTCAGGGGCCCCGCCGACCGGCTCCCCCTCGGGGGACCAGAACGTCGTCACGAGGGGAGGGAAGTCACGCATGGCACCCGCCAGCCTAGGCCGACAAACCGGGCGCGGCGAACAGTTTTTCGGCTTCGGTTCGCAGAGCGGCACCGGGACTTGAAATCTCGTGCAACCTGTCGAACAGCGGCGTTGCGGTGATGGGTCGGCTACGAGACCGTCGAGCGGGTCCAAACGCTGAAGAGCTCGGCTACCTCGAGGTCCTCCCCGTGTTGGCTTCACGGTCACAACAGCCGCCCGCGACGCGGCGGATGAGTGCATTCGAGGTCGGCCGCGGCATCTGACAGGATCGCCGACGTGAAGCCCGCACCCGCCACCTCCTTCGGAGCCTGGGCCGACGAGTACGACGACTGGCGTCCCACCTACCCCGACGCCGCCGTCGACTGGCTTACACCGCCAGTTGGAGGGCAAGTTGTCGAGATCGGCGCGGGCACGGGGAAGTTGACCGATCGTCTGATCGAGCGTGGCCTTGAACTCGACGTGGTGGAGCCCGATGGGCGAATGCTGGGGATTGTCAGCCAGCGCCACCCGACCCTCCGAACCCACGAGACGGGAGCCACCAGCCTCCCGCTGGGTAACGCCTCAGTCGACGCGGTCCTCGTCGCGGACGCGTGGCACTGGTTCCCGAAGAGCCAGGCCGCTGCCGAGGTGGCCCGGGTGCTACGTCCCCACGGCTGGCTTGCCTGCGTGTGGAACATCCCTGTGCTGACGCATGAGTGGGAATGGCAGGCGCTCAGGCTCGACCCGCAACTGGCACCCCCGGAGGACCTCGACGCACTGGATCGTCTCGGTCTCTCCTCGGGCGCGGCCGAGCAGCGCGCTTTCCGTTGGACGTGGACACTCACGCCACAGCAGTGGCGAGGTTTCGTCTCGACGGTCTCCCACGTCCGACTGCTTCCCGAGGACGAGTGCCAGGCGGCACTCGACGAGACCGAGCGCCTGGTCGCGCGGGCATGTGCGGCGGCCGGGGCGGAGACGGTCCCACTCATCCACGACGCGTTGTGCGTGCGCTGGTTTCCAGAGACGTAGGGCCCCGGACCTGCACCTTCATCGGCATGGTCGAGTTCACCATCCGCGGCATGCCGGACGTTCAGGGCTTGGACTCACATGGAGTCCGCGCCACCCATTCTTCGTCGAGGAGCGCGTATTCGACCTCGTCCAGCCATCCGAGTTCGCGGTGCCACAGCGCTTTGAGTGAGTGGCGTTCGCGGCGCATACCCGCACGCTCAAGGACACGCACGGAAGCGACGTTGTCGGCATTCGCGGCCGCCGTCACCCGGCGCAGGCCGAGCCCGTCGAAGGCCGCGCGCAGGAGGGCACGAGCAGTTGCACTTCCGATGCCCTGGGCAGCGGCTTTGGGATCAACGATGTAGCCGATGACACCGTCAGTGCCGGTTGGGCGGCCCGGTTGTCCGGAACCATCGACAATGTCGAGGAAGCCCATGGCCACGACCTGTCCATTCCGCTCTACGACACAGGAGTAGTCCGTCAGACTGCTCGGTACCGCGAGCCATTCACGGTGCAAGTCGTCTGGATCGACGTAGGTGCGCACCATGAACCGGTTGACGCCCGGGTCGTTTCGAAAGGACTGCAACACCACGATGTCTTCCTCAACGGCCTCGCGGAACAGCAATCCGTCCAGCCGCACAGGCCATGGACTCTGTCGCATGGCACGGGGCGTGGCAGCCCGGTCCTCCTGGCAGTCGGCGGAGACGGCTTGTTCGTTCACGGAAGGCATCGTTTCACGCGATCGAGACACTTGCGCTCATCGGCAGACACGGTAAACGGCGGTGACCCAACCCGGGCCGCCACTAGAGACACCGACTGAGTCCCACGCCCGCATCCACGCCTAGGCAGGGTGAGCACGCACCGCGCGCCAGCGGACGGGCCCACTCCTACGCCCGGGACTCGCTCGGGACGGCGAACTGGGTCTCGTAGAGATCCGCGTAGAGACCGCCCTCGGCGAGCAGCGTCGCGTGCGTGCCGGACTGCACCACCCGGCCGTCGTCGACGACCAGGATCTGGTCGGCGTTGCGCACGGTCGAGAGCCGGTGTGCGATCACCAGCGACGTGCGCCCCTCGAGTGCCCGGTCCAGTGCGCGCTGCACGGCGACCTCGGACTCGGAGTCGAGATGGGCGGTGGCCTCGTCCAGCACCACGATCGACGGCGCCTTGAGCAGCAGCCGCGCGATCGCCAGCCGCTGCCGTTCGCCACCGGAGAGCCGGTAGCCGCGGTCGCCGACCACCGTGTCGAGGCCGTCCGGCAACGTGGCGACGAGGTTCTTGATCTGGGCCGACTCGAGCGCCGACCAGATCTCGTCGTCGGTTGCTCCGGGCTTGGCGTACTGCAGGTTCGCCCGGATCGTGTCGTGGAACATGTGCGCGTCCTGGGTCACGTAGCCGACCGCGTCCTCCAGCGACTGCAGGGTCACGTCGCGGACGTCGTGCCCATCGACGCGGACCGCACCGGCCGACACGTCGTACAACCGGGCGACCAGGTGGGTGATCGTGGTCTTGCCGGCACCGGACGGACCGACCAGCGCGATCATCTGGCCCGGCTGGGCGACGAAGGTGATGTCCTTCAGGACCTGGCCGCTGTCGCGGGACTCAGCACGGGCGACCACCTCCAGGCTGGCCAGCGACACCTCGTCGGCACGCGGGTAGGTGAACGCGACGTGGTCGAACTCGACCCGGGACGCGCTGCGGCTCAGGGGTACGGCGGTCGGCGCCTCCCTGATCATCGACGGCAGGTCGAGCACCTCGAAGACCCGCTCGAAGCTGACCAGGGCGGTCATCACGTCGATCCGGACGTTCGACAGTCCCTGCATCGGGCCGAGCAGTCGCAGCAGCAGGGTGGCCAGCGCGAGCAGGGTGCCGACGGTCAGCGTGCCGTCGATGGCGAGGTGGCCACCCACGCCGTACACCAGGGCGGTCGCCAGGGCGGGGATCAGCATGAGGCTGGCGCCGAACACCCGGGTGATCAGGGAGATCCGGACACCGAGGTCGCGGACCAGCGCAGCCTTCTCCGCGAACCGGAGGTCCTCCTCGTGCCGCCGGCCGAACAGCTTCAGCAGCATCGCTCCGCCGACGTTGAACCGCTCGGTCATGTTGTTGCCGAGGTCGGCGTTGCCCTCCATCTGGGCGCGGGTGAGGGTGGACAGCTTGTTGCCGACCCAGCGCGAGGAGAGAAGCAGGATCGGGAACAGCAGCAGGCACAGCAGCGTGACCCGCCACGACAGGTACAGCATCGCGATGCCGACCACGACCACGCTGATCGAGTTCGACACGGTGCTGGACAGGGTCGAGGTGAACGCGCGCTGCGCCCCGATCACGTCGTTGTTGAGCCGGGAGACCAATGCCCCGGTCTGTGTGCGGGTGAAGAACGCCAGCGACATCCGCTGCACGTGGGCGAAGACCTTGGTGCGCAGGTCATAGATCAGGCCCTCACCGATCCGTGAGGACAGGTAGCCCTGCGCCAGCGTGAGCGACGCGTTCAGGATGGCCACGCCGGCGATCGCGAGGGCGAGGAGCGTGACCAGCTCGGCGTTCTCCTTGAGGATGCCGTCGTCGATGATCTTCTTGACCAGCAGCGGTGTCACCACGACCATGGCGGCGTCGACCACGACGATCACCAGGAAGAGCGCGATCAGCTTCCTGTGCGGACGCGCGAAACCGACCACCCGTCGTACCGTCTCGCGGGTGAGCTTCTGGGAGACCGCGCTGCGGTCGGTGCGCAGCGTGCGCCACGCCGGCCCCATGCCTGAGTGCATCGACACAGGCCCCTCCGATCTCGCCTTCCGGCGTCAGTCCCCCATCAACGCTGCCAGCTCGCGGAACCTGCGGACCTGCGCCTCGCGCTCGGCGCGGCGTTGGTCCTCGAGGTCGAGCACGGCGGCGCTCTGGAGAAGTGACTTGGTCTCCGACACCGCTCCGTACAACGGGGCAGTGAGTGCGGCGACCAGGTCGCTCACGGTCTCGTCCAGCTCGTCGTGCGGGACCACCGCAGTCGCCAGACCGATCTCCCGGGCCTCGTCGGCCCCGACCCACCGGGCGGTTGCGCAGATCTCCAACGCTCGTGAGTAGCCAACAAGGTCGACGAGCGGTTTTGTTCCCGTCAGGTCGGGGACCAGGCCCAGCATCGTCTCGCGCATGGACAGCATCGCGTCCTCGGCGAGCACCCGCAGGTCGCACGACAACGCGAGCTGGAAGCCGGCGCCGATCGCGTGGCCCTGCACGGCGGCGACGCTGACGATGTCGCTGCGCCGCAGCCAGGTGAACCCCTCCTGGTAGCCGGCGATCGTGTCGGCCAGCTCACCGTCGGGCATCTCCAGCAGCTGCAGCAGGGATGCCTCACCGTCGGTGCCCTCGGGCGTCAGCATCTTCCGGTCCAGGCCGGACGAGAACGAGTCCCCCTCGCCCCGGACGACGACCACCCGGACCCCCGGGTCGAGCCCGGCGCCGATCGCACGCAGGGCGAGCCAGGTGGCCGGGGTCTGGGAGTTCTTGGTGGCCGGCCGGTCCAACGTGATCGTCGCTACCAGCCCGTTCACCTCGAGCCGGAGACCGGCGCGTTCCAGGACGTCCGGTTGCAGGTCGGTAGAAGTCATGAGCGCACTCTAGGCCAGCACAGTCGAACCGATGCGCAACTGCCTTGCTGGCGACGGAACCGGAGCACTATCTTGCGACGGTGAGAGAGATCGCAGGAACGCCGGCCGTTCTGGAGAAGACGGTGGTCAGCGTGCGTGGCCTGCGAATGCGGTACGGCGAGAACGACGTGCTGACCGGGGTGGACTTCGACATCCGGCAGGGCGAGGTGCTGTGCCTCCTGGGGCCGAACGGGGCAGGCAAGACGACCACGATCGAGATCCTTGAGGGGTTCAGGATCCGTTCGGCCGGTGAGATCACCGTGCTCGGCGAGGATCCGGCCAGTGCCGATGATGACTGGCGGGCACGCACCGGTGTCGTGCTGCAGTCCTGGCGGGACCACCCGCGGTGGACACCCCGCCGGCTGCTGACCCACCTCGGCGCCTTCTTCGTGCCGTACTCCACCGCCGAGCGCACCCGCCCGTACGCGGTCGGCGAGCTGCTCGATCTGGTGGGGCTC
>DATFGA010000307.1:0-8813 GCA_035249775.1 Nocardioidaceae bacterium | reverse complement strand
CAGCAGGGTCGACACCTCGGAGCCGGCCTGGGTGAACCGGAAGATGTTGTCGATGAACAGCAGCACGTCCTGCTTCTGCACGTCGCGGAAGTACTCCGCCATCGTCAGCGCCGAGAGCGCCACCCGAAGACGCGTGCCCGGCGGCTCGTCCATCTGGCCGAACACGAGCGCGGTCTGGCCGATGACGCCGGCCTCTTCCATCTCGACGATGAGGTCGTTGCCCTCACGGGTGCGCTCGCCGACACCGGCGAACACCGACACACCACCGTGGTCCTTGGCGACGCGGGCGATCATCTCCTGGATCAGCACCGTCTTGCCGACACCGGCACCACCGAACAGACCGATCTTGCCGCCGAGCACGTACGGCGTCAGCAGGTCGATCACCTTGATGCCGGTCTCGAACATCTCGGTCTTGGACTCGAGCTGGTCGAAGGCCGGTGCCTTGCGGTGGATGCCCCACCGCTCCTGGATGTCGAGGGTCTCGCCCTCCTTCAGGTTCAGGCAGTCGCCGAGCGTGTTGAACACGTGGCCCAGCGTGGCGTTGCCGACCGGCACGGTGATCGGGCCGCCGGTGTCCTGCACCTGGGCGCCGCGGACCAGACCGTCGGTGGGCTGCATCGAGATGGCGCGGACCATGCCGTCACCGATGTGCTGGGCGACCTCGAGGGTCAGCGTCCTCGCGTCGCCGCTCAGCTCGAGCTGGGTCTCGAGCTTGTTGTACATCTCGGGCATCGAGTCCGAGGGGAACTCGATGTCGACGACGGGGCCGATGACACGCGCGATGCGACCCACTCCGCCGGAACCCTGCTGGGTCCCAGATTCTTCAATGGTGGCAGTCATTTCTTTCACTCACTCCCGGCAGTCGCATCGGCGAGCGCATTCACGCCACCGACGATCTCGCTGATTTCTTGGGTGATACCGGCCTGGCGGGCCTGGTTGGCCAGCCGGGTGTACTTCCTGATGAGCTCTTCCGCGTTGTCCGTGGCGGCCTTCATCGCCCGCTGGCGGGCGGCGAGCTCGGAGGCCGAGGCCTGGAGCAGCGCGAAGTAGACGCGGCTCTGCACGTACCGCGGCAGCAGCCCGTCGAGGACCTCCGCGGCGTTCGGCTCGAACTCGTAGAGCGGCAGGACCTCCTCGTCGGCGGCCCGCTCACCGCCCTCGACGACCTCGAGCGGCAGCAGGCGTACGGCGGTCGGCTCCTGAACCAGCATCGACCGGAACCGCGTGAAGACCACGTGGACCTCGTCGACACCGGCGCCCGCGTCCTCCGTGGCGACCTCTTCCTCGGACAGGAACGCCGAGATCAAGGTGTCCCCGATCTCGCGTGCCACGTCGTAGGTGGGCTGGTCGGAGAACCCGGTCCACTCACGGACGATCGGACGCTGGCGGAACCTGAAGTAGCCCACGCCCTTGCGGCCGGTGACGTAGGTGTCGACCTCCTTGCCCTCCTCCCGAAGCTTCTCGGCGAGGCGCTCGGCCTCCTTGAGGACGCTCGAGGAGTAGGCACCGGCCAGGCCACGGTCGCTGGTCACGATCAGCACCGCGGCCCGCTTCGGGTCCTCCGGCTCCGTGGTGAGCGGGTGGTCGACGTTGGAGTACGTCGCCACCGCGGACACCGCCCGGGTGAGCTCGCGGGCGTACGGCGCGGCCGCCTGGGCCCGTTGCTGCGCCTTGATGATGCGGGACGCAGCGATGAGCTCCATGGCGCGCGTGATCTTCTTCATCGACGTGACGGACTTGGTCCGTGCACGCAGCTCACGCACTGATGTGGCCATGGGTCAGCCCCGCTTCTGCTTGACGATCTGCTCCTGCTCGACGTCCTGGTCCTCGAGCGCCTCGTGCTCCTCCTTGCCGGCCCGGATCGAGCCGCCCTCGGAGGTCTCGAACTGGTCGAGGAACGACTCGTAGGCACCCTCGAGGGACTGCGCGGTGTCGTCGGAGAAGTCCTTGGTCTCCCGGATGGTGTCCAGGATCCCGGAGTGCTCGCGGTGCAGGTAGTCGAGGAACTCCCGCTCGAAGCGGAGCACGTCCTCGACCGGGACCTCGTCCAGGCGACCGGTCGTGCCGGTCCACAGCGACGCGGTCATCTCCGGCACCGGGTACGGCGAGTACTGCGGCTGCCGGAGCAGCGCCATCAGCCGGGAACCACGGGCGAGCTGCTGACGCGAGGCCGCGTCGAGGTCCGAGGCGAACATCGCGAACGCCTCCATCGCGCGGAACTGCGCGAGGTCGACCTTGAGCGAGCCGGTGACCTTCTTGACGGCCTTGGTCATCGCCGCGCTGCCCACCCGGGACACCGAGATGCCCACGTCGATGGCGGGACGCTGGTTGGCGGCGAACAGGTCGGACTGCAGGAAGATCTGGCCGTCGGTGATCGAGATGACGTTGGTCGGGATGTAGGCCGAGACGTCGTTGGCCTTGGTCTCCACCATCGGCAGGCCGGTCATCGAGCCGGCGCCGAGCTCGTCGGAGAGCTTCGCGCAGCGCTCGAGCAGACGGCTGTGCAGGTAGAACACGTCACCGGGGTACGCCTCGCGGCCCGGCGGGCGACGCAGCAGCAGCGACACGGCGCGGTAGGCCTCGGCCTGCTTGGTCAGGTCGTCGAACACGATCAGCACGTGCTTGCCGTCGTACATCCAGTGCTGGCCGATGGCCGAGCCGGTGTAGGGGGCGAGGTACTTGAACCCGGCCGAGTCGGACGCGGGAGAGGCCACGATGGTGGTGTACTCCAGCGCGCCGGCCTCTTCGAGGGCACCGCGGACCGCGGCGATGGTCGAGCCCTTCTGGCCGACCGCCACGTAGATGCAGCGCACCTGCTGGGTCGGGTCGCCGGTCTCCCAGTTCTGCTTCTGGTTGATGATCGTGTCGATCGCGATCGTCGACTTGCCGGTCGCGCGGTCACCGATGATCAGCTGGCGCTGGCCGCGGCCGATCGGCGTCATCGAGTCGATCGCCTTGATCCCGGTGGCGAGCGGCTCGTGCACCGACTTGCGGGCCATCACGCCGGGGGCCTGGAGCTCCAGGGCGCGGCGGGCATCGGTCTGGACCTCGCCGAGGCCGTCGATCGGGTTGCCGAGCGGGTCGACCACGCGACCCAGGTAGCCGTCACCGACGGGCACCGAGAGGACCTCGCCGGTACGACGTACCGCCTGCCCCTCCTCGATACCTGCGAAGTCGCCCAGGATCACGACACCGATCTCCCGGGTGTCCAGGTTCAGCGCGATCCCGAGCGTGCCGTCCTCGAACTCGAGCAGCTCGTTGGCCATCGCCGAAGGCAGTCCACTGACCCGCGCGATGCCGTCACCGGCTTCGGCGACGGTGCCGACCTCTTCGCGGCTGGCCGTCTCGGGCTGGTAGTCCGACACGAATCGCTGCAGCGCGTCCCGGATCTCCTCCGGACGGATCGAAAGCTCCGTCATTTCCTTGTCCCTGCTCTCTGTTTCTCAGATCTGTCTGTGAGGATCTCAGCCCGCCAGGCGGCGTCGGGCATCGTCGAGACGGCTGGCAACGGTGCCGTCGATGACGTCGTCACCGACCTCCACCTTCATGCCGCCGATCACGTTCGGGTCGACGACGACGTTCAGGTGCACCGGACGGCCGTACTGACCGGCCAGTGCTCCTTCCAGCCGCTGCTTGTCGCCGTCGGCCAGCTCGCGTGCCACCCGGACGGTGGCGACGAGCCGGTTGCGGTGCGCGGCGGCTACCTTCTGGTACTCCTCGATCGCGACCGACACCGTCCGGTGCGTGCCGGCGACCGACTGCTCTGCCAGCCGGATCGTGGCCGCCGTGGCCCGACCCTCCAGCAGCCCGCGCAGCAGCGCGTGCTTGTCCTGCGTGGAGCGACCCGGGTCCGAGAGCGCGTCCCGCAGCTCCGGGTTCTCCACCACGATACGTCCGAAGCCGAAGAGCTCGTCCTCGAGCGCGTCCGCGTGGCCGGCCCGGTCGGCGCCCTTGACCACCGCGATCACGCCGAGCTGCTCGAGCGCGTCACCGAGGTCCCGGCTGCCGGCCCAACGCAGCGCGGCGGCCCGGGCGACCAGGTCGACCGATGCCGGGTCGAGCTGGTCACGGAACAGCTCCCGGACCATGTCGGACTTCGCCTGCCCCGCCAGCGACGCGTCGGTGACCACCCGGCGCAGGCCGGGCTCGCGGCGCAGGATCCCGGAGGCGCCGAACAGGTCCTCGGCGATCCGGGCTGCGTCGCCGCCGCTCTCGATGGCCGACCCGAGCGCCTCGGTGAGGATCTCGAGCGACTCGGCTGAGGCTCCGCGCATCAGCGGGCCCCGTTCGGAAGCGAGTCCTGGCTCTCCAGGTCGGCGAGGAACCGGTCGACCACGCGGCTCTGGCGAGCCTCGTCGTCGAGGGACTCCCCGACGATGCGGCCGGCCAGCGAGGTCGCCAGTGCGCCGACCTCGGCACGCAACGAGGTGACCGCCTGCTGGCGCTCGGCCTCGATCTGCGCGTGAGCG
This sequence comes from Nocardioidaceae bacterium, assembly GCA_035249775.1. Lineage (GTDB taxonomy): Bacteria > Actinomycetota > Actinomycetes > Propionibacteriales > Nocardioidaceae > Nocardioides_C. Next base: position 4,344 of record DATFGA010000307.1, on the reverse strand, counting down.
TGCTCGACGATGCGTGCGGACTCCGCCTGTCCCTGCTCACGCATCTCGGCCACGATGGTCGCACCCTGCTCGCGAGCCTCCTCGCGGATCCGGGCAGCCTCGTGACGGGCTTCGCTGAGCTGCTGGTTGAGCTCGGCCAGCTTCGCGTCGGCCTCGGCCTGCTTGGTCTCCGCGGCCGCGAGGCCGCCCTCGATCGCCGAGGTCCGCTCCGCGAACGTCTTCTCGAAGCTGGGCACGACCCACTTCTTGACCGCGAGGTAGAGCAGACCGAACACGACCAGCGACAGGATCATCTCGATCGGGTGCGGGATGAGGGGGTTGAGCGCGTGCTCTTCCTCGGCCGCTAGGAGGATCGGGTTCATGGGCGTGGTCCTTCGTCAGTTTGCCTGGGCGTCTTAGAGCACGAATGCGAGGGCGATACCGATGATGGCCAGCGCCTCGGCGAGGGCGAAGCCCAGGATCGCGATCGACTGAAGGCGGCTCTGCGCCTCGGGCTGACGCGCGACGCCGTTGATGTAGGCGGCGAAGATCAGGCCGATGCCGATACCAGGACCCACGGCGGCGAGGCCGTAGCCGATCATGTTGAGGTTGCCTTCCACGGCAGCTTCCTTTCGGTTGTTTCTACTGTGCGACTTTGCGGGGTGGACCTATCGGGATCTCAGTGCTCGTCTGCGAGAGCACCGGAGATGTACATGGCGTTGAGCAGGACGAAGACGTAGGCCTGCAGGAACTGGATCAGCAGCTCCAGGAAGCTGATCGCGATGAACAGCACCCACGCCAGGATGCCGACCGGCTTGACCAGCGCGGCACCGTGCAGGAGGAGGTACTCGCCGCCGAGGGCGAACAGGATCAGCAGCAGGTGGCCGGCGAGCATGTTGGCGAAGAGACGGAGGGCCAGCGTGACCGGGCGGACCAGCAGGTTGGACATCGCCTCCAGCGGGATCAGCAGCAGGAGGATGGGTCCCTTGATCCCGGCCGGCACGGTCTGGAGCTTGATGTAGCCGCCGAAGCCGTGCTTCTTGATGCCGACCCAGTTGTAGATCACCCAGCTGAGCGCCGCGAGGCTGTAGACCATGCCCGAGCGCGAGAACGTGGGGAACTGGATGAACGGGATGGAGCCGAAGAAGTTGTTGAGCAGGATGAAGAAGAACAGGGCGAACAGGTAGGGCACGAACCGCATGAAGTCGTGGCTGCCGATGATGTCGCGGCCCATGCTGTTGCGGACGAACCCGTAGCCGCCCTCGCCGACGTACTGCAGCCGGCCGGGCACCATCGATTGCTTCTTCGCGGCGGCGTAGAAGAACCAGAAGACGAGCGCAGCGGCCAGGACCAGCTGGAGCATCGGCTTGGTGACGCCGAGGTACATCGTCTCGCCGAGGAACTCGAACGTCTTGTCAGGACCGACCGGAGGCAGGTTGAAGTCGTTGGGTCCCGGAGGGGTGAACCCCTCGCCCGCGGACGGGGCGGCGGCACCCACGAGAAGGCTGCTCGAAGTAAAGCTCACTTCTTCTCCTGCACTAGTTCTTCTCCTGCTGCTTCGACTGCGGGTCGGGCGGGCGGTTGAACCGGGCGAACGTCATGTAGATCCCGAACCCCGCACCAAGCAAGATCCCGAGCACGACGAGGAACGAGGTTCCCAGCCACAGGTCCGCGAGCCAGCCGAGGATGCCGTAGATCGCCACACCCGAGACGAGGTATCCGAACGCGTGCCAGGGATCGCCTTGCGGGGATTCTTCGTCGGGAGCAGACCGAGGGTTCTGCTGAGTCATCGCGCACCGGACAATAGCAGTCGAAGTCGGTCATCGGACACTCGCCTCCTCCTGCTCGGACGGGAGGTCGTAGAGGAGCTCGCGGGCCCGCATGCTGAAGGTGATCTGCGCCGCGAGCCAGACCAGCGTGCAGGCGATCACCACCCCGCCGAGCCACCGCGCGTCGACGGCGTTCTCCAGGGCGCCGGAGCGGCTCAAGCCGAGGAAGACGAGCCCGATCAGCACCACCTTGAGCGTGTAGGTGAGCAGCGCGATCAGCAGCGAGGTGGCCGGCGCGAGGCGCGCGACGACGTCGAGGACCAGCGCTCCGACGGAGAAGAACAGGCAGACCATGGCCGTGCCGATCAGCGCGCCCACGGCAGCGGCGGAACCCGCGACCAGGGCGCCGAGGGCGACGGCGAGCAGACCGACGAGAAGAGTGGAGACCAGGGCCCGACGCACTACGGAACCCACCGTGGTGGTCCTGTAACCGGGCGTTGCGGTCGTCATGTCGGCGGCCGTTCCTGTGGTTCCTGCGGGTGGTGTCCAGTGGGTCGAAAAGGAGTGTCCTGGACGCTTGTGAAAACTAGCACAAAGTCCCCTCGCCGAGGAAATCGGCCGACTTGTCAGGCCCTGTGCGCGCCCTGGCGGTCACAGGGCCTGACAACTCGGGGCTAGAGGGTGCCGGGGCGCTGGAACCGGGGGAGGAAGAACGTCGCGGCGACGGTGGCGACCACCCAGACCGCGAGGATCGCGGTGGTGACCCGGCCGGCGTACAGGCTTGCCAGCACTCCCCCGAACGCGATCAGCCCCGCCCACAGCCACATGATGAGTACGGCGCGGCGGTGCGAGTGGCCGATCTCGAGCAGCCGGTGATGGAGGTGCTCCTTGTCCGCCGCGAACGGCGACCGGCCCGCGCGGGTACGTCGTACGACCGCGAGCACCATGTCCGCGAACGGGACCACCAGGATCGCTATCGGCAGGATGATCGGCAGCAGCACCGGGAGCAGGCTGGCCTGGGCCGCGCCCGCGCCGCGGGTCAGGTCGACGGAGGCGAACTGGCTGGTGAGGCTCAGCGCGGAACCGGCCAGCACCAGCCCGATCAGCATCGAGCCGGAGTCGCCCATGAACAGCCGGGCAGGGAAGAAGTTGTGCGGCAGGAAGCCGAGACAGGCCCCGCCGAGCGCGGCGGTGAGCAGCGCCGCCGTGATCGCCAGCGTCTCGTTGTTGGCGTCGGCGAGCTTGTAGCTGAACAGGAAGAACGCGACCGCGCCGATGCCGACCACCCCGGCGGCCAGCCCGTCGAGCCCGTCGACGAAGTTGACCGCGTTGATCGTCGCCACCACGACCACCACCGTGAGCAGCGCGGCCTGGGCGTTGTCGAGGGTGAACTGCCCGCGGCCGGGGACCTGGAAGGCGTAGTACTGCACCTCGAACAGCGGCAGCAGGGCGGCGGCGAGCACCTGGCCGCCGAGCTTGGTGATCGCATCCAGGTCGAACAGGTCGTCGAGCACCCCGACCGCGCAGACCAGGCTGCCGGCGAGCAGCACGACCCCCGCGTCGCGGAACAGCCGGTCGGCGCTCAGCGACAGGAACGGCAGCTCACGCGCCACCAGGTAGCCGGCGCCGAGCCCGCCGAGCATCGCGACACCGCCGAAGTAGGGAATCGGCACCGCGTGCACGTCGCGGTCGCGGACCTTGGCCACCGCACCGGTGCGCAGCGCCACCTCGCGGGCGATCACCCCCAGCAGGTAGGTGACCACGGCGGCGACCAGGAGGACGGTCAGGTACTCGCGCACGAGGCCGGGCTACCCCTCGTCCACGATGCTGCCGCCGATCGGCTCGACCACCTCGTTGAGCCGCTCCAGGGAGAGTGCGCCGAGCCGGAGCACCCGTCCCTTGTCCGGGTTGGTCGCGTCGACGATCGTCGAGGGAACCGGTCCCGCGGCCGGACCGTCGTCGAGCAGCACCGCGACGGAGGCGCCGAGCATCGACTCGGCCTCGTCGGCGTCGGTCGCGGCCGGCCGCCCGGTCCGGTTGGCGCTGCTGACCGCGAGCGGGCCGGTCCGCGCGAGCAGGGCATGGGCCACCTCGTGGTCGGGCATCCGCACCGCCACCGTGCCCCGGGTGTCGCCGAGGTCCCACTGCAAGGACGGCTGCTGCCGGCAGACCAGGGTCAGCGGTCCGGGCCAGAACGCGTCGATCAGCGCACGGGCGTAGGACGGGATGCCGACCGCGAGGGCGTCGAGCGTGGTCGCGGCCGAGACCAGGACCGGTGGCGGCATGTCACGGCCGCGACCCTTCGCCGCCAGCAGCCGGCGCACCGCGGCCGGGTCGAACGCGTCCGCGCCCACGCCGTAGACCGTGTCGGTGGGCAGCACCACGAGCTCTCCGCGCTGGACCGCGAGCGCGGCCGCGGCGAGGCCCTCCTCGCGCGCGGTCTCGTCCGCCATGTCGAACCGTTTGATCACGACGTCATCGTGCCAGTCGCGCGGTGACATACCGGGAGCGACCTGCCAGGTCGGGGTTGTCGCGCACGTCGCGCCAGCGCCCGGTGGCGGCGAACACCTGCGGCGCGCTGCCACCCTGCACGTCG
>DATFGA010000306.1:0-2317 GCA_035249775.1 Nocardioidaceae bacterium | reverse complement strand
GCGCCGACCGGGTCGAACACCTGCTGGGCGTAGTAGCGCAGGATCGCCACCGAGCGGGCCACCTCACCGCGGGCCTCGCCGAGGGGCTTGCCGACCTCGCGGACGACCAGGTCGGTGAGCTCGTCGGCGGCACCGGCCACCGCGTCCGCGGCGGCGGCGAGGGCGGTCGCCCGGGCGGCCGCAGGTCCGTGGCCCCATCCCGGCTGCGCGGCGCGAGCGGTCTCGAACGCCGTCCGCACCTGCTCCGGTGTGGTCTCGGCGACCTCGACGACGAGGTCCTTGGGCTGCTGGGGTGAATAGCTGGCAATCACGGGAACTCCTGATGGCTCTCTCAGAGGAGGAAGCCGGCTGGGAACGGGTCTTCGGGATCGATCAGGTACTGCGCCGTGCCGGTGATCCAGGCGCGGCCGGTGATGGTCGGCACGACCGCCGTGCGGCCGTCGGCCAGGTGGGTCTCCTCGACCAGCCGTCCGGTGAAGGTCGTGCCGATGAACGACTCGTTGACGAAGTCGGTGTGCAGGTCGAGCTCGCCCCGGGCGTGCAGCTGCGCCATCCGGGCGCTGGTGCCGGTGCCGCACGGGCTCCGGTCGAACCAGCCGGGGTGGATCGCCATCGCGTGCCGGGAGTGCTTCGCGTCCGACCCCGGTGCCACCAGCTGCACGTGGTGGCAGCCGGTGATCTGCGGGTTCTCCGGGTGCACCGGCAGGTCCTGCTCGTTGATCGCGGCCATGATCGCCAGGCCGGCGTCGAGCAGCCGCTGCTTCTCGGCGCGGTCGAACGGGAGGCCGAGCTCGGCCAGCTCGACCATCGCGTAGAAGTTGCCGCCGTACGCGAGGTCGTAGCGGACCTTCCCGAGTCCCGGCACGTCGACCACGGCGTCCAGCGCGTGGCTGAACGAGGGCACGTTGCGGATGGTGACCGCCTTGGCGGCACCGTCCTCGACGGCGACCTCGGCCACCACCAGACCGGCGGGGGTGTCCAGCCGGATGGTGGTGACCGGCTCGGTCACCTCGACCATCCCGGTCTCCACCAGCACCGTGGCCACCCCGATGGTGCCGTGCCCGCACATGGGCAGGCACCCGGAGACCTCGATGTAGAGGACACCCCAGTCGGCGTCCGGCCGGGTCGGTGGCTGCAGGATCGCGCCGGACATCGACGCGTGCCCGCGCGGCTCGTACATCAGCAGCGTGCGGAGCTCGTCGCTGTTGTCGATGAACCACTGCCGGCGCTCGAACATGGTGGCACCGGGCAGCGCCCCCACACCGCCGGTGATCACCCGGGTGGGCATCCCCTCGGTGTGCGAGTCGACGGCGTGGAAGACGCGGCGGGAACGCACGTCGGTCAGCCTAGACCGGCTTCGAGGGCCGCCTCGGTGGCCGCCCGCACGGACTGCTCCTGCTCGGGCAGCAGCGTCTGCCGCGGCGGACGGCACACGCCACCCTTGCGGCCGACGATGTCCATCGACAGCTTGATCGCCTGGACGAACTCGGTCTTGGAGTCCCAGCGCAGCAGCGGGTGCAGGGTGCGGTAGAGCGGCATCGCCTTCTCCAGGTCACCGGCCACGGAGGCCTGGTAGAGCTCGACGGTGGCCTTCGGGAAGGCGTTGGTGTAGCCGGCGACCCAGCCCTTGGCGCCGGCCAGGCCGACCTCGAGGACCACGTCGTCGGTGCCGATCATCAGGTCGAGTCCCGGCGCCAGCTCGGAGATCTCGTAGGCACGCCGTACGTCGCCGCTGAACTCCTTGACCGCGACGATCAGCCCCTCGTTGTAGAGCGAGGCCAGCAGCGTCGGGTTCAGGTCGGTCTTGGTGTCGATCGGGTTGTTGTAGGCGGTGACCGGCAGCCCGGCCTTGTTGATCTCGCGGAAGTGCTCCATGACCGCACGCTCGTCGCCGCGGTAGGTGTTCGGCGGCAGCGCCATCACCACCTGGGCGCCGGCCTCGGCGGCCTGCTCGGCCCACCGGCGCGACTCCAGCGCACCGTAGGCGCCGACGCCGGGCATCACCACGAAGCCCTCGGGGGAGGCCTCGACCGCGACCTCGACGACCTTGGCCCGCTCCTCCGGGGTGAGCACCTGGTACTCGCCGAGGGACCCGCTCGGCACGACGCCCTGGCAGCCGTTGTCCGCGAGCCAGCGGACGTGCTCGGCGTAGGCGTCGTAGTCGACGGCCAGGTCATCGGTGAACGGCAGTGCGGTGGCGACGAGGACGCCGTGCCACGGCTGGGCGGCGGGCTGCGCGGGGGCTGACATCAGTGCTCTCCTAGGAACAGTCGGTGAGAGTGCAATATTACACAGCACATGGCACCCCGCAAGCCCT
>DATFGA010000305.1:0-3288 GCA_035249775.1 Nocardioidaceae bacterium | reverse complement strand
GGGGTGCGTCTCCTGGAGCTTGTCCGACCAGTCCTTGCCGAACTCGCTCGAGGGCAGCAGGGAGCTCATCGTGCCCGGAACGGCGTTGATCTGCGCCTCGCCGGGCTCGTCACCGAGCGCGCAGTTGAACACCAGCCAGTCGGGGTCACGGCTGGCCTTGTCGCGCAGCGAGGCGGCCAGGTCGGCGATCGGCTCGAAGGACGCGATCCGCCCGGTGTAGCCCGCCTCGCGCAGGCCCTGGGCGTACTGACCCACGTTGGCGCCGACGTCGAGCACGCAGTTGACCCGTAGCTCCCGCAGCGTGGTCGCGATCAGCTCGTGGGCGAGGTAGTCACCCAACGCCCGCTGTCGCTTGCTCATCGGCACCGGTGCTCGGCGCTCCTGGGTGAGCAGGTGGGTGCGGAGCTCGGGCGGCCCGACCGGGATGACCTTGCGGCGGTCCTTGCGCTTGCGCTGCACGGTCCAGGTGGTCTTGTCCAGGCGCTCGACGATCACCGGCTCCTTGGCCCCAGGCCGGCGGAGCAGCCACAGGTCCTCGTCGACCTTGTGGATCTCGTAACCCGCGCGGACGAGGAGCCTGCCCACCGGGCGTCGCAGTGACAGCGCCATCCGGGAAGGCTACGGCACCGCTGTTCCGGCGCCGGGATGAGGCGGTGGGGTGACGGACATTTCTCGCATTGTCCGGTTAACCCGATATTCAGGACGGCTCTATTAGGCGGTCCTGGAATGCAATTTTCGGTATCCGGTCAAATGAACGAGTTTTAGTGCGCTATCTTCTTTACAAGTATTGGGCCGGGGCAGGAAAATCATGAGGTGAATCACCTCGGAGGGAATGAATATGGCACAGCGCGTGAATGTCGTTCTGGTGGACGACCTCGACGGAAATGATGCCGACGAGACCGTCACTTTCGGACTCGACGGGGTGGATTACGAGATCGACCTGTCGAAGAAGAACGCCGACGAGCTCCGCAGTCAGCTCGGGCAGTACATCGACGCAGGACGCAAGGTCGGGGGCCGCAAGCGCAAGGGACAGCGCGCCGCAGGGGGCGGCACCGCCGCGGCCGACATCCGGCAGTGGGCCCGGGACAACGGCTGGGACGTGCCGGACCGGGGCCGGGTCTCGGCCGAGGTTCGCGAGGCGTACGCCGCCGCTCACTGACCCTTTTCACGCTCGCCTTCCGCGCCCGTGTTCGCTCTGGGCGATCAACTTCGGCGCTGCCGTGGGAACACGTAGGCTGAAGCAGGGGTTGTACCCGTCGTACACCCGATTCACAGACCGGAATCGGGGCACAGACATCACTATCCGTGCGGACTAGAGTGCACGAATAGGAAGGCCCCGTCGCAGCGTCGGCGGTGACCACTGCAAGGAGCGATGGAAAGATATGTTCGAGCGGTTCACAGACCGAGCCCGTCGGGTGGTCGTTCTGGCGCAAGAGGAAGCCAGGATGCTCAGCCACAACTACATCGGCACCGAGCACATCCTCTTGGGTCTGATCCACGAGGGTGAGGGCGTCGCCGCGAAGGCGCTCGAGAGCCTGGGCATCTCGCTCGAGGCGGTGCGCGCGCAGGTCGAGGAGATCATCGGCCAGGGCCAGCAGGCCCCCAGTGGTCACATCCCCTTCACCCCGCGCGCCAAGAAGGTCCTCGAGCTCTCGCTGCGCGAGGCGCTTCAGCTCGGGCACAACTACATCGGCACCGAGCACATCCTGCTCGGCCTGATCCGCGAGGGCGAGGGCGTCGCGGCCCAGGTCCTGGTCAAGCTCGGCGCGGACCTGAACCGGGTCCGCCAGCAGGTGATCCAGCTGCTGTCGGGTTTCCAGGGCAAGGAGACCGCGACCGCCGGCACCGCCCCCGAGGGCGCGCCGTCCTCCTCGCTGGTCCTCGACCAGTTCGGCCGCAACTACACGCAGGCCGCGCGCGAGGGCAAGCTCGACCCGGTGATCGGGCGCGAGAAGGAGATCGAGCGCGTGATGCAGGTGCTCTCGCGGCGCACCAAGAACAACCCGGTGCTGATCGGGGAGCCCGGCGTCGGCAAGACCGCCTGCGTCGAGGGCCTCGCCCAGGCGATCGTGCGGGGCGACGTACCGGAGACGCTGAAGGACAAGCAGATCTACAGCCTCGACCTCGGTTCGCTGGTCGCCGGCTCGCGCTACCGCGGTGACTTCGAGGAACGCCTGAAGAAGGTGCTCAAGGAGATCAAGACCCGCGGCGACATCGTGCTGTTCATCGACGAGCTGCACACCCTGGTCGGCGCGGGTGCCGCCGAGGGCGCCATCGACGCGGCCTCCATCCTCAAGCCGATGCTGGCCCGCGGCGAGCTGCAGACGATCGGCGCGACGACGCTCGACGAGTACCGCAAGCACCTCGAGAAGGACGCCGCGCTCGAGCGCCGGTTCCAGCCGATCCAGGTCCAGGAGCCGTCGATCGCGCACACGATCGAGATCCTCAAGGGCCTGCGTGACCGCTACGAGGCGCACCACCGGGTGACGATCACCGACGAGGCGCTGGTCTCGGCCGCGACGCTGGCCGACCGCTACGTCTCCGACCGGTTCCTGCCGGACAAGGCGATCGACCTGATCGACGAGGCCGGCTCCCGGCTGCGGATCCGCCGGATGACCGCTCCGCCGGACCTGCGCGAGTTCGACGACAAGATCGCCGACGTACGCCGCCGCAAGGAAGGCGCCATCGACAGCCAGGACTTCGAGGCTGCCGCGTCGCTGCGCGATGAGGAGAAGAAGCTCATCATAGCCAAGAGCGAGCGCGAGAAGCAGTGGAAGGCCGGCGACATGGACGTCGTCGCGGAGGTCGACGAGGAGCTGATCGCCGAGGTGCTCGCCGTGGCGACGGGCATCCCGATCGTGAAGCTGTCCGAGGAGGAGTCGACCCGGCTGCTCAAGATGGAGGACGAGCTGCACAAGCGCGTGATCGGCCAGGAGGAGGCCGTCAAGGCGCTGTCGCGGGCGATCCGTCGTACCCGTGCCGGTCTCAAGGACCCGAAGCGCCCCGGTGGCTCGTTCATCTTCGCCGGCCCGTCCGGTGTCGGTAAGACCTGGCTGTCCAAGACGCTCGCGGAGTTCCTGTTCGGCGACGAGGACGCGCTGATCCAGCTCGACATGAGCGAGTTCTCGGAGAAGCACACCGTTTCAAGGCTGTTCGGCTCGCCTCCCGGCTACGTCGGCTACGAGGAGGGCGGCCAGCTCACCGAGAAGGTCCGGCGCAAGCCGTTCTCGGTGGTGCTGTTCGACGAGGTCGAGAAGGCCCACCCCGACATCTTCAACTCGCTGTTGC
>DATFGA010000304.1:0-21043 GCA_035249775.1 Nocardioidaceae bacterium | reverse complement strand
AGCGACCCGCCACGCCGCCAGCCGGGTCGGCGCCCGGAGCCCCCGCGGGCGGCCCGGCCGGCTCCTACTCGGTCGAGCTGAACGAGCAGAACTTCCAGGCCGAGATGCAGGGCGCCACCAACGCGCCGGTCGTCCTGGTCTTCTACTCCGCGCAGATGCCCGCCAGCGTCACCCTGGCCCAGGACCTGGACACCCTCGCCGACGAGTTCGAGGGCCGCTTCCTGCTCGGCAAGGTCGACGTGGACGCGGCACCTGGCATCGCGCAGGCGCTGCAGATCCCGTCGGTGCCGCTGGTCGCGCTGGCGATGGGTGGCCAGCTGGCCCCGCTGCTGCAGGACGCCCCGCCGCTCGAGGAGCTGCGCGCCCTGCTCGGCCAGGTCCTCCAGGCCGCCGCGGCCCAGGGGATGACCGGACGCGTCCAGCCGCGCGGCGCCGCACCCGTCGAGGAGGACGGCGCCGAGGAGCAGGTGGACCCGCGCTACGCGCCCGCGCAGGACGCGCTCGCCGAGGGCGACATCGACCGGGCCGTCGCGGAGTACCAGAAGCTCGTCGACGCCAACCCCGCCGACGTCGAGGCCGCGGGCGGGCTGGCGATGGCCCAGGTGCTGCAGCGCACGGCGAGCGTCGACCCGCAGGCGGTCCGCTCCGCCGCGGCCGAGAACCCCGATGACGTCGGGTCCCAGACCCTGGCGGCCGACCTCGACCTCCTCGGCGGACACGTCGACGACGCCTTCGGCAGGCTGATCGAGCTGGTGCGTCGTACCTCCGGAGACGAGCGCGACCAGGCCCGCACCCACCTGCTCGGCCTGTTCGCCGCCGTCGGCAACGACGACCCACGGGTCCTCAAGGGCCGGCAGAACCTCGCCAACGCCCTGTTCTGACCGAGTTGTCAGGCCCTGCGAGCGCTATAGCGGTCACAGGGGCTGACAACTCAGCGGCCGGACTCGGTGTACGTCGGGCCGCCACCTGTGGCCGCGGCCAACGCGGACTCGATCCGCCGGGCGGTGAAGTCCGCGCAGTGCTCGCGGACCTCGTCAAGGGTGCAGAACTGGGCGGACACGATCTCCCGGGGCTGGGCGACGACCTGGTCCACCAGCGACGGCTCGTGCACGCCGCCGTCGAAGACCAGGCAGATCGCGTCGTCCCACCCGCCCCAGGTCGGCAGCCAGTCGGTGAGCAGCAGCGAGCCGGCCTTGATGTCGAGGGCCAGCTCCTCCTCGATCTCCCGGGACACCGCGAGCTGCGGAGACTCGTGCACCTCGACCACGCCGCCGGGGAGGTCCCAGTCCTGCTTGTAGGTCAGCCGGCACAGCAGCACCCGGTCCTCGGGGTCGCGGATCAGCATCTGCGAGATCGCCCGCTTGCGCGGCAGGAACGAGTTCAGCAGGGCGCGGAAGCTGTCCGGATCGGTGATCGGCGGGTCGTCCGCCAGCCGGGCCAGCAGCACGTGGCCGGTGGCGCCCTTGCGGTCCCCGCGGCCGCGGACGATGCCCTCCCGGCGCAGCCCCGCCCGGGTGGCCACCCGGAGGGACCTGTGGTTCTCGGGGTCCACCCGCGCCTCCACCCGGGTCATCCCGAGCTGGTCGATCGCGTAGTCGACCAGCATCCGCACCGCCCGGGTGGCGTAGCCGTGACCGCGGTGGCCGGCGTACAGCGTCCAGGACAGCTCGCCCACCTGGTCGCCCTTGTCGCGCACGTCCACGCTGCCCACCGGACGACCGTCGTGCTCGATCACGAAGCCGACCAGGGACCGGTCCCGGTAGCCGGCCTGCCAGCGCTCGACCGCCTTCTTGTGCTGCTCGTAGGAGGGGACCACCGCGTCGAAGCCGAACCAGTAGGCGATCTCCTCGTCGTGGCCGAGCCGCGCGGGCTCGATGTCCTCCTCGCGCCAGGGGCGAAGCACGATGACGCCGTCGGTCAGCTCCGGTTGCGGGGCATGGTCAGCTGGCGGACGAGTCACCCTCGAACCTTAGCCAGAGCGTCCCCAGCGGTGGCACCCGCAACGTGGCCGACGCCGGCTGGCCGTGCCAGGACTCGGGGGTCGCCGTGACCGCACCGAGGTTCCCGACACCGGAGCCGTAGTAGGCCTCGGCGTCGCTGTTCAGCGCCTCCCGCCACGGGCCCGCCTCAGGCAGGCCGATCCGGTAGTTCTCGTGGGGGACGGCCGCGAAGTTGGCGATGCAGGCCAGCAGCGAGTCGTCCTTGCCGCGGCGGACGAAGCTGAACACGTTGTTGGTCGCGTCGTTGGCGTCGATCCAGGCGAACCCGGTCGGGTCCTGGTCGAGCGACCACAGGGCCGGGGTGTCGGCGTACACGTGGTTCAGGTCGCGCACCAGCGACTGCACCCCGCGGTGCTCGACGTGGTCGAGCAGCCACCAGTCGAGCTCGCGGCTCTCGGCCCACTCCGACTCCTGGGCGAACTCCGAGCCCATGAACAGCAGCTGCTTGCCGGGATGCGCCCACATGTAGGCGAGATACGCGCGGAGGTTGGCCAGCTGCCGCCACCGGTCGCCCGGCATCTTCCGCAGCAGCGAGCCCTTGCCGTGCACGACCTCGTCGTGGCTGATCGGCAGGATGTAGTTCTCGGAGTAGGCGTACACCAGCGAGAACGTCATCTGCTGGTGGTGGTACTGCCGGTGCACCGGGTCGTTCTGGATGTAGCCCAGGCTGTCGTGCATCCAGCCCATGTTCCACTTGAACCCGAACCCGAGCCCGCCGAGGTGGGTCGGCCGGGTCACGCCGGGCCAGGACGTCGACTCCTCCGCGATCGTCATCGCCCCGGGCACCCGCTTGTAGCAGGTCGCGTTCATCTCCTGCAGGAACGAGACGGCCTCGAGGTTCTCGCGCCCGCCGTACACGTTCGGGCTCCACTGGCCGTCCTCGCGGGAGTAGTCGAGGTAGAGCATCGACGCGACCGCGTCCACCCGGAGCCCGTCGATGTGGAACTCCTCGAGCCAGTACAGCGCGTTGGCGACCAGGAAGTTGCGGACCTCCTTGCGGCCGAAGTTGAAGATGTAGGTGCCCCAGTCGGGGTGCTCTCCGCGGTCCGGGTTCGGGTCCTCGTAGAGCGGGGTGCCGTCGAACCGGGCGAGCGCGAACTCGTCCTTGGGGAAGTGGGCCGGGACCCAGTCCACGATCACGCCGATCCCGGCCTGGTGCAGCCGGTCGACCAGGTGGCGGAAGTCGTCGGGCGTGCCGAAGCGGGAGGTCGGGGCGAAGTACGACGTGACCTGGTAGCCCCACGAGCCTCCGAACGGGTGCTCCATGGGTGGCATGAGCTCGACGTGCGTGAAGCCGAGCTCCTGCAGGTAGGGAACCAGGTGGTCGGCCAGCTCGCCGTAGGTGTACGGCCGCCCGTCGTGGTGCTTGCGCCAGGAGCCGAGATGCATCTCGTAGACCGACATCGGCTTCTCGTGCTGGCCGCCCTCGGCGCGCCGGGTCATCCAGGTCTCGTCGGCCCAGGAGTAGCCGGACTCGAACACCACCGAGGAGGTCTGCGGCGGCGTCTCGGTGTGGAACGCCATCGGGTCGGCCTTCTCCCGCCACTGGCCGTCCGCGCCGAGGATCAGGAACTTGTACTGGGTGCCGGTGCCGACGCCGGGGACGAACAGCTCCCAGACGCCGGAGACGCCCATCTGCCGCATCGGGTGCTCGCGGCCGTCCCAGCTGTTGAAGTCGCCCTTCACCCGGACGCCCCTGGCGTGCGGCGCCCAGACCGCGAAGGACGTCCCCATGATCGGCCCCTGGACACTGTCGTAGCGACGGACGTGGGCGCCGAGGACCTCCCAGAGCTGCTCGTGGCGACCCTCGTTGATCAGGTGCAGGTCCATCTCGCCGAGCGTGGGCAGGTAGCGGTAGGCGTCATCGACCTGGTGCGGGGTGCCGCCGGCATAGGTGACCTCGAGCCGGTAGTCCGGCGGCTCGGGCACGTCGAGCACGCCGGCCCACACGCCCTCGTGCTCGTGCTCGAGCTCGACCCGCCCGCCGCCGTGCACGACGGCGACCGACTCGGCCAACGGCCGCAGCACCCGGACGGTGACCGCCCCGTCGTGCTTGTGCGCGCCGAGCACGGCGTGGGGGTCACCGTGCTCGCCGGTGATGATCTGGCCGAGGACGGCCTTGTCCAGTGGCAGGGTCTTGCTCATCAGCTGCTCGCCTCCGGGCGCTCGACGTCGGACTGGGTGAGCCGTTCGATCGCGGACAACGGGATGGTGATCCAGTCGGGCCGGTTGCGCGCCTCGTACACGGTCTCGTAGACGGCCTTGTCGACCTCGTAGGCACGGAGCAGCACCAACTGGTCGGCGGAGAGCTCACCGCTCTCGGTGCGGTCGCTGGCCTCGACGTACCCCTCGAGGAACGCCGTGCTGTTGCGCTCGACCCACTCGGTCGCGCGGTACTCGATCTGGGCGCCCGCCTCCTGGACGTCGGCCTCGACCGCGTGCGCGGCGTAGTCGAACGAGCGGAGCATGCCGGCTACGTCGCGCCAGGCCGAGTCGGGCCGGACCCGCTCGGACAGCGGCTTGGCCGGCTCGCCCTCGAAGTCGACGATCTTCCAGCCGCGGACGGTGCGCAGCGTCTGGCCGAGGTGGAAGTCGGCATGGATCCGTTGTACGACGACCGGCTCGCTCAGGCCGGCCACCGCCTCGAACGCTGCCCGCAGCCCGTCGGCGTGCGCGTCGAGGGCGGGAACCACCTCGATGGCCGCGTCCAGCCGCTGGTCCATGGCAGCGGCCAGCTCGGCGAGCTGCTCCTTGCCCCAGGTCTCGGTGGGGAAGTGCGCGGCGAGCGCGTCGTGGACCTCGGCCGTGGCCATGCCCAGCCGGTGCGACTCCGCGGCGAAGTCGCCCCCGACCTCGTCGGCGTGCAGGTCGGCCTCGGCGAACAGGTCGCGGACGCTGGCGAGCGCGAGGTCCCAGCCGTCGCTGGCGGTGCGCAGGAACTGCTGGAGCATCGCGAGCTGCATCGGCTCGTCGGAGTCCCGGGCGGGCGTCTCGAGCCAGCCGTAGAGCGCAGCCACGTGCTCGTTGTCCGCCTTGGTGAGCGCCTCGTGGATCTCGACGTCGGGGTTGCGGCCCGGTGTGATCTTGCGGAAGACCTTCATCAGGCTGTCCTCGCCGAACCGCACCGAGGAGTTGCTCTGCTCGCCGGAGAACAGCGACGAGTACACGTCGGTGTCGAGCTCGTGGCCCTCGAGCCGGTGGAAGACGAGGTCGTCGAGCCGGGCGCGTGCCTCGAACGCCTCGAGCCACAGCGCCGCGGCGGCCCGGTCCTGCAGGGCGTCGTAGACGAACACCTGCCCCAGCTCCTCGTCCTGCCACTCGCCGACCAGCGCGTGCTCGAGCCGGTCCTGGACCTGGGTGTAGTAGGCCAACGGGAGCTGGTAGAGGTCGCTGGACCCGTCGTCGTACTCGACGGTGGCGAGCTCGATCCGGGCCCGCGGGGCGTCGGGGTCCGCGGACCCGTTCAGCCAGCCGAGCCGACGTACTTCTCCGACGGTGAACGTCCGGCCCTTGCCGCCGAACCAGCGGGCGGAGCCGATGAACTGCTCGAGAGCGGCGGTCACGAGGGAGCGCCCCCTTCCTCCGCTACCGGCTGCGGCAGCCGGAACCAGTAGAAGCCGTAGGCGCCGAGCGTGAGCAGGTAGGGCAGCTCGCCGATCTGCGGGAACCGGACACCGCCGAGCAGCTCGACGGGTTCGATGCCTTCCCAGCGCCGCAGGTCGAGCTCGACCGGCTGCGGGAACCGGGACAGGTTGTTCACGCACAGGACGAGGTCGGAGCTGTCGCCGTCGGTGTACTCGCGCATGTAGCTGAGCACGCTCGGGTTGGATCCCCCGAGGTCGGTGAAGGTGCCCATCCCGAACGAGGGGTGCTTCTTGCGGGCGTTGATCATCCGCCGGGTCCAGTGCAGCAGCGAGGAGGCGTTTTCCAGCTCGGTCTCGACGTTGACGCGCTGGTAGCCGAACACCGGGTCCTGGATCACCGGCAGGTGCAGCCGGCCCGGGGTGGCGACCGAGAACCCGGCGTTGCGATCGGGCGTCCACTGCATCGGGGTGCGCACGCCGTCGCGGTCACCGAGCCAGATGTTGTCGCCCATCCCGATCTCGTCGCCGTAGTAGAGGACCGGTGAGCCGGGCAGCGACAGCAGCAGGGCGGTGAACAGCTCCATCTGGTTGATGTCGTTGTCGAGCAGGGGGGCGAGCCGGCGGCGGATGCCGATGTTCGCCTTCATCCGCGGGTCCTTGGCGTACTCGTCCCACATGTAGTCGCGGTCCTCGTCGGCGACCATCTCCAGGGTCAGCTCGTCGTGGTTGCGCAGGAAGATGCCCCACTGGCAGTTGTCGGGGATCGCCGGGGTCTGCTCGAGGATCTCCGAGATCGGGAACCGCGACTCACGGCGGACCGCCATGAAGATGCGCGGCATCACCGGGAAGTGGAAGCACATGTGACACTCGTCGCCGCCCTTCTCGAAGTCGCCGAAGTAGTCGACGACGTCGGCCGGCCACTGGTTCGCCTCCGCCAGCAGCACTCGGTCGGGGTAGTGCTCGTCGACGTACGTGCGGACCTGCTTGAGGAACTCGTGGGTCTCCTTGAGGTTCTCGCCGTTGGTGCCCCGGCGCTCGTAGAGGTAGGGGACCGCGTCGAGGCGGAAGCCGTCGATACCCATGTCCAGCCAGAACCTCAGCGCCTCGAACATCGCCTGGTGGACCTTGGGGTTGTCGAAGTTCAGGTCCGGCTGGTGACTGTAGAAGCGGTGCCAGAAGTACTGCTGCCGGACCGGGTCCCACGTCCAGTTCGACGGCTCGGTGTCGACGAAGATGATCCGGGCGTCCTCGTAGAGCTCGTCGGTGTCCGACCACACGTAGAAGTCGCCGAACGGGCCGTCGGGGTCCCGTCGCGACTCCTGGAACCACGGGTGCTGGTCAGAGGTGTGGTTCATCACGAAGTCGATGATCACCCGGATGCCCCGGGCGTGCGCCGCGTCGAGGAACTCGTGGAAGTCGTCGACGGTGCCGACCTCGGGCAGGATGTCGGTGTAGTCGGCCACGTCGTAGCCGCCGTCACGCAGCGGCGAGGTGAAGAACGGCGGCACCCACAGGCAGTCCACGCCGAGCCAGTCGAGGTAGTCGAGCTTCTCGGTCAGCCCCTTGAAGTCACCGATGCCGTCGCCGTTGGAGTCCTTGAACGAGCGGACCAGCACCTCGTAGAAGACCGCGGTCTTGAACCAGTCCGGTTCATGGGCGGGAAGCCCCTCGGCCGTCTCCGGCATCTGGTCGGTCACGGGCTCTGTCACAGGCTGGGCCTCCGAACGGTGAGGACGTGCGCGGGCTCGTGGTAGGGGTCGAGACGGACGTAGTTGCGCTCGCCCCAGCGCCAGGTCTGGTCGGTCAGCTCGTCGTGGACCACGAAGGTGTCCTGCCAGTCCATGCCCAGCGCCGGCATGTTCAGGTGCACGGTGGTCTCACGTGGCGCGTGCGGGTCGACGTTGACCACGACGATCACGGTGTCGTCCCCGGTCTGCTTGGAGAACACCAGCATCGACTCGTCGTCGCTGGAGTGGACGGTCAGGTTCCGCAGCTGCTGCAGGGCGGGGTGCTCGCGGCGGATCTGGTTCAACCGGGTGATGTACGGCGCGAGGGTGCGCCCCTCCGCCTCGGCGGCCTCCCAGTCGCGGATCCGGATCTGGTACTTCTCCGAGTCGAGGTACTCCTCGCTGCCCGGCTTGACCGCGACGTGCTCGAACAGCTCGAAGCCGGCGTAGACACCCCAGGACGGGGAGGCCGTGGCGGCGATCGCGGCGCGGATCTTGAACGCCGCCGGCCCGCCGTACTGCAGGTAGGCGTGCAGGATGTCCGGGGTGTTCACGAACAGGTTCGGGCGCAGCACGTGGCTGGTCTCGCGGGACAGCTCGTTGAGATAGGCCTCGAGCTCCCACTTGGCGTTGCGCCACGTGAAGTAGGTGTAGGACTGGTGGAAGCCGATCGCGGCGAGAGTGCGCATCATCGCCGGCTTGGTGAACGCCTCGGACAGGAAGATCACGTCCGGGTCGGTCTTGCGGATCTCCCCGAGCAGCCACTCCCAGAACTCGACCGGCTTGGTGTGCGGGTTGTCGACCCGGAACACGCGTACGCCGTGCGCCATCCAGTGCCGGACCACCCGGAGCACCTCGGCGTAGATGCCCTTCGGGTCGTTGTCGAAGTTGACCGGGTAGATGTCCTGGTACTTCTTCGGCGGGTTCTCCGCGTAGGCGATGCTGCCGTCGGCGCGGGTGGTGAACCACTCCGGGTTGGACTTCACCCAGGGGTGGTCCGGTGCCGCCTGGAGCGCCAGGTCGAGGGCGACCTCCAGGCCGAGCTCGTTGGCGCGCCGCACGAACGCGTCGAAGTCCTCGAGCGTGCCGAGGTCGGGGTGTACGGCGTCGTGGCCGCCTTCGTCCGAGCCGATCGCCCACGGTGAGCCGGGATCACCTTCCTCGGTGACCAGGGTGTTGTTCGGGCCCTTCCGGTTGATCTTCCCGATCGGGTGGATCGGCGGAAGGTAGATGATGTCGAACTTCATCGCGGCGACCGCGTCGAGCCGCTTGGCGGCCGTCCGGAACGTGCCCGAGACGGCCTTCCCGGTCCGCTCGTCCATGACGGCGCCCTCGGAGCGGGGGAAGAACTCGTACCACGACCCGAACAGGGCGCGGGTGCGGTCGACGTAGAAGGGGTACGGACCCGCGCTGGTCACCAGCTCGCGCAGCGGGTGACGGGCGAGCACCTCGTCGACGGCGGGGGAGGTCGCGGCGGCGTACCGGACCGCGTCCGGCCGGTTCGTGTCCTTGATCCCCTTCAGCGCGTCGGCGATCGCCTGCCGCTCGGCGCCCTTGCGGGGGAGGTTCTCGGCGATCCGCTCCAGCAGAAGCGCGCCTTCGGCGAACATCAGGTCGACGTCGATCCCCGCCGGGATCTTGATCTCGGAGGCGTGCCGCCACGTCGCGACCGGGTCTCCCCACCCCTCGACCTCGAACGTCCAGGGCCCCGGCTCGTCGGCGCTGACCTCCGCGCTCCACAGGTCCGGCTCCTCCGGGTCCTTGGTCATCCGGATCCAAGGTCGTCGTACGCCGTGCGGGTCGGTCAGCACGACGTCGGCGTTCAGCGCGTCGTGGCCCTCGCGGAACACGAGTGCGGTGACGGTGAACGGCTCGCCGACCGCTGCCTTGGCCGGGTAGCGACCGCAGTCGACGACGGGGGTGACATCCGTGATGGGGATTCGACCAACCATGCCTTCAACCTGCCCCATCCGGACAAGACCATGCAAGTAGCGGTTGGAACGATCAACGGAAGGGCGGTCCGACGAATGTCTACCGCCTGTTGGAGCGATCAACCCGCGTTGGTTACGGTCAGGGGGTGAGAGCTATCCGCCGGTTCACCGTCCGTCCCGTCCTGCCCGAGCCGCTGAAGCCGCTCGGCGACCTCGTGAACAACCTGCGCTGGTCCTGGCACCCCGAGACACAGGACCTGTTCGCCGCCATCGACCCGGACATCTGGGAGACCTCCGGCCATGATCCGGTGCGGCTGCTCGGCTCCGTCTCGGCCAAGCGGCTGCGGCAGCTTGTCGAGGACGAGGCGTTCATGGGCATGCTCGGGAGGGCCCGCGCGGACCTCGAGCACTACCTGACCGGCGAGCGTTGGTGCCAGTCGCTCGGGGAGTCGGCTCCGCGCTCGATCGCCTACTTCTCGCCCGAGTTCGGCATCACCGCCGTGTTGCCGCAGTACTCCGGCGGCCTCGGCATCCTGGCCGGGGACCACCTCAAGACCGCGAGCGACCTCGGCGTCCCGATCGTCGGTGTCGGCCTCCTCTACCGGCACGGGTACTTCCGCCAGTCGCTCTCCCGCGAGGGGTGGCAGCAGGAGACGTACCCGATCCTCGACCCCGACGGCCTGCCGATCTCCATCCTCCGGGAGCCGGACGGCACGCCGGCGAAGATCTCGTTCGGCCTGCCCGGCGGTGAGTCGCTCACCGCCCGGATCTGGATCGCCCAGGTCGGCCGGGTCCCGCTGCTCCTCCTGGACTCCGACGTGGAGGAGAACAGCGACGTGATCCGCGAGGTCACCGATCGGCTGTACGGCGGGACCACCGAGCACCGGCTGCGGCAGGAGATGCTGCTCGGCGTCGGCGGGGTGCGGGCACTGCGCGCCTACTCCCGGATCACCGGCGCGCCGGACCCGGAGGTGTTCCACACCAACGAGGGCCACGCCGGCTTCCTCGGCATCGAGCGGATCCGCGAGCTCACCGAGGACACCGGACTCGACTTCGCCACCGCGCTGGAGGTCTCTCGCGCCGGGACGGTGTTCACCACGCACACGCCGGTCCCGGCGGGCATCGACCGGTTCCCGCGGGACATGGTCGAGCAGTACTTCGGCGGAGACAACGCGAGTCCGGGGGTCCCGGTCGAGAAGATCCTCGAGCTCGGTCGCGAGGACTACCCGGGCGGCGACCGCGGCGTGTTCAACATGGCGGTGATGGGTTTCCGGCTCGCGCAGCGCGCGAACGGGGTGTCGCTGCTGCACGGCGAGGTCAGCCGGGAGATGTTCGGCGGCCTGTGGCCCCAGTTCGACGCGAAGGAGCGCCCGATCACCTCGATCACCAACGGGGTGCACGCGCCGACGTGGGTGGCCCGCGAGGTGTTCGACCTGGCCCGTAGCCAGGGTGTCAAGCCGGGTTCGGACCCGGAGGACGACAACCCGGAGCAGGTCTTCGACGTCGTGGACACCGTTCCCGGCAAGGACATCTGGGCCACCAAACGGGCCCTGCGCGAGTGCCTGGTGACCGATGCCCGCAAGCGGCTGAGGAAGTCGTGGAAGCAGCGAGGTGCCGCGCCGGCCGAGCTGACCTGGATCGACTCCGCGCTCGATCCCGACGTGCTGACGATCGGCTTCGCGCGACGGGTGCCGTCGTACAAGCGGCTCACCCTGATGCTGCGCGACCCCGAGCGCCTCAAGCGGATCCTGCTGCACCCGGAGCGCCCCGTGCAGCTGGTGATCGCCGGCAAGTCGCACCCCGCGGACGAGGGCGGCAAGAAGCTGATCCAGGAGATCGTCCGGTTCGCCGACGACCCGGAGGTGCGGCACCGGATCGTGTTCCTGCCCAACTACGACATCGCGATGGCGCAGCCGCTCTACCCCGGGTGCGACGTGTGGCTGAACAACCCGCTGCGCCCCTACGAGGCGTGCGGCACCTCCGGCATGAAGGCCGCGCTGAACGGCGGCCTGAACCTGTCCATCCTCGACGGCTGGTGGGACGAGTGGTACGACGGCAACAACGGGTGGGCGATCCCGTCCGCCGACGGTGTCGACGACCCCGACCATCGCGACGACATCGAGGCCACCGCGCTCTACGACCTGATCGAGAAGGAGGTCGCTCCGCGGTTCTACGACAACGACGCCGAGGGGATCCCGGTGCGGTGGATCGAGATGGTCCGGCACACGCTGAAGTCGCTCGGGCCGAAGGTGCTCGCCACCCGGATGGTCCGTGACTACGTCAACCGGCTCTACACGCCGTCGGCGGCGAGCTCGCGCGCCCTCAACGGTGACTACGCGGGCGCACAGGCGCTGGGGGAGTGGAAGGCCCGGGTGCGTGCGGGATGGGCCGATGTGGCGATCGACCACGTCGAGTCCTCCGGCGTGGGCGATGCTCCGGAGCTCGGCGCGAACCTCGAGGTGCGGGTGTTCGCGTCCCTCGGCGAGCTCAGCGTGGACGACGTCGACGTACAGGTGGTGCACGGCCGGATCGTGCACGAGGTCGACCTGACCGACACGCAGACGCAGTCGCTGTCCTGCGCCGAGTCCTACGAGGCGGGCCGGCACCGGTTCGAGGGGACCGTGGCGCTGTCGCAGACCGGGCCGTTCGGGTACACCGTGCGGATCGTGCCGAACCACCCGATGCTCGCGTCACCGGCCGAGCTCAGCTGCGTGGCGGTCCCGCCGGAGCACCACTTCTGAGGTCAGGCCTGGCGCAGCACCAGCATCGACCGCGGCGCGATGTCGATGACCTCGCCCGCCTCGAGCCGTGACCCCACGGGGTGGTTGTCGTCGGTGCTGAGCACCACCACGCCGGCGTGCACCCACGCGTTCACGGGCAGGGTCACCTTCCCGGCCTCGGCGTGCGCGTGGAACCACAGCAGGAACGACGAGTCGTGCAGCTGCTCGCCGCGGGGACCCGGTGCCCGTAGCGGGTCGCCGGAGACGAACATGCCGAGCGTGTGCAGGCTCTCGTCGAACCAGTCCGCGTCGGTCATCTCCCGGCCCTCGGGGTGGACCCAGGCCAGGTCCTTCGGGCCGCCCTCGGTGGTCGGCCGGCCCTCCAGGAAGTGTCGTTGCCGCAGCGCGGTGTGCTCACGCCGGAGCCGCAGCGCGGCCTTGGTGGTCTCGTAGATGTCGAGCCACGCGTCGTCGGGGCGCCAGTCCATCCAAGAGATCTCGTTGTCCTGGCCGTAGGCGTTGTTGTTGCCGCGCTGCGTGCGACCCCGTTCGTCACCGGCGGTGATCATCGGGACGCCGTTGGACAGGCACAGCGTCAGCATCAGGTTCGCGGCCTGCCGGCGGCGCAGCGCGATGATCGCCGGGTCGTCGGTCTCGCCCTCCACCCCGCAGTTCCAGGACCGGTTGTTGTCGGTGCCGTCCTGGTTGTCCTCGCCGTTGGCCTCGTTGTGCTTCTCGTTGTAGGAGACGAGGTCGCGCAGGGTGAACCCGTCGTGCGCGGTGATGAAGTTGACCGAGGCGTACGGCGACCGGCCGTCATCGGCGTACAGGTCGCTGGACCCGGCCAGCCGGGACGCCACGTCGCGGATCCCGCCCGACTGGGCCCGCCAGAAGTCGCGCACCGTGTCGCGGTACTTGTCGTTCCACTCGCACCACGGCGGCGGGAACCGACCGACCATGTAGCCGTCCATGCTGGCGTCCCACGGCTCGGCGATCAGCTTCACGTGCCGCAGCACGGGGTCCTGGCCGATCGCGGTCAGGAAGTGGCTGTTCATGTCCACGACGTGGCCGGTCCGGGCCAGCGCGGGCGCGAGGTCGAACCGGAAGCCGTCGACATGCATCTCGCTGACCCAGTAGCGCAGCGAGTCCAGGATCATCCGCAGCGCCGCCGGGTAGGACGCGTCGACGGTGTTGCCGCAGCCGGTGACGTCCCAGTACGTCGCCTCGTCCACGTGCTTGTAGTAACCGAGGTCGTCGAGACCGCGGAAGCTCAGCGTGGGCCCGAGCGGGCTGCCCTCGGCGGTGTGGTTGTAGACCACGTCGAGGATCACCTCGAGCCCGGCCTCGTGCAGGGACTTCACCATCTGCTTGAACTCGGTGATCTGCTGCCCGCGGTCTCCGGAGGAGCTGTAGGCGTTGTGCGGGGCGAAGAACGCGATCGAGTTGTAGCCCCAGTAGTTGGTGAGGCCCTTGTCGGCCAGGTCCGGCTCGGGGACGAACTGGTGCACGGGAAGCAGCTCGACGGTGGTGATGCCGAGGTCCTTCAGGTAGTTCACCGCGGCGGGCGTCGTGAGGCCGGCGTACGTCCCGCGGAGCTCCTCGGGGATCTCGTTGTGGAGCTGGGTGAAGCCCTTCGTGTGCAGCTCGTAGATGACGGTGTCGGTCCACCTGGTGCCGGGTCGGGTGTCGTCGCCCCAGTCGAACTCGTCGTGGACGACCACGCTCTTGGGCATGTAGGCCGCGGAGTCCTCCTCGCTGCGGGTCTGCCCCTTCTCCGCGCGGGCCGCCTTGTCGTCGTCAGCGTCGGGCAGGACGTAGCCGAAGATCGGGGACTCCGGTACGACGGAGCCGCTGACTGCCTTCGCGTAGGGGTCGATCAGGAGCTTCGCGGGGTTGAACCGGCGACCGAACTCGGGGTCCCAGGGCCCGTCGACGCGGTACCCGTACAGCTGTCCGCGCGGGATGCCGGGGACGGCGCCGTGCCAGATCCCGAGGGTGTACTCGGTCAACGGGTAGCGGCGCTCGGTCGCCGCGTCGCCGGACTCGTCGAACAGGCAGACCTCGACTCTTGTGGCCTCCGGGGCGAACACGGCGAAGTTCGTGGACTCCTCGCTCCAGGTGGCTCCGAGCGGGTGGTGCTGGCCGGGCCACACGTCGGCGCGGTCTTGGGCGTCGGTCCACAGTCCGGGGTTCACCGGGACATTCTCACCGATTCGTCCGCCGAGTCACGCATCCTGTGCCGGTCGTCACCGACCCGTAACACGTCGTCTAGGCTCCGAGTGGTTCTGACGGCAAGCGACAAGGAGTGCATCGTGGGCGAGTTCGTGAGGCTCGAGGTTGAGGACGGCGTCGGGACGATCCGGCTCGACCGGCCGAAGATGAACGCGCTGGACGCGGCGATGCAGGAGGAGATCCGGGCGGCTGCCCACGAGGCGGCCGAGCGTGAGGACGTCCGCGCAGTCGTGGTCTACGGCGGTGAGAAGGTGTTCGCGGCCGGCGCGGACATCAAGGAGATGGCCGCGATGTCCTACACCGACATGGTCAAGCGGTCGGGCGCTCTGCAGTCGTCGTTCAGCGCGGTGGCGGGCATCCCGAAGCCGGTGGTGGCCGCGGTGACCGGTTACGCGCTCGGCGGCGGCTGTGAGCTCGCGATGTGCGCCGACTTCCGGATCGCCGCGGACAACGCCACCCTGGGCCAGCCGGAGATCCTGCTCGGGATCATCCCCGGGGCCGGTGGCACCCAGCGGCTGACCCGGCTTGTCGGGCCGGCCAAGGCGAAGGACATCATCTTCTCGGGGCGGTTCGTGAAGGCCGACGAGGCGTTGCAGATCGGGTTGGTGGACCGCGTCGTACCCGCCGACTCCGTCTACACCGAGGCGGTGGCGTGGGCCAGGCAGTTCACCGGCGCCGCGGCGTACGCCCTCCGGGCGGCCAAGGAGTCGGTCGACCGCGGCATCGAGGTGGACCTGGTGAGCGGGCTGGAGATCGAGCGTCAGCAGTTCGCCGCGCTCTTCGCCACCGAGGACCGGATGGTCGGGATGCAGTCGTTCATCG
Source organism: Nocardioidaceae bacterium (assembly GCA_035249775.1). GTDB lineage: Bacteria > Actinomycetota > Actinomycetes > Propionibacteriales > Nocardioidaceae > Nocardioides_C. The sequence continues at coordinate 6,027 of DATFGA010000304.1, read as the reverse complement.
AGAACGGCCCGGGGAAGGCGCAGTTCACCGGCCGCTGAGGAGCGGCGGTCGGTACGTCACGCCTTCCGCAGGACGGCCAGCTCACCGGCACCGAGGATCAGCGGCCGGTTGTAGGTCGCGCACAGCTCGTACCCGCGAGCCTGGAGCATCGAGATGATCCGTGCCGAGGTGACCTGGTCCTTCACCCCGACCTCCCGCTCGGCGGTGGCCAGCGGCTTGCCGTGCAGGGAGTTCAGCGAGACCACGTAGCTCACTTCGAGGGCGGTCACGGTGTCGAGGTAGTGCTCGACGACGTCGGGCTCCATCTCCTGGAAGGAGAACGAGTTCACGAACACGTCGAACGGACCGGAGAGGTCGCCGATCCGCCAGTTGGGCAGGCACGCGGAGGCGGGTACGTCGACCGGTCCCGAGTCGGCGACCCGGTCGTCGAAGGTGAGCACCCGTTCGTCACCGAACAGCGTGCTCAGGTAGTAGGAGGACACGGTCAGCAGGGGTGGGATGTCGAGGTTCACGTAGCGGGCGTCCGGGTGCTGCCCCAGCACGATCTCGCCCAGTGACCCGAAGCCACCGCCGAGCTCCAGGAACGAGCGCGGAGGCGCGCTGACGTGGCGGGAGAGTGCCGCAAGGCAGAGCAGGTAGTTCAGGTGTGGCTTGCCCCATCGGGGACCGTCCGGGCCGGTGAGCGGATAACGCTGGATCGGCTGGCCGACCTCGCTCTCGCCCCTCGCCTCGAGATCGAACGGCCACCGCTCCTGGTCCCACGCCAGGCGTGCGGCATCGAAGTCGCGGCGCGCGTCCGGCAGCCCGGAGAGCGCCGCACGCAGCCGGCCGCCCTTCAGCCCCGGGCGGATCCTGCGGCCCGCCTTGATCAGCTGTCCCGTCTCCGCCTCGCTGAGGCGCAAACCGTAGGTGGGGTAGAACCACGAGAACGCCTCCGGCCACGACTTGAACCGGTCGAGGCCGCGGTTCTCCATCGCCTCGACGAGGCGGTCGACGCCAGGCGTCCAGAAGTTCGTGGGCCGGTAGACCGGGTCGCAATGGTCCAGGCCGGACAGCGTGCGTTCGGTCAGCGCCTGCCAGCGTGGGTCCATCGCCAGGCGCGGCTCCGGTGGCGACACCGGCTGCGCGGGCTGCGCGCCGGCTCGTGGACGCTCCCGCGCCCGCTGCGCGAGCTGCACGATCTTCGGGGGGACCCATTCCGCTAGCCTCTGGCCGCGCGACGGTTGGTTCGGCATGGCCTCGAACGTAGCAGCGACCGACGTACGAGCCGGCTTCGGCTATCGTGCCGGTACCGAAGGAGTGGGAGATCTCAGTGAGTGACACGAGCAAGGGCACGATGAGGTCCACGACCGACGACGCGAACGCCTCGGGCAAGGAGCCGGAGAAGCGGCGCCGGCGGCCCTCGGGCGCCACGGTACGAGCCGGCTCCAACGCCGTCCGCAGCCGGCTGGCGTCGGTGGTCTGGCTGATCGCCGTGATCTGTGCGCTGTTCCTCGCCGTCGGCGCACTGCTCATCGCGCTGAACGCGAACGAGGACAACAGCATCTTCGACTTCGTGATCAGCGGTGCGGACTTCCTGGACGGCCCGCTGAGCCGCACCGAGGGGTTGTTCACGTTCGAGGGCAAGGACGCCGCGACCAAGGGGGCGCTGGTCAACTGGGGGATCGCCGCCGTGGTGTACCTGGTGATCGGCAAGATCCTCGACCGCATCATCCGGCCGTGAAGCCGGGTTTGTGACGTACTCGACGGCCCGCCTCGCGTGTGACTGAACCCACCCGCCCGCGTGTTTCCCTGCCAACTGGGCGCTAGTAGCCTCAGGGATCACCGCGAGACCAGGCCGCGAACCGAATGCACAGGAGGGGCCCTGAGGGCCGAGACCGCCATGAACATTGTCGTGTGTGTGAAGTACGTGCCGGACGCCACCGCTGACCGGCACTTCGAGGATGACAACACCGTGGACCGCGTCGGGGTGGACGGCTTGCTGTCCGAGCTCGACGAGTACGCCGTGGAGCAGGCCCTCCAGGTGAAGGAGAAGTTCGCCGAGGACAGCGAGGTCACCGTGCTGACCGTCGGCCCGGAGCAGGCCTCGGACGCGATCCGCAAGGGGCTGCAGATGGGCGCCGACAAGGCCGTGCACGTGGTCGACGACGCGATCGCCGGTTCGGACGCGGTCGCGACGTCGCTGGTGCTGGCCGAGGCGATCAAGAAGGTCCCGCACGACCTGGTCGTGTGCGGGATGGCTTCCACGGACGGGTCGATGGGCGTGGTCCCGGCGATGCTGGCCGAGCGGCTCGGGGTGCCGGCGGTGACGCTGGGCTCGAAGGTTGACATGTCGGGTGACAAGCTGCGGATCCGTCGCGACGGGGACACCGCGACCGAGATCATCGAGGGAACGCTGCCGTTGGTGCTGTCGGTGACCGACCAGTCCGGTGAGGCGCGCTACCCCTCGTTCAAGGGGATCATGGCGGCGAAGAAGAAGCCGGTGGAGACCTGGTCGCTGGCCGACCTGGGTGTCGACGCCGGACAGGTGGGTCTGTCGGTGGCGTGGTCGCAGGTGGAGGACACGACGCCGCGTCCGCCGCGCACCGCCGGTGAGATCGTCACCGACGAGGGCGGTTCGGGCGCCACCGCGCTGGTGGAGTTCCTCGCCTCGAAGAAGTTCGTCTGAGCGCCTCGACAGTCTGGAGACATGAGTTATGAGTGAAGTTCTGGTTCTGGTCGACCATGTCGACGGTTCGGTCAGCAAGCCCACCACCGAGCTGCTCACGATCGCGCGCCGTCTCGGCGAGCCGTCCGCGGTGTTCATCGGCAGCAACGCCGATGCGGCCGGTGAGGTGTTGAAGAGGTTCGGCGCGGAGAAGATCTACGTCGTCGACGACGCCGAGATCAAGGACTACCTGGTCGCCCCGAAGGCCGAGGTGCTGGCGCAGCTGGTGGAGAAGACCCAGCCGGCCGCGGTGCTGCTGGTCTCCGGTGGCGAGGGCAAGGAGATCGCCGGCCGGCTTGCGGTCAAGACCGGCTCCGGCCTGATCACCGACGCCGTCGACGTCACCGAGGGGCCGACGACGACGCAGAGCGTGTTCGCCGGCAACTACACGGTGACCGCGAAGGTCACCAAGGGCACCCCGATCATCACCGTGAAGCCGAACTCCGCGACCCCGGAGGAGGCGGCCGGTGCCGGTGCCACGGAGAACGTCGAGGTGACGATCTCCGAGGGTGCGAAGAGCGCCCGGATCATCTCCTCGAAGCCGCGTGAGGCCTCGGGCCGCCCGGACCTGACCGAGGCCGCGATCGTGGTCTCCGGTGGGCGCGGCACCGGTGGCAACTTCGAGCCGGTCGAGCAGTTCGCCGACTCCCTCGGGGCGGCGGTCGGCGCCTCGCGGGCGGCGGTCGACTCGGGGTGGTACCCGCACAGCTTCCAGGTGGGCCAGACCGGCAAGACGGTCTCTCCGCAGCTGTACGTCGCGGCGGGCATCTCGGGCGCGATCCAGCACCGGGCCGGCATGCAGACCTCGAAGACGATCGTCGCGATCAACAAGGACGAGGAAGCACCGCTGTTCGAGCTGGTCGACTTCGGCGTGGTCGGCGACCTCCACGCCGTGCTTCCGGCGGCCACGGAGGCGGTCAAGAAGCGCAAGGGCTGAGCGCTCGTCCCTGTTCAGCGTGCGGCGTTCAGCCAGCCGGCCTTCGTGGCGCGGGCGACCGCCTCGAGCTGCGAGTTCGCGCCGAGTTTCGTGAGAACGCCCCGCACTTGACTGCGCACGGTCGCCTCCGACACCACCCAACTCGACGCTATGTTTCCCACCGACTTGCCCTCGCTCAGTTCCCGTAGGACCTGCTGCTCACGGTGGGTGAGGCGCTCAAAGGGCTCACGCTCGGCTCGTTCGCGCTCACGCGCGCACCGGAGCTCGTTGACGAGATGCTGTCGTTGCTCGACGGGTGTCACCTGCTCGCCGCGGGCGACCCTCAGGACACTGTCCAGGAGGGTGTCGAACGGATCCGCCTTCGACAGGTAGCCGACCGCTCCTTGCTCGACCGCGCAGGCGAGCCGACGCCAGTCCTTGACGGCACTCACGACCAGGACCCGCACGCCGAGGTCGGTCAGCGGACGGATCAGCGTGGTGCCGTCACCGATCTCGCCGCCGAGCTCGAGATCGACCAGGGCGAGGTCCGGCGGCTCCGCGGCGGCGGCGCGGAGGAGCTCTTCGCTGCTAGTGAGGTCGGCGATCCGGACCTGCATCGCCTCGGCCCGCAGCGCCATGCCGACGCTCTGTGCGAGCAGGCTGTGGTCCTCGACCAGCAGGATGTTCGCGGTGAGCGTCGCCTGAACGGTCATCCCGGCACGTCCATCGGCTGCTCGACCGTCGACACGTCGACGGGCCGCCGTTGCTGGGGGAGCAGCATCCGGCTTTGTGCCGGCCCCGGAGCAGCCGCCCGCAGCGAGAGCACGAAGACCGCGCCCTCGCCCCTTCCCGGTCGCACCTCGAGGTCGCCGTCCTGATGCCGCATCAGGGTGCGGGCGACGTAGAGGCCGAGGCCAGAGCCGCTGCTCGTCTGACCGCGAACACCTCGTGAGAACAGGACGTCTCCGAGCTGGGCGGGAACGCCGGGTCCGGAGTCTTCGACGTGGATCTCGACGCGGTGCGCGAGGTCCTTCAGCCGTACGGTGACCGTGCCACCCGGGGCGTGGTGCTCGGCGTTCACGAGGAGGTTCTGAAGCGCGGTTGCCAGGTCGCCGGGGCGGGCAAGTGCCCGACACGGGACCGACTCCAGTCGTACGTCGAGGCCGGCGGCACGTCGTGCGTCGACGACCGGTCGCACCACCCCGAGAAGGTCGAACTCCACCGGGTCATCGCGATCCGACCGCTCGATGAGATGCTCCAGGTGGCCCACCTCACCCAGGACGGCGGATCGCAGCCGGTCCGCTGTCGCGGCATCCAGCTGCTCGTCGTACCTCTGCAAGGTGAGCAGTGCGGCGCGCAGACCGGTAATCGCGTTCCGCGCATCGTGGGTGAGCTCCTCGCGCCAGGCGTCCTGCGCGGAGAGCGCGTCCTCGGTGCGGACCAGCGCCTCCTGCACCGCCGCGATCCGGTGCTGCTCCTGGTTGGTTGCCTCGAACAGGTCCCCGAGCGCGCAACGCAGCGCGATGCCTCCGACCGCTGCGCTGAGGGCCGCCGCTCCCAGCTCCCACGGAACGAGGTGGAAGACCGCCGCAGCCCGGAGCGTCTCGACGGACGCCAGTGTGGCCAACAGGGGCGCGAGGCTTTCCGCCCAGGGCTCATGCCTGCCGCGCCAGGCCGCGACCGCGGCGGCGGCCAGCCAGGCCACGCCCATCGCGAGCTCGAGCAGGACGTGCGCATGAACGGTCAGGTTGACGCTGTCGTGTGCCCAACGGCTGTCGACCAGCAGAGCGCCGAAGCAGACGAACGCTGCCCCCGTCCCGACGGCGAGCATGACGCCGGGGCGGAGCTCGTCGGCGCCCTCGCGTCCGCGAAGCGCGAGCGCGATGAACGTCAGCGCGACCATGGTCGTGATCAGTCGGCTGAGCGGGCTGAGGCTGACCGCCGATCCGCTGGTGTGCAGGAGCACAGCCACGTTCGACAACGGAAAGGTCAGCCCTCCGAAGACGACCCAGGCGACACCGAGCAGAGCGTTGTGCCGCTCGTGACTCATCCGCCATCGCGAGATCCGCAGCAGTCCCGCGCCGAAGAACGCCGTTGCCGCGAGGATCCGCAGGGTGTCGGCGAAGTTCTCGACACGAGTCGTCCGCACGTTCTCGAGGTCGAGCCAGATTGCCAGCGTGGTGCAGACGAGCACCGATGCAGCGGCCGCCAGGGTCAGTTTCTTGATTGCGCTCAGTCGAACGTTGCTCGGCACGTCGACGCTCTCCCCACTCCCAATTCGCGTTCGCGTGTTTCCCCCCTGTAACGGCCGAGTCTGCTCAACACTGCGACGGGATGCTAGGTCCACATGGTTGTTGGTTTTTCCCCCGAAATGACTAGGTGATCACGGTCATACATGGCTTGT
>DATFGA010000303.1:0-2854 GCA_035249775.1 Nocardioidaceae bacterium | reverse complement strand
CGAGTCAGCCCGGAAGGACGTGCCTTGGAGGACCCGCGCCGGTCGACACCGCGCACCGACAACGTGCTTGCCGAACCCTCGGTCCGGGAAGCCGCACTCCGGCTTGGACCCGGAATGGTCAAGCAGACCGTGGTGTCCGTGTTGGACCGGTGCCGATCGGGCGAGATCACGCCCGCGGACGTGGTCCCGCTCGTGCTCGCGTCCCTGCCTGAGGGCGCCTCGTCGTTGCGACGTGTCGTCAATGCGACCGGCGTCGTGGTGCACACCAACCTCGGGCGGGCGCCTTTGTCCGAGGCGGCGGTCGACGCGTTGACCGTCGCCGCGGGCGCGACCGACGTGGAGCTGGATCTCGCGACCGGCCGACGGGACCGGCGGGGCCGCGGGACGCTTGCCGCCCTGGCCGCTGCGGTGCCCGACGCCGGGGACTTGCACGTGGTCAACAACGGCGCCGCCGCGCTGGCCCTGGTCACCCGTGCACTCGCGGCCGGTCGCAATGTCGTGGTCGCCCGCGGCGAGATGGTCGAGATCGGTGACGGGTTCCGGATCCCCGAGCTGGTCGAGTCGATGGGCGCGACGCTGCGCGAGGTGGGCACCACCAACCGGGTCCGCCTGGCCGACTACGAGGCCGCGATCGACGCCGACACCGGGTTCGTGCTCAAGGTGCACCCCTCGAACTTCGTCGTCTCCGGGTTCACGTCCACGGTCTCGGTCGCCGAGCTCGCTACGCTGCCGGTGCCCGTGGTCGCCGACATCGGCTCGGGACTGCTCGCCCCGCACCCCCGGCTTCCGGACGAACCGAATGCCGCGACGAGCCTGCGCTCGGGTGCCGCGCTGGTCACGGCGTCCGGTGACAAGCTCCTCGGTGGACCGCAGTGCGGGCTGCTGCTCGGTGAGGCCTCGCTGGTGGCGTCGCTGCGCCGGCACCCGTTCGCCCGCGCACTGCGGGTCGTCAAGCTGACCATGGCGGCGCTGGAGGCGACGCTGACCGGACCGACACCACCGGTGCCCGCAGCCCTCGCCGGCGACCCGGAGGACCTGATGCGGCGCGCCCGCCAGATCTGCGCCGAGCTCGGCGGGACCGTGTCGGCCGAGCCCGTGCCCTCGTCGGCCGCGGTCGGCGGTGGTGGCGCGCCCGGCGTCGTCCTGCCCAGTGCCGCGGTGGCACTGCCACCTGAGCTGGCCGAGCCGCTCCGCATGGGCCAGCCCGCCGTCGTCGGGCACGTCGAGCGCGGTCGGCTGCTGCTGGACCTGATCGCGGTGCCGGCCGCTGCCGACACGACCGTCGTCGAGGCGGTACGCCGGGCCGCGAAGACCGTCCAGGACTGAACCGTGCACGTGATCGCCACCGCCGGCCATGTCGACCACGGCAAGTCCACCCTGGTCCGGGCCCTGACGGGCACCGACCCGGACCGGCTCGAGGAGGAACGGCGGCGCGGCCTCTCCATCCAGCTGGGCTACTGCTGGACCAGCCTGCCCGAGGTCGGCCAGGTGGCCTTCGTCGACGTCCCCGGCCACGAACGATTCATCGCCACCATGCTGTCCGGGATCGGCCCGGTCCCGGCGGTCCTGTTCGTGGTGGCGGCCGACGATCCGTGGATGCCGCAGGCGGCCGAGCACCTCGCCGCTCTGGACGCGCTCGGCGTGTCTCGCGGCGTCCTGGCCGTCACCCGTTCCGACCTCGCTGATTCCGCGCCCGCGCTGGCCCGGGCCCGCGCGGAGCTGGCCCGGACCTCGCTGCGCGACGCGCCTGCGGTCACCGTCAGCGGGCACACCGGAGCCGGCCTCGAGGAGCTCCGCGGCCACCTCGTCGAGCTGGTCCGGTCATTGCCCGCGCCCGATCCGGCGGCGGACGTCCGGCTGTGGCTGGACCGCTCCTTCCACGTGAACGGCGCCGGCACCGTGGTGACCGGAACGCTGCCGGCCGGTCGGATCTCGGTGGGGGACACGCTCGAGGTCGGGATCCCCGGTGGGGGGACGGTCCGGGTCCGGGGCGTCCAGTCCCTCGGTGAACCGGTCGAGTCCGCCGTCGGGGTGGCCCGGGTGGCGCTGAACCTCAGCGGTCCGGGCGTCGAGTCCCTCGACCGCGACGGTGTCCTGGTCGCCCCGGACGCGTGGTGGCTCACCGACGTGGTCGACGTGCGGCTCTCCGCCGCGGGCGGTCCGAACGGCCCGGGTCGGCGTACGCCCGCGAATTCTGCACGTCTCAACGGCGAAAACTCCGCGTCTCAACGGGGACAAGGGCGCGTCTCAACGGGAGTGCCGGGGGAGGGGTTGCTGCACATCGGCGCGACGGCGGTGGGCGTCCGGTGCCGGCCGCTGGGCGAGGACCATGCCCGGCTCACCCTGGAACGGCCGCTGCCGCTGCGGATCGGGGACCGGGCGCTGCTGCGCGACCCGGGCAGCCGGACCGTGTGGGGGCTGACCGTGCTGGACCCGGCGCCGGCGCCGCTGCGACGACGAGGAGCCGCCACGTCACTGGCCCGTGACCTCGCCGATCTCGACGGCACCGCGACGCTGGACCGCGAGGTCGCCCGGCGTGGACAGGTCCAGCTCTCGACGCTGTCCCGGCTCGGCGTGGACGTCCGCGACGCCGACCGGGCCGGCGTGGTGGCGGGGGACTGGCTGCTCAGCCCGGCCCGCGCAGAGGAGCTGCGCCGGCGACTGACCGAGCTGGTCACCGTGCACGACCACGAGCACCCGATGGAGCACGGGATCCCGGTGGCCGCCGTCGCCCAGAGCCTCGGTCTGCCGACCCGCGACCTGGTCGCTCCGCTGGTTTCGGGGCAGCTGCGTGTGGTCGACGGGCGGGTCACGGGTGGACGCGCCGCCGTACTCCCGGACGGGCTGGAGCGGG
>DATFGA010000302.1:0-3127 GCA_035249775.1 Nocardioidaceae bacterium | reverse complement strand
GTACGACGGCGTTTGCGGCTGCGGCGGACCTCGACCTGGGGCGTCGGAGGCTTGGGAGTGGCGGTTGCCATAACCGCAGGTTACCGGTCCGCCCAGGTCAGCAGCCGGTCGACTTCCCAGGTGTTGACGACCCGGTCCTCGGGGATGCCCAGCTCGAAGGCACGGGCGCAGCCGTAGTCGACGAAGTCGAGCTGCCCGGGCGCGTGCGCGTCGCTGTCGATGGAGAACACGCACCCGATCTCCAGCGCCAGCTCGATCAGGTCGTCCGGCGGGTCACGTCGCTCGGGCCGGGAGTTGATCTCCACCGCCGTGTCGTGCTCGACGCAGGCCTCGAAGACCGCCCGGGCGTCGAACTGGCTCGGAGGCCGCCGACCGCTGCGACCGGTGCAGTGGCCGAGCACGTTCGTGTGCCGGTCGGCGACTGCGGCGACCATCCGCCGGGTCATCGCGGCCTTGTCCATCTTCAGCTTCGAGTGCACCGAGGCGACCCGTACGTCGAGCCGGTCCAGCAGGTCGTCGGTCTGGTCCAGGGCCCCGTCGTCGAGGATGTCGACCTCGATCCCCTTCAGCAGCCGGAAGGTCCCCGCCAGGTGCTGGTTGACCGCGTCGACGACCGCGAGCTGCTTCTCGAGCCGTTCGGCGCTCAGCCCGTTGGCGATCTTCAGCCGGGGCGAGTGGTCGGTGAGCACGAGGTACTCGTGACCCAGCTCCATCGCGGTGAACGCCATCTCCTCGATCGGCGAACCGCCGTCGGACCAGTCGGAGTGCGAGTGCAGGTCACCGCGCAGCGCGCCGCGGAACCGCTCGCTACCGGCGACCAGCGGACCGGAGGCCTCCGCCTCCAGCTTGGCGAGGTACTCGGGCACCTTTCCGGCCAGCGACTCGGAGATCACCGCCGCGGTGACCGAGCCGACCCCGGCCAGCTCGCGCAGGGTGCCGCTGGCCGCGCGGTCCTGCAGCTCGACCGGGTCCACGGTCAGCACCGTCGCCGCCGCGCTGCGGAACGCCTTCACCCGGTAGGTCTCGGCCCGGGTGCGCTCGAGCAGGAACGCGATCCGGCGCAACGCGGCCACCGGCTCCGGTACAGACCTGTCCTGCGATCTCCCGCTCACCACGCAACTTTCTTCCGTCCACACCCCGGCCGCAACCATTCTTGCTGGTCACCGCCGTGTCGTGGCCACCCCCGGGCGTGTCCTGCACAGGGTTGTGCACCGGACGGCACGGCGTGGTCCACAGCGTCGTCGGCTGCGTCCACACTGCGTCCACAGGTTTATCCACAGGGGTGGACAGTGCGGCGTTGACCGTCGGGACCGGCCGGCTCTAGGTTGGGCGACAGATGAGGCCCTCGGCTGAATCGGTACGGCGTTCGCAAGGGGAAGGCAAGCGGCGTACCGACCAGGCAGAGGGCCTCTTCTATGCCCACTTGTCAGGCGCTGTGACCGCTATGGCGGTCACACGGCCTGACAACTCAGCGGCCGGTGAAGCGGGGTGGGCGCTTCTCCCGGGAGGCCGCGATCCCCTCCTGGAGGTCGGCGGTGGCCAGCGAGACCGGCTGTGCCAGCGCCTCCCACTGCACCGCGGCCTCGAAGGTCGCGTGCCCGCCGTCGCGCAGGGCCAGGGTGGTGTAGCGACTGGGGATCGGTGCCGTCGCCGCGATGCCGGTGGCCACCTCGAGCACCCGGTCCGCGAACCCCTCGTCGGAGAACACCCGGGAGACCAGGCCGAGGCGCAGCGCCTCGTCGGCGTCGACCACCCGGCCGGTGAGCAGCAGGTCACGCGCGTGCGCCTCGCCGACCACGTTCGGCAGCAGGTAGGTCGCGGCCATCCCCGGGTTCATCCCGAGCTTCACGAACGGCGCGCCGAGCCGGGCCGAGGCCGCGGCGTACCTCAGGTCGCACGCCAGCGCCAGGCACAGCCCCGCCCCGATCGCCGGGCCGTTCACCGCCGCGATGGTGGGCACCTCGAGCCGGCGGATCGACAGCCAGGCACGGTAGAACGCGATCATCCGGGTGCGCAGGTAGTCGACCTCGGCATCGGGCTCGCTGGCGATCCAGCCGGTGTTGCCGCCGGAGCAGAAGGCGGTCCCCGCACCGGTCACCACCACCGCCCGCAGGCCACGGTCACCGGCCAGGTCGTCGATCGCCGCGACCCAGGCCGCGGTCATCTCGTCCGACATCGCGTTGCGCTGGTCGGGGTTGTCCAGGGTGAGTACGGCGATCCCGTCGGCGGATCGGTCCACGCGAAGATGGCTGCTGGTCGTCATGCGGCGGACCCTACCGAGCATCACGCCTGGAGCGGCCCGATTGAGACGCGGATCGCACGCTCGGCCAGCCGAAAGCCACAAATCGGCGATTTCGGACAAAATTCAGCCGGGCTGAGCGTGGAATCGGCTCAATAGAGCCCGCACGTGCATGATTCCCCGCCGCTGCTGCCGTAGTGTGCAAGGCGGCCGTCAGACAGCGGCGGCCCCGGCGGGTCTTCCCTAGATCCCCGCCGCGACGACCGTGGAGACAAGAGACAAGGAGGCCGTCATGGCGGAGACCTGGAGCGGCGAGTTCTACTGCGTTAAGTGCAAGGAGAAGCGCGAGGCCGAAGGCGAAGTGAAGGTCAACGACAAGGGCACCCGCATGGCCAAGGCCGTGTGCCCGGTCTGCAGCACCAACCTGAACCGGATCCTCGGCAAGGCCTGAGCTCGTCCGGGCGAGAACAGCCCACACCTTTCAGCGGCGGGATCCCCGGGTCGGGGGTCCCGCTGCTGTGTTCGGGCCGGCCCTGTGGACAGCGCCCGGCACGGATCGTGGTTCTGCGGCAGGCTCGCAGCATGCGCCCGATCCTGCGACCCGGTTCCCACGTCCTGCGCCGCGGCGACGGCGAGCTGCAGATCGGTCTCGACCCGCGGACCGCAGTCGTGCTCCCCGACGACGAGGAGGTGCGCGGCTGCCTGGACCGGCTGGCCCGTCAGGCCGACCTGGGTGAGTACGCCGACCGCCGCACCCTCGACCTGCTCGAGGCCAACGGACTGCTGCTCGACGCCGGCACGCTGCTGCCGCTGATCCCGGCCTGCCGCCCCACCGGCGTGCCCCGCCGCGACGTAGCCGCCCTCGCCCGCACCGCCGGCGACGGGGCG
>DATFGA010000301.1:0-6523 GCA_035249775.1 Nocardioidaceae bacterium | reverse complement strand
GTGCTCGAGGAGCGGGAACGCCTTGCCCGCGAGATCCACGACACGCTCACCCAGGGCCTCAGCAGCATCCACCTGCTGCTCGGGGCAGCGGAGAACGCCGTGGCCACGGGCGCGTCCACCGAGGCGTCGCGGCACATCCGCCGCGCCCGCGACGTCGCCCGCGACAACCTCGACGAGGCCCGCCGGTTCGTCCGGGCCCTGTCCCCCTCCGACCTGGCCGACGCCTCACTGCCGGCCGCGCTCGGCCGCCTGGTCGAGAAGACCCGGCGCGGCGACGACCTCACCGTCAGCCTGGACGTCAGCGGTGAGCCGTCCCCGGTGCCGACCGCGTACGACGTCGCCCTGCTCCGGATCGCCCAAGCAGGGCTCGCGAACGCGGTGACCCACTCCGCCGCATCGCGGGTCACGGTGACCTTGAGCTACATGGACACCGAGATCGCGTTGGACGTGGTCGACGACGGCCTAGGATTCGACGCGGCCGCGACTCCGGTGCGCACCGACGGGTCCGGGTTCGGGCTGGCTGCGATGCGGGCCCGCGCCGAACAGCTGGGCGGCAGGTTCGCCGTCGAGTCCGGACCGGGCGAGGGTACGGCGGTCGCCGTCACGTTCCCGCTCGGCGCAGGAGGCGGCACGTGACCACGATGGTCCGGCTGCTGCTCGCGGACGACCATCCGGTGGTCCGGGCCGGGCTCAGGGCCGTGCTCGAGATGCAGGATGACTTCGAGGTGGTCGCGGAGACCGACTCGGCCGAGGACGCGGTCGTCCTCGCCCAGAGACATCGGCCCGACGTCGTACTGATGGATCTTCAGTTCCACGGTCGGATGGACGGCGCCGCAGCCACCGCGGCGCTGGCCGCGCTCGACGCACCTCCGCGCGTGCTGGTGCTCACGACCTACGACACCGAGGCCGACATCCTGGCCGCGATCGAGGCCGGTGCGACCGGCTACCTGCTCAAGGACTCCTCACCCGAAGACCTCGCCGCGGCGGTCCGCGCCGCAGCGGCCGGCCAGACCGCGCTTGCTCCGAGCGTCGCCCAACGGCTGATGGACCGGGTGCGCACACCCGCGCAGTCGCTCAGCCCTCGAGAGCTGGAAGTGCTCCAGCTCGTAGCCGACGGACTGTCGAACCTGGCGATCAGCAAGCGGCTCTTCCTCAGCCAGGCAACGGTGAAGTCGCACCTGGTGCACGTCTACACCAAGCTCGGCGTCGACTCGCGCACCTCCGCGGTGGCCGCGGCGACCGACGCCGGCCTGCTCCGACGCTGAGCCGGCACCTGCGTCGCGCTTCATGAACCTGCAGTGCAACTTTCTGCACCCTTCGTTTCACGCTCACTCGGTCGCGGAGAGGTAACGATCGAGTCCGAAGGGGTTTACTTTGCCGGCCGCTGTTGATGAGATCCCGGCGTCGCGACGTCACAAACGTCCGACATCCGCACGTTTGAACAGTTTCCAGACGTGTTTCCTGTTTTCTCCACAGTCCCCAGGAGGATGTCCGTGAACCGACGCACATTAGGCGTCATCGGCGGAACGGCAACCATCACGTTGCTCGCTACCGCACTGCAGGGCCCGGCGGCCGCCGCGCCGCCCACCGATGTGGGTCCCGACAACAACCCGTCCGCGTCGCACCGCAAGGACGACCGTCCCAACAAGCTCGAGAACAAGCGGCGTGAGCTCAAGAAGCAGGCCGCCGAGCTCGTTCTCACCGGCAAGCGTCAGGTTCAGGAGCGCGACGGCTCCAAGGCTGTCAAGGTCGCGCCGGGCCAGTGGGCGCAGTACGGCGTGGAGGACACCGCCCAGGTGCTGTCCTTCCTCGTGGAGTTCGGCGACCAGGTGGACAGCCGGTTCAGCGGCGCGCCGGCGGGTCCGCTGCACAACGAGATCCCCGAGCCGGACCGTTCCAGCGACAACAGCACCTACTGGGTGAAGGACTTCAACCGCCAGCACTTCATGGACATGTTCTTCAACGGCATGCCCGAGCAGAACGGCGAGTCGTTCCGCGACGTCTACGACGAGATGTCCGATGGCCGGTTCCGGGTCGAGGGCGACGTCAGCGACTGGGTCACGGTCCCGTTCCACGAGGCGAGCTACGGCCAGACCGAGAGCCACACGGACATGACGCGGTTCATCGACGACACGGCCGACTCCTGGTTCCAGAGCAAGCAGGACCAGGGCATGAGCGACGCGGCGATCGCCGAGTACCTCAAGTCCTTCGACGTGTGGGACCGCTACGACCACGACGGTGACGGCGACTTCAACGAGGCCGACGGCTACATCGACCACTTCCAGGCCATTCACGCCGGTGAGGGCGAGGAGGCGGGCGCCCCAGAGTGGGCGATCTGGTCCCACCGCTGGGCAGTCAACCAGGATGGCAGGTACGAGGACGGGGTCGGACCGGAGGGCGCCGAGTTCGGCGGTATCGAGATCGGCAACACCGGCCTCTGGATCCGCGACTACACGACGGAGCCGGAGAACGGCGGCCTGGGCGTGTTCGCCCACGAGTTCGCCCATGACCTCGGCCTTCCGGACCTCTACGACACCCAGGGCGGCGAGAACAGCACCGCGTTCTGGACGCTGATGAGCTCCGGTTCCTGGCTCAACCACGGCGGCGAGGCCATCGGCACCACGCCCAACCACATGGGTCCCTGGGAGAAGTTCCAGCTCGGCTGGCTCGACTACGAGGTCGCGCAAGCACGCGCGTCCTCGACGCACACGCTCGGGCCATCGACCGACTCCTACCACTCGAACGACCAGGCGCAGGCCGTGATCACGGTGCTGCCGAAGCACACCGTGACCAGCGACATCGGCGCTGCCGCCGAAGGCACCGACTACTTCTACTCCGGCACCGGTGACAACCGGACCGCCACCGTCACCAGCCCGCAGTTCACCGTGCCGGCCGATGGCGACCTCGCGGCGAAGGTGAAGTACGACATCGAGAAGGACTGGGACTACGCCTACGCGGAGATCTCGACCGACGGCGGACAGACGTTCACCCCGCTCGCGACAAACCTGTCGACCAGCACCAACCCGAACTCCGGCAACGACGGCAACGGGATCACCGGTACCAGCAGCGGCAGCTGGGTTGACCTCTCGGCCGACCTTGCCGCCTACGCGAACAAGGCCGCACAGATCCGGTTCCGCATGGTCAACGACGCCGCGGTGCACGGGGTGGGCTTCATGGTCGACGCGATCTCGGTCGGCACCGCCCTCACCGAGAACGTCGAGGACGGTGCGTCCGCCTGGACGCTCGACAAGTTCATGATCGCCGAGAACGGGCAAACCCAGCTCGAGTACTCGCACTACTACATCGCGGAGAACCGCGGTTACGGCGGGTACGACAGCACCCTGGCAGAGGGCCCGTACAACTTCGGTTGGGGCCACACAGAGCCGAACCGGGTCGAGCGGTTCCCCTACCAGGACGGACTGCTGGTCTGGTACTGGAACACCCAGTACAGCGACAACAACGTCAGCCAGCACCCCGGCGGCGGTGAGGTCCTGCCCATCGACGCGCGCGCAACGGCGCTGCGGTGGTCGGACGGCACGGTTGCCCGCAACCGGATCCAGGCTTTCGACTCCACGTTCGGTCTGCAGCGGACGGATGCACTCTCGCTGCACCGGGAGTACGCCAAGGGCAACGGCAAGGGGTCGGTCCGGATGGCGACGCTCGGCGTCGCACCGCAGGCACCGGTCGCGGTGTTCGACGACACCAACAAGATGGCCTACTACGACCCGGCCAACCCGGGTGGTAGCGCCAAGGTCGCCGGTGTCGGTGTCCGTCTCGAGGTGCTCAGCACCGGCCGGGACGGCCTGATGCAGATCAAGGTGAACTGACCTTTCGAGGTTTCGCTCACAGCGAGGGCCGGGAAGAAGCTTCTTCCCGGCCCTCGTGTCTGTGTCAGCTCACGGGTCGCCGATGCCGAGCGCCCGGTCCACCGCCGCCTCGACATGCAGCCGGGTGGTCGGGAACACCGGCACCGGACTGTCGTCCTGGCCGATCAGCAGCTCGATCTCGGTGCAGCCCAGGATGATCCCGTCGGCGCCGGCCTCGACGAGCCGGCCGATCACCTGCCGGTAGGCCTCGCGGGAGGCCGGCTCCACGACGCCGACACACAGCTCGTCGTAGATCACCCGGTGGACCACCGCCCGGTCCTCCTCCCCCGGCACCAGCACCCTCAGCCCGTGCGTCGCCAACCGGTCGCGGTAGAACGCCTGCTCCATCGTGAAGGCGGTGCCGAGCAGCCCGACGGTCTCCAGGCCCGCATGACGTACGGCGGCCGCGGTGGCATCGGCCAGGTGCAGGAACGGGATCGAGACTGCCTCCTCGACCCGGTCCGCGACCTTGTGCATGGTGTTCGTGCACAGGAGCAGCAGATCCGCGCCGCCGGCCTCGAGCGCACGAGCCGCATCGACGAGCAGCTCCGCTGCCTCATCCCAGCGGCCCTCGACCTGCATCGCCTCGACCGCCGCGAAGTCGACCGAGTAGAGCAGGCACCGCGCCGAGTGGAGGCCGCCGAGCCGTTCGCGGACCAGCTCGTTGGCGAGGCGGTAGTACACCGCGCTGCTCTCCCAGCTCATCCCGCCGAGCATCCCGATCGTCAACATCCGTCGTCCGCCTAGATGCTGCCCTTGTGCTCCACCACGAGGATCCGCGCCGCGCCGCGTGGATGGGCCACGTGCTCATCACCGACACCGGCACGGCAGATGTCTCCTGCCCGCATCGGCTGCACACGCTCGCCACCGTCGACCCGGTAGTGCATGTCGACCTCGCCGTCCAGGACCACGAACACCTCCGCACCGTCGTTGACGTGCCACTCGTAGGGCGCGTCGGTCCAGTGCAACCGGACCGTGGTCGGATCCGAGAACTCTGCCAGGTCGAGGGCGTCCCACGCCCGGTCGCCGGTGTAGTCGCCGGCTGTCGTGAACTCCACGGTCTGCTCCTTGTCTGTGGTGACTGTGCAGTTCTACCGGACGGCGTGCCGGGCCAGCAGCCGTTCGAGATCTTCGGGCACCGGCATCGGCGCGGTGATCCCCACCGTCGCCCGGCCGGTGTTGCCCTCCGGGTAGCGGCCCATCGCCGAGCCCGGGGCGGCCACCAGCAGCCGGACCACCTGTCCGAGGGCCTCCTTCCGGTCGTGCTCACGGACCGCCTGCGCGAACATCGCGAGGTGGGCACGGGTGTGCGGCCAGGGCCACGGCTGGGACACGATGTGTGCGCGCTCCATCGCCTGCCACCGTTGCTCGGCGGTGTCGGCCTTCCGTGCGGCGTTCAGCTCCCGCTCGAAGACGTCGCGGACGTCGGTCGGCATCCTCAGCCCGGCGCGGATCCGCGTCGTGGGGGTGAGCCGTCGGACTGTGCTCATGGTCGTTGCTCCTTGCGTTCTGGTTGGGTCGGTTTGTCTGTGCGGCCCCCACCCCATTGTGAGAGCCGCACCAGCGTCACTCCGCGCTGATCGCGTTCAGGACCTCCATCCGTCCGGCGCGGCGAGCCGGCAGCAGACCGGCGACGAGTCCGGCGACGGTAGCGATCGCGACCACCGCGAGCAGCCGCTCGGCCGGCAGGTCGATCGTCATCTCGGCATTCCGGCCGAGTACGGCGACCATGGCCGCGCCGAACGCGGTGCCGAGCCCCACGCCGAGCACGACGGACAGGGCGGCGACGACCACGGCCTCACCACGCACCATCCACCGCAGCTGGGCCCGGGTCATCCCGACGGCGCGCAGCAGACCGATCTCGCGGGTCCGCTCCACGATCGAGAGCGCGAGCGTGTTGGTGATCCCGAGCATCGCGATCAGCACGGCGAGCAGGAGCAGCACCGTGACCAGGCCGAGGATCTGGTCGACCGTCGCGGTGCGCCCGGCCACGGCCGCCGCCTGGTCGCGCAGCTCCGCGGTGGGCTGTCCGGCCAGTGCCGACTCGATCGCGGCCTCAGCAGCGGCGGAGTCGACGTCGTCGGCGACCTCGACGAACACGCTGGCGTCGACCTTCTCGCTGAAGTTCCTGGCGTAGGTGTCGAGCGAGATCAGGTAGTCGGTCATCAACGCCTGGGCGTCATCGTCGGCGACCAGACCGACCACGGGCAACCGCCGCTCGCCGGTGCGGGAGAACGTCATCGGGAACCGGTCACCGATCTGCAGCCCTTGCTTCACGGCGATCTTCTCCGCGAGCACGATGCCACCCGAGTTCAGGTCGTCCAGGCTGCCGGCAACCATCTGCACCGACGTGACCGCCGGGAGCGTCTGCGGGTCGATCGCGGTCAGCGCCCGGGTGGCACCGCCCTCCTTCCAGTGGCCGTAGCGCAGGCGGGACGCGACCTCGACCTCCGGCAGACCGCTGACGTCGCGGTAGATCTCCGGCGACAGGCCGCCGAGCATCTCCCCGCGGGCGCTCTCGACGACGTAGTCCGCCGAGATCACCTCGCGGTAGCTGTCGGCGATGGAGCCCTTGATCGAGGACGCGACCACGGTCATGAAGGTGATCAACGCCAGGCTCAGCGCGAGCGCCATCGCGGTGGCCGCCGTCCGACGAG
>DATFGA010000300.1:0-6512 GCA_035249775.1 Nocardioidaceae bacterium | reverse complement strand
GGTCCGGCCACCGCCGCCGGCCGCTGGTCGCTGCTGCCGGAACTCGAGGTCGACCCGACCCGTCGCGCCCACGCCAGCGCCGAGGCCATGCTCGAGCGGCACGGCGTGGTCACCCGCGGCGCGGTCACCAGCGAACGGGTGCCGGGCGGGTTCGCCGGGGTCTACAAGGTGCTCTCGGCGTTCGAGGACTCCGGCCGCTGCCGGCGCGGGTACTTCATCGGCTCGCTGGGCGCCGCGCAGTTCGGCGTGCCCGGAGCGGTGGACCGGCTGCGGTCCTTCTCACCCGAGGTCGGCGCACCGCCCGGGGAGAAGAAGCACGCGCTGGCGCTGGCCGCGACCGACCCGGCGAACCCTTATGGCGCGGCGCTGCCCTGGCCGGAGCGGGTCCTCGCCGACGAGGTGACCGGCGAGAAGGCAGGCTCCGGCCACCGGCCCGGCCGCAAGGCAGGTGCGCTGGTCGTGCTGGTCGACGGCGAGCTGATCGTGTACGTCGAACGTGGCGGCCGCACCCTGCTGACCTTCACCGACGACACCGACCTGCTCGGCCCGGCGGTGCAGGCCCTGGCCACGGCGGTCCGCCAGGGCGCACTGGGCAGGCTGACCGTCGAACGCGCCGACGGCGAGCACATCCTGGGCCGCGGTGACCGGCCGAGCGGACTGCGGCATGCCCTGGAGGGCGCCGGGTTCATCGCCACTCCCCGAGGGCTGCGGCTCCGTGCCTGAGGGCGACACCGTCTGGCGCACCGCCCGGCACCTGG
Organism: Nocardioidaceae bacterium; assembly: GCA_035249775.1. Taxonomy (GTDB): domain Bacteria; phylum Actinomycetota; class Actinomycetes; order Propionibacteriales; family Nocardioidaceae; genus Nocardioides_C. Next base: position 5,754 of record DATFGA010000300.1, on the reverse strand, counting down.
ACCAGGCGCTGTCCGGCTGGACCCTGACCGGGTCGGACCTGCGGGTGCCGGCGCACGCGACGGTCGACCTGGCCGGGCAGCCGGTGCTCGAGACCATCGCTCGCGGCAAGCACCTCCTGACCCGGATCGGGGAGGGCGAGTCGGCGGTGACCCTGCACACGCACCTGAAGATGGAGGGCTCGTGGCACCTGTACCGCCCGGGCTCGCGGTGGCGGCGTCCGGCCCACCAGGCCCGCGCGGTGCTCTCCACCGAGGCGTGGACCGCGGTCGGCTTCTCGCTCGGCATCGTGGAGCTGCTCCCCCGCGCCGACGAGGACACCGTGGTCGGTCATCTCGGACCGGACCTGCTCGGCCCGGACTGGGACGAGGACGAGGCTGTACGCCGGCTGACAGCCGACCCGGACCGGGCGGTCGGCGAGGCGCTTTTGGACCAGCGGAACCTGGCCGGGGTGGGGAACATGTACAAGTCGGAGCTGTGCTTCGTGCTCGGCTTCAGCCCCTGGCGGCCGGTGGCGCAGGTGCCCGACCTGGTGAAGGTGGTCCGCCGCGCGAAGGCGGTGCTGGAGGCGAACAAGGACCGGGTGGAGCAGTCCACGACCGGGGACCTGCGCCGGGGGCGGCGGCTGTGGGTGTACCGCCGCGACAAGCAGGCATGCCTGCGCTGCCGGACCCCGATCCGGGTCGCGATGCAGGGGCCCTCGGAGACCGGTCAGGAGCGGGCGACGTACTGGTGTCCGACCTGCCAGCCCTGACCGGCTGGACCGCACCACCCGCACGACAGGCCGGCCGACCCAAGTGCAACAACCGCACACGTGTGCCGCTGTTGCACGGATTCCTCGCCGAACTGTGCTCGAACAGCACACGGGTGCCGTTGTGACCAGGGCCGAGGCGGGGTCGGCCTCGTCCGATCGGCACTCCTCCCGAAAGTGGTCAATAACGGTACGTTCCAGGCACTGAACCAGCCGCTTCTTCACCACTTTCGCGGTCGATCGACTGACCCGGCGAACCGATCACGCCGACGCTGCGTTGCGGCGCCTGCCGTACGTCGGCGCTGCGGGCGACCGGCTCGCGGAAGAGTCAGGCGGCCGAGGCGACCACGTCGCCGGAGCGCGGACCGTCGACCGGGGTGGTCGGGATGCTGGTCGTGCTCAGTGCGGTGGCATCCTCGATGGCCACGGCCATCGCGGCCTCCTCGAGGGCGACGGCGTCACTGACCTCGGAGAGGATCTCGGAGAGCGGGACGTCCAGGGCGGAGCAGATCGAGGCGAGCAGCTCCGAGGACGCTTCCTTCTGGCCACGCTCGATCTCGGAGATGTACCCCAGGCTCACCCGGGCATCGGCCGAGACCTGTCGCAGGGTGCGCCCTTGACGCATCCGCTGCGTGCGGAGCACTTCGCCGAGCAGTCGACGAAAAAGCACCATGTCGCTGCTCCTTCCCGTATCCCGCGTGCGCGGCTCGTCCGTGAGTTCCAACGCTACCTGGCCGGTGAAACTTCCCGGCGGGCAACCACCGAGAAACTCACCCTAGCCATCCACACCGACGATCGTGGCCATTGCCGCGGACATCGCCTCCAAGCAGCTGAGCTTGCGGATCTCGGCCCGGTCCCCGTCGAGGTGCAGCTCCTTGGTGGTCACCCCGTCGGGCCCGGCGACGCCGACGTAGACCAGGCCGACCGGTTTTCCCTCCTGCTCGGTCGGACCGGCCACCCCCGTCGTACTCACGCCGTAGTCGGCACCGACCAGCCGCCGCACGCCCATCGCCATCTCGGCCGCGCACTCGGCGGAGACCACGCCGTGCTTGTCGACCGTCTCCTCGGACACGTCGAGCACCCGCTGCTTGACCTCGGTGGCGTAGGTGACGACCCCGCCGAGGTAGGTCTCGCTGGCTCCGGGGGCGGCGCTGAGGAGCACGCCGAGCTGGCCGCCGGTGAGCGACTCGGCGGTCGCGATCATCGCGGAACGCTTCAGCAGCTCGGCCTGGAGCGCCGCGGCGACCGCTTCAGGGTCGGGCTGGTCGCCCGGGGTTCGGCTGATGTTCTCCTCGGTCTCGCTCACGAGCGTGATGGTATCCACGCCGACCGCGCCCAAACGGGGCCGCTAACGTGGGCCCATGGCGCTACCGATCGAGGACTATGCCGTTCTGGGCGACACCGGCACTGCGGCGCTGGTCGGCCGGGACGGCTCCGTGGACTGGCTCTGCCTGCCCCGTTTCGACTCACCGGCGTGCTTCGCCGCCCTGCTCGGTGATCCCGGGAACGGGCGCTGGCTGATCGGCCCGGCCGGTGAGCACAGGTGCTCGCGGCGCTACATCGGCAACAGTGCGGCGCTGGAGTCGACGTACACCACCGAGACCGGCACCGTCCGCGTCGTCGACATCATGCCGGTCGGCGACAACCGCGCCGACATCGTCCGCAGGATCGTCGGCGTCGAGGGCACCGTGCGGATGCAGCACGAGTGGATCGTGCGGCTGGGCTACGGGAAGATCCGGCCCTGGGTGAGCCGGGGCAAGGTCGGTGACCAGAAGCTGATCACGGCGGTGGCCGGCCCGGACAAGCTGATCCTGCGCGGCCCCCGGCTGCCCCGGGGACGCGACGGCATGCACGTCGACCAGTTCGAGATCTCGGCCGGCGAGGAGATGACGTTCTCCACCACCTGGGTCGCCTCGCACCGGGAGGTGCCGACACTGCTGGAGTTCGACGACCGGATCCGGGACACGATCGCGCAGAGCGAGGCGTGGGCCGACAAGTGCGAGTACCAAGGCCCCTACCGCGAGGCGGTGGTGCGCTCGTTGATCACGCTTCGGCTGATGACGCACGGCGGCACCGGTGGCATCGTCGCTGCAGCCACCACGTCCCTGCCCGAGGAGTTCGGCGGGGTCCGCAACTGGGACTACCGGTTCTGCTGGCTGCGCGACGCTTCGCTGACCCTGGAGTCGCTGCTGGACTGCGGCTACCAGGACGAGGCGCGGCTGTGGCGCAACTGGCTGCTCCGCGCAGTCGCCGGTGACCCGCAGGACCTGCAGATCATGTACGCCGTCGATGGCGGCCGCGACCTGCCGGAACGGGAGCTCGAGCACCTCGGGGGGTACGCCGAGTCGCGTCCGGTACGGATCGGCAACGGCGCGGTGGACCAGCGGCAGACCGACGTCCTCGGCGAGGTGATGATCTCGCTGGAGATGGCTCGCGAACGGGGCCTGCACGAGAGCGCCGACTCGTGGTCGCTGCAGCGCAGCCTGGTCAACAACCTCGCCGAGCACTGGGACGAGCCGGACAACGGCCTGTGGGAGATCCGTGGGCCGCTGCGGCACTTCACGCACTCCCGGGTGATGGTGTGGGTGGCCTTCGACCGGGCGATCGCGGCGGTGGAGCGGCACGGGCTCGACGGGCCGGTGGACCAGTGGCGCGAGCTGCGGGACCGGGTCCGCGACGAGGTCCTGGAGAAGGGCTTCAACTCCGAGCTCAACTCGTTCACCCAGCACTACGACACGACCCAGGTCGACGCGTCGCTGCTGGTGCTGCCCGCTGTCGGGTTCATCGACGGCGACGACCCGAAGATGCTCGGCACGATCAAGGCGATCGAGGACCAGCTGATGCGCGACGGCCTGCTGCTGCGCTACCGCACCGAGTCCGGCGTGGACGGCCTCGCGGGCGACGAGCACCCGTTCCTCGCATGCTCGTTCTGGCTGGTCTCGGCGTACGCCATGGCGGGCCGGATCGACGAGGCCCACGCGCTCATGCACCGGCTGCTGGAGCTGCCCAACGACGTCGGGCTGCTCGCGGAGGAGTACGACACGGTCCACGAGCGGTTCGCCGGGAACTTCCCCCAGGCGTTCTCGCACCTGACCCTGGTCGGCGCCGCCGTGGCGCTCGCGTCGGCGGAGACGTTCGCGGAGACGTCGCGCTCGGAGTCCGCCTCCGAGGAGGGGGCGGGGTCGCGCTGACCGGCGCCCCTCAGACGGAGGCGGCGTCCTTGTGCGCGCGGCGCTGCTTGATCGCGTCCTTGAAGAAGTCCAGGCCGGTGTAGACGGTCATGGCCACGGCCGCGGCCATCACCAGTGCCGCCGCCCACCAGAGCACCTCGCCGACCACGCCGAGGGTGCCGTCGAGCAGCAGCAGCGGCAGCACCAGGCCACCGAGGGCGATCGTCTGCAGGACGGTCTTGATCTTGCCGCCCCGGTTCGCCGCGATCACCACGTGCTTGGCCACCGAGAGCCGCATGATCGTGACGCTCCACTCCCGGAGCAGGACGACGATGGTCACCCACCACCACAGCTCGCCGATCAGCGAGAGGCCGATGAACGCCATCCCCGTGATCGCCTTGTCGGCCATCGGGTCCGCGATCTTGCCGAAGTCGGTGACCAGGTTGTGCTTGCGGGCTATGTCACCGTCGATCTTGTCGGTGATCATCGCGATCGTGAACAGGCCGAACGCGACGCAGCGCCACAGGATCGAGTCGCCGCCGTCGGTGAGCAGCGCCCACCCGAAGAACGGGACCATCACGATCCGCAGGGTGGTCAGCGCGTTCGGCACGTTCCAGTTGCTCGGCTTGTGCGTCTCCATGTCGACCACCTCAGCTCCCACCGTCGGGGGTCGCTGACGCGACCAGGTCCACACCGTCCGACCCGGTCACCACGGCGGTCACGAGGTCGCCGGTCCTGGCCCCGGCCGGGAGACCGGTCACCGTGGTGGACCCGTCCACCTCCGGCCCCTGGTGCGCGGCCCGGCCCTCGGCCTGCGCGCCGTCGAACGACTCGAGGAGTACGTCGACGCGCTCACCGATCCGCTCCTCCGCACGCTGCGCGGTGAGCTCCTCGGCGAGCCGGGTCACGTGCTCGGTGCGTTCACGGATCTCGTCCTCGTCGAGCTTCCCGTCGTACGACGCCGCCTCGGTGCCGTCCTCGTCGGAGTAGCCGAACACGCCGACCGCGTCCATCCGGGCGGCCTGGATGAAGTCGCACAGGATTTGCAGATCCTCCTCGGTCTCGCCGGGGAAGCCGACGATCACGTTCGAGCGGACGCCGGCCAGCGGGGCCTGGGAGCGGATTTGCTCGAGCAGCCCGAGGAAGCTGTCCGGGTCGCCGAACCGGCGCATCCGGCGCAGCACCGCGTTCGAGGCGTGCTGGAAGGACAGGTCGAAGTACGGTGCCACGCCCTCGGTGCCGGCGATCGCGGCGACCAGCCCGGGACGGGTCTCGGCCGGCTGCAGGTAGGAGACCCGGACCCGTTCGACGCCGTCCACGGCGGCGAGCTCGGGCAGCATCGTCTCCAGCAGCCGCAGGTCGCCGAGGTCCTTGCCGTAGGAGGTGGAGTTCTCGCTGACCAGGAACAGCTCCTTGACGCCCTGCTCGCCGAGCCAGCGGGCCTCGCCGAGGACGTCGCTGGGGCGGCGGGAGACGAACGAGCCGCGGAAGCTCGGGATCGCGCAGAAGGCGCAGCGCCGGTCGCAGCCAGAGGCCAGCTTCAGCGGTGCCATCGGCCCGCCGTCGAGCCGGCGGCGGATCGCCCGGGGCCCGGCGTTCGGGGTCGCCTCGGCCGGCAGGTCGGGGGCGGCGATGGTGTGGCCGGGGACCACGACGGTGTCGGCATTGCGCTCGCTCGGGGAGATCGGCAGCAGCTTGCGGCGGTCCTGCGGCGTGTGCGGGTGGTGCTGCTCGCCGGCGAGGATCGAGCGGAGCTTGCCGGCGATGTCGGGGTAGTCGTCGAAGCCGAGGACCGCGTCCGCCTCCGGGAGGGTCTCGGCGAGGTCCTTCCCATA
>DATFGA010000299.1:0-3825 GCA_035249775.1 Nocardioidaceae bacterium | reverse complement strand
CGTCACCCGCGGGAACCACCAGACCGCTGCCGGCAGCGCGCACGGCTGCGCCGAGGGCGGAGACGTCCGACACGACCAGCGGGCGGCCACTGGCCATCGCCTCGAGGACGACGTTCGGAAGGCCGTCGCGGTCGCCGGCGCTGTCCACGACCGACGGCACTGCGACGACGTCGGCCCAGGCGTAGGCCCCGGGCAGCTCGACGTGCGAGCGACGTCCGGCGAGCTGCACCGAGCCGCTCAGCCCGTGCCGGTCGATCGAGGCCGCCAGCCGCGGCCGCTCCGTGCCGGTTCCGACGATGCGCAGCAGCCACGGCACCCGCAGCTGCGCGACCGCGTCCAGCAGCGTAGCGAAGCCCTTCTTCTCCACCAGCCTGCCGACGGCGAGCACCCGGAGTCGTCCGTCACCGGTCGGATGGGGTCGGGGGCGGAAGCGTTCCAGGTCCACGCCGTGCGGCAGCATCCGGACCTGCGCACCGGGGACGTCGACGTGCTGCGCGACGTCGGTGTTGCAGGCGACGACGCCGGAGGCGGCCCTCACCCGGTCCGCCAGCTCGGTGGCGGACACCTTGCGGGCGTCCAACGCATGCACGCTGAAGCTGTAGCCGACGCCGAGTGCTCCGGCGGCACGCGCCGCCACCTCGGTGGGCCGGTGCGCGAAGTAGCCGTGGATGCCGTCGACGTGCGTGCCGCCGAGGTCCGCCACCAGCGCCGCGGCCTGGACGCTCGGGGGTCCGTCCGGCAGCCACCGGAGCAGCGGGAGCAACGGCCCGACGCCCGGCTGGGGAGCTGCCCCGTCCCCGGGCTTGGTCGCGTAGACCCGGGCGAGCATGCCCGCCCGCAGCAGTGCGTCGAGCTCGCCGAGCGCGAATGTCTCCGAGGTCCGCGGGAAACCGCTCAGCACGACGGCGAGGCGGGCCGTCACGCGACGACCTCCGACACCGGCCGTCGGCTCTGCACCCAGGTGAGCTGGGCGGCGAGGCCGTGATGGAGCGGCACTGCGGGTGACCAGCCGAGGTCGCGCCCGGCCAGCGAGACGTCCGCCGACGTGCGGCGGACGTCGCCCCGCTGGAGGGGGAGGAGGTCGATCGCGAGCGGGCGTCCGGCACACCGCTCGAGCGTCGCGATCACGTGGGACAGGGTGGCCTCCTCCCCTCCCCCGATGTTGTAGATCTCGGCCGGGTTCTCGGCATGCGCGGCGCGCACGGTTGCATCCACCGCGTCCGCGACGAAGGTGAAGTCCCGGGACTGGGAGCCGTCCCCGAACATCCCGAACCTGCCGCCGGAGTCGAGGGCCTCGCAGATGCGGCGGATGGCCATGTCGGGACGTTGCCGGGGACCGTAGACGGTGAAGTAGCGCAGACCCGTGGTCCCCAGGCCGCGCCCGCGGTAGACCCGGGCCAGGTCCTCGCAGGCACGTTTGGTGACGCCGTACGGCGAGCGGGGCAGTGTGGGCGTCGACGCCTCGCGGCACGGGTGCGTCTCGGCGTCGCCGTACACCGAGGAGGAGGAGGCCCAGACGACCCGTGCAGCCTCCGCGGCCACCGCTGCCTCGAAGACCCGTTGGGTGGCCAGGATGTTGTCGCGTGCGTATCTCGCGAAGCCGGTGCCGAAGCTGTCGCGGACGCCCGCCTGGGCCGCCAGGTGGAACACAGCGCGGGCGCCCTCGAGCGCCTGCTCCCACCCGTTGCAGGTGAGGTCCCGCTCGACCAGGTCGAAGGCGGGCTCGCCGGACAGGCCAGACAGGTTGGCCAGCTTGTCCTTGCGTGCGTAGTAGTCGCTGAAGCAGTCGATGCCGGTCACCCGCCAGCCGTCGGCAACCAGCCGCTCGCACAGGTGGGAGCCGATGAAGCCGGCGGCTCCGGTCACGACGGCCCGGCGCCGGACTGTGTGGATCATGAGCGTCTGCCTCCGGTGCCGGTGATGTCGAGCCGTTGCTGGGTGCCGGTCAGGTTCCGGAAGACCGACTCCCGGGCGAGCAGTCCCTCGGGGGTGTCGTACTCGACGACCCGCCCGGCGGACATCACCGCGACGTGGTCGGCGCCACGCGCCAGTGCCGTGGAGTGGGTGATCAGGATCGTGGTGCGGCCCTCGACCAGACGGTTCAGCCCGGCCATCACCTGCGCCTCGCTCTCGGCGTCCAGGCCGGTGGTCGGCTCGTCCAGGACCAGGACCGGCGGGTCGCGCAGCAGCACCCGGGCGATCCCGATCCGCTGGCGCTGCCCGCCGGAGAGGCCGATACCGCCGGGACCGAGCATGGTGTCGAACCCGTCCGGCAGCGCCTGGATGAAGGTCAGCGCTCCGGCGGCCCGGGCCACCTCCTCCACCATCGCCAGGTCCGCCTCGGTGCCGTAGGCGATGTTCTCGCGCACGCTTCCGCTGAACAGGATGGTGTCCTGCAGGAGTACGCCGACCTGGTTGCGCACCCAGCGCAGCGGCCACTCCCGCGCGTCCCGGCCATCCACGCGGACGGAGCCGTGGCTGGGGTCGTAGAAGCGGGCGACCAGGGCGCCCACCGTCGACTTGCCGGCACCTGACTCGCCGACCAGTGCCAGCCGGGAGCCGCTGGGCACGTGCAGGGTGACCCCGTCGAGCGCGGGCCGGTCCTCGGTGTAGCGGAAGTGCACGTCGTCCAGATCCACCGTGCCGACCGCGCGGCGGTCGGGCACGGAGCTGTCCGTGCCGTCGGCGAGCACCATGTCGGACGCCAGGATCTCGGCGATCCGCTCGAGGCGTGCGAAGGCCCGTGCGACCCGGCTGGCCTGTTTCGCGATGTCCTTGAGCGGCTTGTAGAGCTTGTTCGTGTAGGCGACGACGACGACGAGGTCGCCGGGGCTGATCCGGCCGTCGGCGACGGCCAGGACACCGAGACCGAGCACCAGCGCGGTCGCCGCGGCGCCGAGCACGTCGACGAGAGCACCGAACCGGGCCTCCACCTTGGAGCTCTCGACGCCCACCTTCAGCCGCTCGGCGCTGCGCCGGTGCACCCGGTCGTGCTCGAACCGCTCGGTGCCGAACGCCTTCACGACCTGCATCGCGGACAGCGCCTCGGTTGCCAGGGAGGCGATCTCGCCCTCCTTGGCCCGCTGGCTGCGTGCCATCTGCCGGATCCGCTTCTGGTAGTGCATCGTCGTCGCGAGCAGCAGCGGCGTGACCAGGAACGCGACGAACGCCAGCAGCGGGTCGATCCAGAACGTCACCGCGAACATGCCGATCAGCACCAGCACCGAGGACGCCATCGTGCCGAGTGTCTGGGCGAAGAGCGCCCCGACGGCGTTGACGTCGCCGGTCACGCGGGTGACCAGGTCACCGGTGGGGCGGTTCGAGTGGAAGACCAGCGACAGGCGCTGGAGGTGCTCGTAGGTCGCGGTCCGCAGGTCGTGCACGATCTGCTCGCCGGACCGGTTGAGCCAGAAGTCGGCGGAGAAGGTGGCGAGCGCCTCGACGAGAGCGATCCCGAGGACCATGGCGATCAGCAGGAACAGCAGGGAGAAGTCGCCGCGGGTGAGCTCGAAGCCGGTGCCCCGCCCGGTGACGAGCTCGTCGATGGCCAGCTTGAGCGGCCAGGGCGACGCGAGCTGCGCGACGGTGAGCGCGACCGTCGAGCCCGCGGCGCCGACCAGCGCACCCCAGTGCCGCCGCGCGTGACCGCTGAGCAGCGTCCAGGTGGGGCTCCGCGGCTCCGTCGGAACGGTCCCCCGGCGGGTCATCGGGTCCTCGACGCCGTGGCGAGTGCATGCAGCCGGTGGGCCGCTGTCCGTGCCCCGTCCAGGTCGATGCCGGCGGCCTCGAGGGCGCCCTCGGGCAGCATCCGCGGGCGCGCCAGCA
>DATFGA010000298.1:0-9058 GCA_035249775.1 Nocardioidaceae bacterium | reverse complement strand
TGGAACGAGATCTTCATGGCCGATCCGCGGATGTGGGGGCTGGCGCTGGCGCTCGGCGAGACCCTGCTCGGGACCGCGCTTCTGGTGCCCCTCGCCCGGGCGGACTGGCAACGCCTTTCGCCCACAACCAGAACAGGGAGGTGAGACGACGATGATCGTCAAGGATGTGATGACCTCACCGGCCATCACCGTCGACGCCGGCACCACGGTCAAGAACGCGCTGCGGCTGCTGGACCGCTATCGGGTGACGTCGCTTCCGGTCACTGATGCGCAGGGTCAGGTCGTCGGCATCGTCAGCGAGGCGGACCTGCTCCGCGACCTCGTCCGCAAGGACACCCGGACCCACATGCTGCCGCCGGCCCAGCCGTGCGACCAGCCGCGCACCGTCGGACAGGTGATGACCACGCTCTCCCTGGCCGTCGGCGCCGACACCGACCTCAGCGACGCGGTCGACCTGATGACCTCCACCGCGGTGAAGAGCCTGCCGGTCCTCGAGCAGGGCAGGGTCGTCGGGGTGGTCAGCCGCAGCGACGTCGTCCGGGTGCTCGCCCGGGCGGACGAGCAGATCGAGGCCGAGGTGGACGAGATCCTGCGCAGCGCGGGAGTGGCGTGCGAGGTCGAGGTGGCCGACGGTGTCGTCCGCGTGACGAGCCTGGCCGACCCGACCCAGTGGCGGGTCGCCGAGGTGGTCGCCGGGTCGGTGGCCGGTGTCATCTCGGTGACGGCGAGCTAGTCGGAGTCCGTCCCGGCGATCGGCACCACCCACTCCAGGATGGTGCCGTGGGGTTCCTCCGGCAGGAGCCGCACAGCGCCACCGTGCTCGGTGGCCCGGCGCCGCACGTTCCGCAGGCCGCTCTCGTGCCGGTCCGCGGGCAGCCCCTTGCCGTTGTCGGTCACCCGCAGCAGGATCCGCTCGTCGGTGGCCTCCACCTCCACGACCGCCGCGTCCGCCTCGGAGTGCCGCGCGACGTTGGACAGCGCCTCGCGCAGGACCGCGAGCAGCTGCTCTCCCACCCGGTGCGGAACCGCCGTGTCGATCGGACCCGACGTACGCACCATCGGGGTGAACCCGAGCACCGGGACGTACTCCTTGGCTACCCCGCGCACGTCCGCGCGCAACGACAGCTGGTGCGAGTGCTGCAGCTCGAAGATCGTGGACCGGATGTCGCGGATCGTCACGTCGAGGTCCGCAACCGCGCTGTCGAGCCGCTCCCGCACCTCGTCGCTGACCGCGATCCGTTGTGCGCCCTGCAGCTGCAGCCCGGTGGCGAACAGCCGTTGGATCACCAGGTCGTGCAGGTCCCGGGCGATCCGGTCCCGGTCCGAGATCAGCATCAGCTCCTGGCGGTCCGAGATCGCCTGCGCCCGGTCCAGCGCGAGCGACGCCTGGTCCGCGAACGACGCCAGGAGCTCCGCCTCCTCCGCCTCCAAGGTGCCTCGTCCACCGTCGAGGGCGACCAGGAGCACCCCGTTGCCGGCGAGGTGCGCCCGCAGCGGCACGAGTACGACGGTGCGCTCACTGCCTTGGGGGACGACCACGACGTCGGCTGAGTTCTCGGCGCCCTGGATGTGCTCCTCGAGGGCCGCGACGATGCCGTCGACCTCCACGGCCTTCGAACCGTCGCGGGCGGAGATCTCGTGGTCGCGCTCGCCACGACGCTGCACGACCGCGACCGCGGACGCGCCGGAGACCCGTCGCGCGCTGATCGCGATCTGGCGCAGGGCATCGTCGAGCCGCACCGGCGGCTGCAGTGCGTCGCTGATGTGCGCCGACGCCTCGAGCCACTGCCGCCGCCGCTCGCTCTGTGCGTAGTCGCGGGCGTTCTCGATCACGAAGCCGGCCGCCGTGGCGAGCACCTCGACCAGTTTCTCGTCCTGCTCGGAGAAGTCCTGGCCGTCGGCCTTCTCGGTCAGGTAGAGGTTGCCGAACACGGTCCCGCGGATCCGGACCGGGACGCCGAGGAACCGCTCCATCGGCGGGTGGTGCGGCGGGAACCCGAACGACTTCGGGTGCTCCTTCAGGTGCTTGAGCCGCAGCGGCTGTGGGTGGTCGATCAGCAGTCCGAGGATCCCGTGCCCGCGCGGCAGGTCGCCGATCGCCCGGTGCTCCTCGTCGGTCAGCCCGAAGGTGATGAAGTCGATCAGTCCGCCGCTGTTCCCGAGCACGCCGAGCGCGCCGTACTTCGCACCGGTGATCTCGCACGCCGAGGTGACGATCCGGTTGAGCACGGTGTGCATGTCGAGGTCGGAGCTGATCGCGACGACCGCGTCGAGCAGCGCCCGCGCGTTGCGCGGCAGGTCGAGCCCGTCGCCAGTGTCGAGGTCGGTGTCGGTGCCAATGTCCACACCGCACACCCTACAAACGCCGAGCCGTCACGTTTGGCGTGCCGAGCCGTCAGGTTTGGCGGGCACCCTCACAGCGCCCGGCGGAACGGCATCAGCGAGTCCCGGGTCCAGTCCCCGCCGAGCCGGCGACCGGTCAGGTCCTTCCAGCGCAGCCGGAGGTAGAGGTGCCGTCGGCCGCCGGCCCAGGGGGTCGGGTCCCAGCCCGCCTGGATCTCGCGCAGCTCGTCACGATCCTCGACCAGCTCCGAGCGGCCGATCGCGACGACGCTCCAGCCCTGGTGCTTCTCGTAGTCGAGGTGGTCGATCTCGAAGGCCAGGTCGGTCTTCCACCCGTAGGTCCCGAGCTCGCTGTACGGCGTGGTCCGGAAGATGATCGCGTCGTCGTACATCGCATAGTTCAGCGGCACGATGCGCGGCCCCATCGGCGTGCACATCGCCACCCGACCGACCACGCCACCGTTCAGCAGCTCCAGGCACTCCTCGACCGTCAGTTCCACGGGATCGTTCATGGCTCCTCCTCGTTGACACCTCCATGTTGCGACGAGACGTACGTCACTGCACGGGTCTTAGGTCCCTCCGGCTGGGTCCGTTGCGCCCTTATCCCCGGCGCCCGCATCACAGATCCTGGATGAGCAGGACACCGTGACCGAAAGGAACAGCAATGACCACCATGGACCGCATCGTCGTGGGCGGCGACCACACCCCGGCCGCGACGGCCGCTCTGCGCTGGGCGGTCGCGGAAGCCAGTCGCACCGGTGCCTGCGTGGTCGTGGTTCACGCCTTCGATGTCGCCGGACGGAGCGACCTGGCCCTGGAACGCGACCTGGACCGGGCCCGGCGTGACGCGCGGTACCGCACCCAGTCGTGGGTGGTGGAGGTCCTCGGTGACCTCGACAGCCGGGTCCCGGTCGTGGTGTCCACACCGGACGGCCCGGTGGCGCGCACGCTGGCGCGCGCCGGCCGGGACGCGCAGCTGGTGGTGATCGGGCAGCCCGGCACCGGACGGCATCGAGACCTCGCCGACGAGCTCTCGCGGATCTGCCCCTGTCCGGTGATCACGGTGGCCGGTGACCAGGTCGGCGCCCCCGCCTGACCTCCCGGATCAGGCTCCGCTGCCGTTGGAGCTGCGCACCGCGGGCAGCACCTTTTCGCCGTACGCCTGCAGCATCTGCTGGTAGTTCGGCCCCATGTTCGCCACGTAGACCTCGTCGTAGCCGGCGTCCACGTACGGCGCGAACGCGTCCACGTGCCGTTCGACGTCCGGGCCGCAGACCGCCGATTCACGGGTCATCTCCTTGGTGACCAGCGTGGAGACCTGCTCGAAGTGGTGCGGGCTGGGCAGCACCTGCGCCAGCTCACCGGGAACACCGGCGTTCGCCCACAGCCGGTGCGCGATGTCCGCACCCTCGTCCTCGGTGCCCGCCCAGCACACCTTGAACCCGGCCTGCGCCGGCTTGCCGCCCGAGCCCTCCTTGAACTGCGACACCAGCTCCTGCGACGGCGCGGTGTTGATGTAGCCGTCACCGATCTCGGCGGCCAGCTCGGTCGCCTTCGGCCCGAACCCGGACACGTAGATCGGCGGCGGCTGGTCGGGCAGCGTGTAGATCCGCGCGGTGTCGACGGTGTAGAACGGCCCGCTGTGGGTGATGGTTTCCCCCGTCCACAGTGCACGAATCACGGTCACTGCCTCCTCCAGCATCGCCAGCCGTACGTCGGCCGTGGGCCATGCGTCTCCGAGGATGTGCTCGTTCAGCGCCTCCCCGGAGCCGATGCCGAGGATGAACTTCCCGTCGAGCAGCACCGCCGAGGTGGCCGCGGCCTGCGCGATCACCGCCGGATGGACCCGGACGGTCGGACAGGTGACCGCCGTCGTCACCGGGAGGCTGCAGACCTGCGAGATCGCGCCGATCATCGACCACACGAACGGGCTCTGGCCCTGGTTGTCGTTCCAGGGGTGGTAGTGGTCGCTGATCCACAGTGCGTCGAACCCGGCCTCCTCGGCGAGCCGCGCCTGTTCCACGAGCTGCTGGGGGGTGAACTCCTCGCACGAGAGGAAGTAGCCGAACCGCATCGCGATCTCCTGTCGTCGTCGTCAGCCGACGGGTTCCCCCGCCCCCGCCGCGTCATGCACCGACTTGTCAGACGCTGTGGCGGCTATAGCGCCCACAGCGTCTGACAAGTCGGTCAGGTTGCGGAGAGGACGGCGGGGAGGGCCGCGGCGAGCAGCATCAGCAGCTCCTCCTTGGGTACGCCACGCGGGTCGCGTACCCACGACATGACGACGTCCTCGGTCATCGCGCTCCACCCCCGCACCAGCAGCCGCACGGTCGGCGTGTCGGTCACCCCGAACTCGGTGAGACCGGTCGGCCCGGCGGTGTCGAAGATCCGGTCGGTCAGAGCGGCCCGGGTCTCGTCGTAGATCTCGCGCATCGCGTCGTCACCGCTGGCCGCGCCGCGGACCAGGGAGGTGTACCCCGCATAGTTGGCCGCCACGTAGTCGACGTACGCCTCGAGCGACCCGGCCAGCCGGTCCAGCGGCCCGCCCTCGTCGCGCGGCGCGGTAACCCGGATGACCTCGTCGGCCGCCCGGCGTACGACGGCGACGTGGAACTCGTGCTTGCTGCGGAAGTAGTGGTACATCAGCCCGCGCGAGATCCCGGCCTCCTCGGCGAGCAGCTCGATCGACAGCTCCTCGACGCTGCGGGTGGCGAGCATCTGGACGCCCAGGTCGAGCAGCTGCTCGCGTCGTGCCTCCGGGCTGAGCCGGACCCTGGTGCTCATGGCAGGACTCTACTGAACTCGTTTCAACAACGCTATTGACGACGGTTCAATACCGCCGGTATGTTTCCGGCATGGACACGACGAGCACTCTCCCGGGCCACGTCAGCACCCTCGTCGTGGGCGCCGGCTTCGGCGGTCTGGGCATGGCGATCAAGCTCACCGAACGCGGCGAGAGGGACTTCCTGGTCCTCGAGCGTGGAGACGACGTGGGCGGCACCTGGCGGGACAACACCTACCCGGGCGCGGCCTGCGACGTGCCGTCCCAGCTCTACTCGTTCTCGTTCGCGCCCAACCCGACCTGGTCGCGGTCGTTCTCCCCCCAGCCGGAGATCCAGGCCTACCTGCGCCGGGTCGCCGTCGAGGCGGGCGTGCTCGACCGGTTCTGGTTCGGCACCAGCTTCGATGCCGCACGCTGGGACCAGGAGGAGCAGGTGTGGCGGGTCGAGACCTCGCGCGGACCGGTGACCGCCGACGTGCTGGTCACCGCCTCGGGCGGGCTGTCGGAGCCGCGGATGCCCGACATCGACGGCATCGACTCCTTCCAGGGCGAGATCTTCCACTCCGCCCGGTGGAACCACGAGTACGACCTGGCCGGCAAGCGGGTGGCGGTGATCGGCACCGGCGCGTCCGCGATCCAGATCGTCCCCGAGATCGTCGAGCAGACCGCGCACCTCGACGTCTACCAGCGGACCGCGCCCTGGGTGATGCCACGCCGCGACCGGGCCTACACCGCGCTCGAGCGGTTCGGCTTCAAGCACCTGCCCGGGCTGCAACGGCTCTACCGCACGGCGATCTACTGGGGTCGGGAGACGTTCGTCCCCGGCTTCACGGTGAGCCCCAAGCTCGCCGCACCGGCGAAGAAGCTCGCCCTGGCCAACATCGAGAAGGCGATCAGCGACCCGCGGCTGCGGCAGCAGGTCACCCCGACCTTCGAGATCGGCTGCAAGCGGATCCTGATCTCCAACGACTGGTACCCGGCCCTGGCCCGCGACGACGTCGACCTGGTCACCGACCCGATCACCAAGGTCACCGCAGGCGCGGTGGTGACCCGGGACGGCGTCGAGCGCGAGGTCGACGCGATCATCGTGGCCACCGGCTTCTACACCACCGAGCAGCCGATCGCCGAGCACATCATCGGCCGGGACGGGCAGAGCCTGGCGGAACACTGGGCCGGCAACGGGATGACCGCCTACAAGGGCACCACGATCAACGGGTTCCCGAACCTGTTCCAGATCGTCGGGCCGAACACCGGTCTGGGCCACTCGAGCATGGTGTTCATCATCGAGTCCCAGCTCGCCTACATCCTCGACGCGCTCAGGTCCATGCGGGACACGGACACGGCCACCGTCGAGCCCCGTCCGGACGCGCAGCGCGCGTGGAACGACGACCTGCAGCGGCGCCTGCGTCGCACGGTCTGGAACACCGGCGGCTGCTCGAGCTGGTACCTCGACGCGCACGGGCGCAACACCACGCTGTGGCCGCGGACCACCTTCACCTTCCGCCGGCTGCTCTCGAGCTTCGACCAGGACAAGTACCTCACCACAGCCCGCACCAACCCGGCCCGCCCCGACGCAGGCAGGGACGCAGACAGAGTGGAGCAGAGCGCATGAAGACCCTCGACGGCAAGGTGGTCGTGATCACCGGGGCCGGCTCCGGCATCGGCCGCGAGCTCGCCCTGAACGCTGCGGCCCGAGGCGCCCTGCTCGCACTGTCCGACATCGACGAAGTCGGCCTGATGGAGACCGCCGAGCGGGCGCGGACCCGGATGGCCCGCGAGGTCCGCACCGACAAGCTCGATGTCAGCGACCGCGCGGCGATGGCCTCCTACGCCGCCTCCGTCAAGGAGGAGCTCGGCCGGGTCAACCTGCTCGTCAACAACGCCGGCGTCGCCCTGCACGGCGACTTCGAGGAGACGTCCTACGAGCAGTTCGAGTGGGTGATGGGGATCAACTTCTGGGGTGTCGTCCAGGGCACCAAGGAGTTCCTCCCCCACCTGATCGAGTCCGGGGACGGGCACCTGGTCAACATCTCCAGCCTGTTCGGGCTGATGGGGATGCCGGGGCAGAGCGCCTACAACGCCGCGAAGTTCGGCGTGCGCGGCTTCACCGAGGCGGTGCGCCAGGAGATGCTGGTCGCGGGTCACCCGGTGCAGGTCTCCTGCGTGCACCCGGGTGGGATCAAGACCGCGATCGCCCGCAACGCCCGTACCACCGCCTCCCACGACCAGGCCACCGTGGCCCGGCTGTTCGACAAGAAGCTGGCCAGGACCAGCGCGGAGACCGCGGCGCAGGTGATCGTCGACGGCATCCTCGCGAACAAGCCGCGGATCGTGGTCGGCGCCGACGCCAAGGCGCTCGACGCACTCGTCCGGCTGGTCGGCCCGCGCTACCAGGGCATCGTCGCGAAGGCGGCCGCGCGGGTCATGACGCGTTAGTAGGCCGCACCATCGGGTACCGCCCCGGCATGTCGAAACATGGTCTCGAGAAGGACTATCCGGGCGCCAACGCCAACAGGCCGAGGGACATCCCGAAGCGCGGCTGGTGGCAGGTCGCGAAGCGGGCATGGGCGGAGTCCAAGACCGACCAGGTCCCGCTCCTCGCCGCCGGGGTGGCCTTCTTCTCCTTCCTGTCCCTGTTCCCGATGATGATCGCGGCGGTGACCGTCTACGGTCTGGTCGCCAGCCGGGAGACGGTTGCGCGCCAGGCCGAGCAGCTGACCGAGGCACTGCCGAGCGATGCCGCCTCCCTGATCACCAGCCAGATGAGGGCGATCATCTCCACCCCCGAGCAGTCGCTCGGCCTGGGCCTGATCATCGCGCTGGGGCTGGCGCTCTGGAGCGCGTCGGGCGGTGTGGGCAACATGATGACCGCGGTCAACGTGGCCTACGACGAGGAGGAGACCCGGGGCTTCGTGAAGCGGAAGCTGCTCGCGCTCGGCTTCACGTTGGGCGGGATCCTGTTCGCCGCAGTGGCGGTCGGGCTGATCGCGGTCACCCCCGTCCTGCTCGACCAGTTCGTGCCTGATGGTGCCCTCCGGGTGTTGCTCGAGGTGGGCCGCTGGGTCCTGCTGCTGCTCGCGGTCATGGTCGCGCTCGCGGTGCTCTACCGGTTCGCGCCGGCCCGCAACGCGCCGCAGTTCAGCTGGGTCTCGGTCGGCGCTGCGTTGGCGACCGTGATCTGGATGATCGCCAGCCTCGGGTTCTCCCTCTACGTCGACAACTTCGGCAGCTACGGCAAGACGTACGGCGCGCTGGCCGGTGTCGCGGTGCTGATGCTGTGGCTGTGGATCACTGCCTTCGTCGTGCTCCTCGGGGCCGAGATGAACGCCGAGTCCGAGCAGCAGACCGTGAAGGACACCACCGTCGGCGATCCCGAACCGCTCGGTCGCCGGGGCGCGATCAAGGCCGACACGCTGCCCGCCGAGCAGCCGGAGGACGGTGCCGACCGGCAGCAGCGCACCAGCCGCTGAAGCCGGTCGAGACGCATGCCCTCGGGGTCGAGGGGTACGACCGGATCACGTCAACACCGTCTTGGAGGAAACATGACGACACCGAACTACACCGGAAGTCCGCCGCCCTCCGCAGGCAGCGAAGCGGGCTCCGACAAGAAGGAGCAGGCCAAGCAGGCCGCCGGTACCGCCGCCGACGAGACGCGGCACGTCGCGGATGTCGCCAAGGGCGAGGCCCAGAACGTCGCCGGCGAGGCCAAGGCGCAGGCCCACCACCTTCTCGACGAGGCGAGGACCCAGGTCGACGAGCAGTCGCGCACCCAGCGGGACCGGCTGGTCAACACGTTGCGGACCTTCAGCGACGACCTCGAGCAGATGGCGTCGCAGGGCGGCCGCAGCGGCATGGCCACCGACGTCGCGCGCCAGGTGGCGGGCAGGACCCGCGACCTCAGCTCGCACCTCGACGGCCGTGAGCCGAGCGACC
>DATFGA010000297.1:0-3611 GCA_035249775.1 Nocardioidaceae bacterium | reverse complement strand
GCGTCCACGCTGACCCCGACCACCTGCCGGCCGGCCAGGTAGGTGCCGAACTGGCCGAACCGGCCCGCGGTGAGTGCTGCGACCGCGGGGCAGTGCTGGACCGAAGCGGCAACCCGGGTGGCGAGCCCGACCAGATCGTCGGGGTCGGCGTAGCGCAAGGACAGGCTGCTGCTCACTGGACTCGGGCCGGCTGTGCGGAATCTTCCTGGTCGTCGCCGGGCAGGTGGATGTCGTTGACCGACAAGTTCACCTCGGTGACCTGCAGGCCGGTCATGCCCTCCACGGCGCTGATCACGTTGCGGCGAACCGACTTGGCGACATCGACGATCGACATGCCGTACTCGGTCACCACCTCCAGGTCGACCGCCGCCTGGCTTTGCCCGACCTCCACCGTCACCCCCTGCCCGGAGGTCTGGGATGAGCCGGGGATGCGTTCGCGGATGGCGCCCAGGGTACGGGCCGCGCCGCCGCCCAGGTCGTAGATGCCGGGCACCTCGCGGGCGGCCAAACCGACGATCTTCTGCACCACCCGGTCGGCGATGGAGGTCTTGCCTAGGTCGGATTGCAGCGGACCCGGGCTGCTGGTCGCCAGGTCACTGGAGGGCGGAGTGGTAGGGCTGGACACGGGCATACTCCTTCGCGGACGAGCCGCCCGAGTGGGTGTGCCAAGATCGAGCAGCGTGGATCAGAGCTATACCCCCGTTAGACGCAGCCAGACGCGAAAGGTTACCGACCGGTGCCGACTAATTCGCCGCCGCCGCCGACCACGGCAGCGACAGCCGGCACACCGCCCCTGCCGGCGGCTGGCCGAACTGGTGACCTCACCGAGTCGGTGCTGGTCAACCTCGCCCGCGACGGCGACGAGACCGCCTTCGAGGAACTCGTCCGTCGCCACCAACACCAAGAGTTCGCGGTCGCGCTGCGCATGATCAGCCAGTACCAAGACGCTGAAGACATTGTCCAAGACGCATTCCTCCACGCCTGGCGCAGCCTGCCCGCCTTCCGCGGTGAGGCAGGTTTCGGCACCTGGCTCACCCGCATCGTGCTCAACCAATGCCACAGCCGCAGCCGCCGGCCACGCCTTGCCTCGCTGCCGTCCGAGGAGCCGATCTCCCCAGCACCTGACATTGAACAGGTCGCCCTGGTACGCCGCCAACATGAGATGGTGCAACAAGCGCTGCTAGAACTACCCTACGACCAGCGGGCCGCGCTCGTGCTGCACGTCTTCGTCGGACACCCCTATCGCGAGGTGGCCCGCGTCATGAACATCACCGAGAACACAGCCAAGGTCAGGGTTCACCGGGCGCGCAAAGCCCTGACCGATCGGCTGCGGGAGTGGAATGACTGACATCGCATATCGCGACACCCTTCCCTGCGGGGTGCCTCTCGACGAGATCTACGCCCAGGTCGTCGACCAGACACCCCCAGCCCACCCGGAGCACCAAGCCCGCTGCCCGCACTGCCGCGCCGCGCTAGCCGACCTCAGCGAAGCCTGGGCGCCCGTCGCTCAACTCGCCGCCAAACAGATCACCGCCCCCAGCAGCCTGCTCGAATCGGTGTTGGCCAAAGTCCGCCAAATCTCCCGCGACCCCTGGTACGGGATGATCACCACCGACCACGGACGAACCCGCGTCGCCGCCAGGGTGGTCGACGCCGTCGTCCGCCTCGCCGCCCAGGAAGTCCCGCACGTCAGCATCGCCTTCGGCCGACGTCGCACTACACGCGACAGGGACCCTGCCACACTCACCGGCACTGCAAGGGAATCCGCAAGCAACGTCGGCGTTGCCGGGAGTCACGTCGTTATTGACGTCCAGATCGTCATCGAAATGGGACCCAACATCCCCACACTCGCCGACCAGGTCCGCCGCGCCGTCCGCACCGCCATCGAGCGGTTCACCGGACTCACTGCTGTAGAGGTCGACGTCACCGTCGTCGACGTCTTACCCCGGGCAGCTCGCTGACTCATCCCTATGCGCCGCCGCCCATTTCCCGCCGGGGCACCGCAATAAGAGCCGCGCGACCAGCACCATCCGCAGCCGGCAGACGCCGCTCAGCGGTCCGTCGACCGCATCCGACGGGATCGCTGATCATCCCGACGCCTTGGATCAGACTTGAGCTGCTCCTCAGGCCGTGTCCGCGTACGACCTCATATGTCGTTCTGCGTACGACCTGACGTGTAGGTCGGTTCTCGGCGAGTCGAGCCTCTGTCAGTTGTGTAGGGGTCACCCTTCGGTAGTCCACCGCCAAGCAGACGACCCGAAGGGTGACTGGTACATGATCGTTGATTCGGAGTGTTGGATGGACATCGTCGTTTCCGCGCCTTGCATCAGGCGGGCGCTTCGTATGCCGAGATCGCCCGGGAGTGTGGCTGTGACCCGCTGGCGGTCCGGAAGTATCTGGCCGAGAATGCCGGCTCGGTGCCGCCAACGGCGCCACCTCGGTGGGTACCAGCCGTGACTGATCGAGCCGTTCGTGGAGCTGCGTCCTGGCTGCGAACCGATACCACGCAGAATTCGCATAATGCCTAGATTTTGGCGCCGATTTATCCGATGTCAGCAGAGCCTGCGGTAAATCTCCTCGCCGTTATTCGTAGCAAAGGGACCTTCGGCTGGAGCGGGTTCCACGACTTCCGATCAAAGATCAACAGGGCAACAACCAATAGCGTCCAGGCAATTAACGGGCGGCTGGTTGTTGCGCGTCTGGCGGGTTCTATCGCATCCCAACCTAATCGCTATCTTGACCGCCCTTCGCCGAGCAGCCTTGCCGAGGTCATCGACACGATCTTGGACAAGGGCTTAGTGATCGATATCTACCTCCGCGTCTCCCTTGTCGCGGACACAAGACGGCGGCCAGGTGGTCGGCCTCGCCCCATCGGCGGCAGCGGCTGCAATCCTCGGCGAGCAGACCAGGATCCGCACCGACACCCTCGCCAAGCTCACCTGGTCCCTACAGCACAGCGAAGTGCCGGACGGGGCGGCGCGGATCGGGCCGTCGACACTGGTAATCATCGACGAAGCCGGTATGGCCGACACCTTGTCACTCGACACCGCCGTGCAGTTCATGATCGCTCGTGGTGGGAGTGTCCGGCTGGTCGGAGATGATCGACAACTCGCCGCGATCGGCGCCGGCGGCGTCCTCCGCGACATCACACATATCCACGGCGCCCTCCGCCTGACCGAGCTGCATCGCTTCACCGGCCCCGCTGAAGCGGCAGCGTCACTCGCAATCCGTGAGGGCGACCCTTCGGGGCTGGAGTTCTACCTTGATCACGGCCGGATCCATGTCGGCGACATAGCCACCACGGCTTGGCAACGTACTGACCCCAAACGGGATGATCATGAAGACCTCGCCGCTCATGTCCGAAGAGCCCCTAACGAGGACAGCACGCCACCGGTCTGGGCTACGCCGGGCAGTCAGCCGAGCGTCGCCCTCATCGGTGAAGTCGAGGTCTGGCGGCCGCCAACGCGATCGACCGGAAGGACCACCGACCCACAGGAGCAGGACAACTGCAGATCGCGGCCGCCCTCTGGCAACACCACCTCGACCGAAGTGTTGCGGACTGCAGCGACGACCTCAGTCGGCCGGATGCCCAAGCCCGCCAGCCTGCCCCA
>DATFGA010000296.1:0-4364 GCA_035249775.1 Nocardioidaceae bacterium | reverse complement strand
AACCTCATCGAGAAGGTCACCGAGAGCTCCACCGACGGGTTCGACGACCGTTCCGCGCTCGTCGACGCGGTGATCGCGCAGGCCGAGGCGCACCGGCAGCTGGAACGGTCCCGGGTGGAGATGATGCGCGGCTACGCCGAGACCGACCGATGCCGCCCGGAGTTCCTCCTCGGCTACTTCGGCGAGGAGGCGGGCGGGCCCTGCGGCCACTGCGACACCTGCGAAGCCGGCACCGCCGACCAGGACGACGGCGGGCAGAGCCGCGCCTTCCCTCTGCAGTCCCTCGTCGAGCACCAGGAGTTCGGCCGCGGCACGGTGATGGACGTCGAGGACGACAAGATCACGGTGCTGTTCGAGGACGTGGGATACCGGACCCTGGACCCTGACATCGTCCTCGACGAAGGCCTGTTGCGGCGTCGCGACTGACCGTCGCCGCCGAGATGTTACCGACCGGGCGCTCTTTACCATTCGTGGAGACCGCTCTAGTCTCGGACCTGATCCGGGTCGAGAAGTGGGTCGGTGAGGTTCTGGTCGTCGAGGAGCCGTTGATGGCAAGAGGCATGTTCGATCCCGCCCATGTGCTGGGCTGCAGCAGCCGTGAGGCGCAGCAGCTGCTCCGTGGCAAGCGGGTGACTCCCGGAGAGGTCGAGTCGCTCGCGGTCAAGCACTATCCGTGGCGTCGCCATCTGCACGACCAGGACTCCTACTGGATCACGGTGAGCCAGGCCGCCGTCATCCTGCGCATCCCTCCGCAGCAGGTCAAGCACCTGCTCGACGAGGCGCGGCTGCCGCACGTGACGCACAGCAGCGGCGTCCGCCTGATGCGCCGCGAACAGATCCAGACGGTGCGTGACCTGGGTCTGTTCGACGACGCCGACGTCCCGGGCGGTCGCCACCACGCATGAGTGAGCAACGCAGCGGGTAGTGGAGGGCATGCCCCGACCCTCCACGACGCGCCCGACTGTCCCGCTCTCCGATCGTCGCGTCGTGGTCACCGGTGGCGCCGGCTTCGTCGGGTCCTGGGTGTGCGAGCGCCTGCTGGACCTCGGTGCCCATGTGATCTGCGTCGACAACTTCGTCACCGGGATGCCGGAAAACGTCCGTGCCTTCGAGGGTCATCCCCGGTTCGAGCTCGTCGCACGTGACATCTCCGCCGGCCTGCAGGTCGGCGGAGACGTGGACTGGGTGCTGCACCTGGCCTCACCGGCCTCCCCCGTCCACTACCTGCGGCTGCCGATCGAGACGATGAAGGTCGGCAGCGTCGGGACGATGAACGCGCTCGAGCTCGCCGAGCGCAAGGGTGCCCGGTTCGTGATGGCCTCCACCTCGGAGGTGTACGGCGACCCGCTGGAGCATCCCCAGCACGAGGAGTACTGGGGCAACGTGAACCCGGTCGGACCACGCAGCGTCTATGACGAGTCCAAGCGGTTCAGCGAGGCCCTGACCGCGGCGTACCGCTCCGACCGGGGCGTCGACGCCGCGATCGTCCGCATCTTCAACACCTACGGCCCCCGGATGCGCGCCGACGACGGACGTGCGATCCCGACCTTCATGGCCCAGGCGCTGGCGGGTGAGCCGATCACCGTGGCCGGAGACGGAAGCCAGACCCGGTCGATCTGCTACGTCGACGACACCGTCGACGGGATCATTCTGCTGGCCGCGAGCGAGGAGGCAGGGCCGGTGAACATCGGCAACCGGGACGAGATGTCGATGCTCGGTCTCGCCGAACGCATTCGTGACCTGGTGGGGTCGACGTCGCCGATCGAGTTCGTCGGCCTGCCGACCGACGACCCGAAGGTCCGCTGTCCCGACACCAGCCGCGCGCGCGAGCTGCTCGGCTGGGAGCCGAGGGTCGGCCCCGAGGAGGGGCTGGCACGCACCCTCAGTTGGTTCCGTGCGCAGGAGCCGGAGTACGCCGCGTCATAGCCGCGGCCCGCTCCAGCACCTCCTCCACGCCGATCGCCAGCAACCCGGGGTCGACGGCGTCCGCCCAGGGGTCGCCCGACGACTCGCCGTGCCAGATGACGGTGTGCGGGCCATCGGCGGGCGGTCCCCACAGCCGTGGCGGCGTGGGCCCGAACAGCACCACGGACGGGGTGCGGAACGCGCTCGCCAGGTGAGCGAGCCCGGTGTCGCCGCAGACCACCAGCCGTGCCGTCGCGACCACGTCCGCCAGCTGGGCGAGGTCGGTGTGCCCGGCCAGGACCGAGTCGCCCGGCAGACCGGCCAGCCGGCGTACCTCCTCCGCGAGCTCCCTCTCGGCCGCCGACCCGGTGACCACGACCGGCCAGCCCTGCTCGGCTGCCCACCGGGCCACGGCGGCGAACCGCTCCGCGGGCCACCGCCGGGCGGGGAACGCCGCCCCGGGATGCACGACGACTGCCTCGCTCACCAGTGGCGATTCCGAAGGTGCGGCGAGCTCGATGTCGTGCGGATCGACGGCGATGTCGAGGGTCTCCGCCACCAGCCGGCACCACCGGTCCACCTCGTGCTCCTCGGCCTTCCATTCCGGACCGTCCACGCCGACCTCCGGCGAGGCGAACGCGGAGAGCCACCCTGGGCGTGTGTCGAGCAGCAGCCGGTGGCTCTGCGGGCCACGGCCGTGCAGGTTCACCGCGACGTCGGGCGGCGGCCCGGCCCAGTGCAGCGGGTCGAGGCCCGAGGCCTCGTGCATCCGGTCGACGATGTTCGCGCGGTCGACCAGCGGGGCGAGCACCGTCGGTGCCGCCAGCACGATCTCGTGCTCGGGCAGGGCGCGGCGCACGCCTCGCAGCGCCGGCAACCCGGTGAGGAGGTCACCGAGCCCCAGCGCGCGCAGGACGAGCGCGACCGGTCGGCTCAGGGCCAGGACCCTTCCACCGACGGCGTGACGACCATCTCGCGCACCTCACAGCCGGGGGGCTGCTGCAGCGCGAACAGCACGGTCTGCGCGACGTCCTCGGGCTGGTTCAGCTTCATCTCCGGTGGCGGAAGGTACTGCTCGTCGCGGCCGTCGAAGAAGGCGGTCTGCATCCCGCCCGGCACCAGCATGGTCACGCCGACCTCGCCGGCGGTCTCCGCGGCGAGCGCCCGGGTGAAGCCGACCACCCCGAACTTGGAGGCACAGTAGGCGGTGGCGTCGCTCAGCGCGCGCAGGCCGAGGGTGGAGGCGACGGTGACCACGCGGCCGTGCCGCTGCTTGAGGTCGGGAAGGGCAGCACGCACCACGGCGACGGTTCCCAGCAGGTTGACCAGGACGACCCGGTCCCAGTCGTCCGCGGGGACGTCGTCGAGCTTGCCGCACGCATCGGTTCCGGCGCAGGTGACCACGGCGTCGATGCCACCGACCCGTTCGGAGACCGCGCGCACGGCGTCCTCGGTGGCCCGACGGTCGCTCAGGTCGACGACCTCCTGCTCGTAGTCGGCGTCGACCGGGACCCGGTCGAGCACGACCGGCCGGCCGCCGGCCTTGTCGACGGCCTGGGCGACGGCGGCGCCAAGACCGGAGGCTCCTCCGGTCACGAGCACGGTTCCGATCGTCATCTGTTTCCTCCTGGTCGGTCGTGGTCGGGTGCGGCCGGGGAACCGGCGGCGTTGCGGACCAGCTCGGTGGTCGAGCGGCCCTTCAGGTACGGGAGCACGACGGCCTGGCCGCCCCACTCCTCGAGGACTGCGGCTTCCGGTACGTCGGCACCGGCGTAGTCACCGCCCTTGGCCCACACGTCGGGCTTGAGCTTCCTAAGCGTGTCCACGGGGGTGTCCTCGTCGAAGACGGTCACCGCGTCGACGAACTCCAGTGCCTCCAGGACACGAGCTCGATCAGCGGCCGGCACCAGCGGCCTGGACGGGCCCTTGAGCCGGCGCACGGAGTCGTCGGAATTCAGGCACACCACGAGGCAGTCCCCGAGCCGGCGGGCTTCGCGGAGGGTGGCGACATGGCCGGCGTGGAGCAGGTCGAAGCAGCCACCGGTGGCCACCACCACTCCCCCGTTGCCGGACACGCGGCGCACCAGCGCCTGCGCGTCGTCAGCGGCGGGGTGCCGCCCCGTCTCGGTCCGTGGCCCGGTGTCACCCGGGAAGAGCGAGGCGGGTCCCCCGGCGGCGACGTACTCCGCGGCCGACCACACGGCGTCCTGCACGGCCTCGCTGGTGATCTGGCCGGAGCCGAGCCGGAGGGCGGCCGTCACCGAGAACATGTCTCCGGCGCCGCAGGGGTCCACGCAGTGCACCGCCGGTGCCGGGGTGATCACCGGGGTGCCGTCGCCGTAGGACAGCAGCGCGCCACGTTCACCGAGGGTCACGGCGACCGCCTGCGCCTGCCACGCACGCTGCAGACCTGCGGCGTGCCGGCCGACGGCCGCCAAGCCGGTGAGACCCGGGGCGCC
>DATFGA010000295.1:0-54261 GCA_035249775.1 Nocardioidaceae bacterium | reverse complement strand
TCACGGTCCCAAGTTATGGCCCGTTTCACGGACGCGCACCGCGACGCGCCGCACGTGCTCCGAAACCGCTGCCCCGCTGACCCGGGGGGAGTGGTCAGTCCGCGGCGCGCAGCGACCGGTCGTGCGCGCGCGGACCCGGCTCCTCGACCAGGAACGGCTCCCGATGCTCGGCGACCGCATCCATCAGTTCCGCCGCGGTCAACGGGCGCGCCGAGTCCGACACCGGCGCCGGTGACACGAGGTCCCGGTCGCTGACCTCGAGCTCGGCGAACCGGCGGGCCGAGACCAGCACCCGGGTCTCCAACGAGCCGACCGCCTTGTTGTAGCTGCTCACCGCCGACGTCAACGAGCGACCGAGCTTGTCGAGATGGGCGCCCAACGACCCGAGCCGGTCGTAGAGGTCGCGGCCCAGCGCATGGATGTCGCGGGCCTTGTCGGCGAGCGCCTCCTGGGTCCACGCGTAGGCGACCGTGCGCAGCAGGGCGATCAGCGTGGTGGGCGTCGAGAGCACGACCTGCCGGGTGGCGGCGTACTCCAGCAGCGTCGGCTCGGACTCGAGGGCGGCGGACAGGAACGACTCGCCCGGCACGAAGAGCACCACGAACTCCGGGGTGGCCGGCAGGGACCGCCAGTAGCCCTTGGCGCTGAGCGCGTCGACATGGGCCCGGAGCTGGCGGGCGTGCCGGGCCAGGTGGGCGTCGCGTTCGTCGTCGGTGTCGGCGCCGGTCGCGTCCAGGAACGCGTCGAGCGGCACCTTGGCGTCCACGACCACGCTCTTGCCGCCGGCGAGGTTCACTACGAGGTCGGGCCGGAGCAGCCCGTCGTCGCTGCGCACGGACACCTGTTCCGCGAAGTCGCACCGCGAGACCAGGCCGGCGATCTCGACCGCGCGCCGCAGATGCAGCTCGCCCCAGCGGCCGCGGACCTGCGGCTTGCGCAGCGCGGTGGACAGCGCGGTGGTCTCCCGCCGCAGCGAGTCGGTGGAGTGGCGGACCTCGTCGACCTGCTGCTTGAGCTGGCTCTGCCAGGAGACCCGGTGCTGGTCGAGCTCGCGCATCTGGTCGTGCAACCGGTCGAGGCCGGCCTTGACGACGGCCTGGTCCGCGGCGCGGGACTCGATCTCGAGGCGGGAGGTCCGCTCCGCCGCAGTCACCGCGCGGGCGCGTGCCCAGAGCAGTCCGCCGGCCACGCCGAGCGCGACGCCGACGACCAGGACGAGAAGCAGCGAGAACACCGTGTTGAGCTCCATGTGCTCATGGTGACCGAGTGCGCCGACATTTCCTGGTACCTCAGCGGCCGCACCGACGTGCAACCTTCCCGGAACCGCGGGTTCCCTCGCGTCGACCGGGGAGGGTTGCACGTCCGAACGGCCGCTGCTCAGTCGGCGAGGTCGACGATCACCGGCGCATGGTCGCTGGCACCCTGGCCGGCCCGCTCGTCCCGGTCGATCATGGCGCCGGTGACCCGCTTCTCGAGAGCCGGTGACCCGAGGATGAAGTCGATGCGCATCCCGCGGTTGCGCTCGAACCGCTGCCGGTAGTAGTCCCAGTAGGTGAACACGTCCGGCCCTGGCTGGTGCGGGCGGACCAGGTCGGCGTACCCCGCCTGCTCGATCGCGTGGAAGGCGGCCCGCTCCGGTGGCGAGACATGGGTGCTGGTGGTGAACCGGCTGATGTCGAAGACGTCCTCGTCCCTGGGGGCGATGTTCCAGTCGCCGGTGAGCGCGATCTGCGCCTCGCGGTTCTCGGCCAGCCAGCCCTGCGCGGTGGCGCGCAACGCGTCGAGCCAGCGCAGCTTGTAGTCCAGGTGCGGATCACCGAGCGCACGGCCGTTGGGCACGTACAGCGACCAGACCTGGACGCCGGCGCAGGTCGCCGCGACCGCCCGCGCCTCGTCGGCGAGCGGCTCGCCCCACTGCGGCATCCCCTCGAACCCCAGGCGTACGTCGGACAGCCCCACCCGCGAGGCGACGGCCACCCCGTTCCACTGGTTGTAGCCGCAGGTGGCCACCTCGTAGCCGAGCGCCTCCAACCCCATCAACGGCCACTGGTCGTCGCGGGCCTTGGTCTCCTGGATCGCGAGGACGTCGATCTCGTGACGCTGCAAGAACGCCTCCACCCTGCCGATGCGGGAGCGGATGGAGTTCACGTTCCAGGTCGCGATGCGCATGCGGCAACCTTAGGAGGTGCATCGCCGGCGGCCGCCGCGTCCGTCGTACGCCGATTCGTCGGTGGGCCGCCTCGCCACGTAAAGTTGCCGCACGTGGCACTCACCATCGGAATCGTCGGGCTTCCCAACGCGGGCAAGTCCACGCTCTTCAACGCACTGACCAAGAACGACGTCCTCGCAGCGAACTACCCGTTCGCGACGATCGAGCCGAACGTCGGCGTGGTCGGTGTGCCCGACGCCCGGCTGGCCAAGCTCGCGGAGATCTTCGGTTCCGCCAAACAGCTGCCGGCGACCGTGCAGTTCGTCGACATCGCCGGGATCGTCAAGGGTGCCTCCGAGGGGGAGGGACTGGGCAACAAGTTCCTCTCGCACATCCGCGAGTCCGACGCGATCTGCCAGGTGACCCGGGTGTTCCGCGACGAGGACGTGACCCACGTCGACGGCGCCGTGAACCCGGCCAACGACA
Organism: Nocardioidaceae bacterium; assembly: GCA_035249775.1. Lineage (GTDB taxonomy): Bacteria > Actinomycetota > Actinomycetes > Propionibacteriales > Nocardioidaceae > Nocardioides_C. The sequence continues at coordinate 51,626 of DATFGA010000295.1, read as the reverse complement.
TCTCCACGATCCAGACCGAGCTGATCCTGGCCGACCTGCAGACCGTCGACAAGGCGCTGCCCAGGTTGGAGAAGGAGGCGCGGCTGAAGAAGGAGAACGCCGCGATCCTGGAGGCGGTGAAGGAGGCCAAGGAGGCGTTGGAGTCGGGTACGCCGATCCTGGCCACCTCGATCGACAAGGCGCTGCTGCGCGAGCTCATGCTGATGACCGCGAAGCCCTACATCTACGTGTTCAACTGCGACAGCGACGAGCTCGCCGACGACTCGTTGAGGCAGAAGATGCAGGAGCTCGTGGCGCCCGCGGAGGCGATCTTCCTGGACGCGAAGTTCGAGGCGGAGCTGGTCGAGCTCGACGACGAGGACGAAGCGCGCGAGATGCTCGCCGAGATGGGCATCGACGAGCCCGGCCTCGACAACCTGGCTCGGGTCGGTTTCGACACCCTGGGCCTGCAGACCTACCTCACCGCCGGCCCGAAGGAGTCCCGCGCGTGGACGATCCCCAAGGGAGCAACGGCTCCTGAGGCGGCCGGCGTGATCCACACCGACTTCCAGCGGGGCTTCATCAAGGCCGAGATCGTGTCGTTCGACGACCTGGTCGAGGCCGGATCGATGAACGCTGCCAAGGCGGCCGGCAAGGTCCGCATGGAGGGCAAGGACTACGTGATGGCAGACGGCGACGTCGTGGAGTTCCGCTTCAACGTGTGAATCGGTGCGTTTGCGCAGGTCAGAGGGGGTGTGACCCTCCCAGTCCGCACACAGTCCGCAAGAATTTCAGCGGGATGGGGCTCGATCTGGCCGTTCGGCCGCCCAAAATAATCCCGCTGTGGTGCCGCTCAGACGTCCGTGACAGGACCCCAGAGGCGAAAGGACTCAAACGCCGAATCGGTCAATGACCGGAGAGCCGCAGGAAGCTCGACAGCAGGTTGATCGGCCGCGGGCTGGCATGGCTCGGGGTCAGGGCCGATCAGCGTCGAGCTCGGCCTCGAGGTCTTCGCGCTTTGCGTCTCGTTCGTAAGACCCCGCTATCGCGCGGAGGACGCGGGAGGTGCGAGGCCAAGTGGCTTTCGTGCTGTTGCTCCCGCTCCGGTACTTCGCAGCGACGGTGCGCTCCTGTTCGCCCCCGTCGTAGACGCCGCGCCACGTGACGCCACGGCTGTTGAGGTCTCGGGGCCGTGGAGATCCAACGATGTCCAACGAGACGAGCAGACAGGGGTGGGCAGGCCAGTGCCGGGGTGCGGATACTGAAAATGGTGGCGGCTGACGATGGAGGACCAATCACTTGCCGGTGGGTCACGGCGCACCTCGCGAAGGCGTCGGAAACGCTGATAGGCGTTGTCCGACAGTTCAGCTCCCCGCGATGATGAGGCAGGTTGCGACGGCGTGGCCGATGACCCGACCGGTCTTGTCGGTGATCTGGGCTTCGGCTGTGGCTGTTCGGCGCCCGATGGTCACGACGTGTCCTTCACAGGTGAGGGTGCCGCTGTCCAAGGTGGCTGCCCGGGTGAACTTGATGGTCAGGTCGAGGGACGTTTACCCGGTGCCGGCACTCAGCTTGGTGTGCACGGCGCAGCCCAGGGCCGAGTCCGCGAGGGTTGCCAGGATGCCGCCGTGCACGCTGCCGATCGGGTTGTAGTGCCATTCCTCGGGGGTGAGTTCGAAGACGGCGCGGCCGTCCCCGACTTCAACCAGGGCCATGCCGAGGGTCTGGTTGATCGGCGGTGATGGGAACTTGCCATCTCCCAGTTGGGCGAAGAAATCGAGTCCATCGAGCTCTCGTGCCGCGGTGGCGAAGACTTGGGGATCGCCCCACGAGTAGGTGCGTTCGCGCACCGCCTCGGATGGCTCGGACGTCACGTTCTGGGTCATGGGGATCCTTCATGTCTCGACTGTGGCGTCGACCATAGACCGGGTGCGTAGGAAAAGCCAACTGAGTTGGTTGTGAAGTCAAACTCGCCTAGGGTGAGGGGCATGGAAGCCCAGGTTCGGACCTGTTCGGTTGCACGCACGCTCGAGCTCGTCGGGGCGAAGTGGACCCTGCTCGTCGTACGAGAGCTGCTGCTAGGCAATCACCGTTTCGATGCGATCGCGAGCCGCACCGGTGCCCCGCGCGACATCCTGACCACACGCCTGCGGACCTTGGAGACCGAAGGATTCGTCACACGCGTGCAGTACATGGATCGTCCGCCGCGCTTCGAGTACCACCTCACCGACCTCGGTCGCTCGCTCGGACCGATCGTCGTGATGATGCGTGAGTTCGGCGACCGTCATCTGGCGGACGAGTCCGGACCGCCGTTGACGTTTCAGCACGCCTGCGGGGCGGAGTACCACGCGGTCCTGGCCTGCCGGGCCTGCGGCCAGGTAGTCCGGCCTGGCGAGGTCACGCCCGTTGATGCCGCGGCGGCAGCCGAGTGAGCCGGAAGAGCGGACCGAGCGCTCCCGGCAAGGGTCCGTTGGCTTCGGTGGCGGCTGGCACGGTGCTTGTGCTGGTGACCTACGTGACGCCACTGGCGACGCTCCCGCCCACCGCCCGTGACTTGGGTTCAGGGCCGGTTGCCAACGCCTGGATCCTCAGCTCGATGAGTGTCGGGCTCGCCGGCACGCTCCTTGCTGCAGGTGTCCTGGGTGATCGTCTGGGGCGGCGTCGGGTCTACCTCGCAGGATTGGCGGCCGTCATTCTCGGGGCCGCCCTCGCGGCAGCCGCCTGGAGTCCGTGGGTGTACGTCGCGGCGAAGTTTGCGCAGGGAGGCGGGGGAGCGGCCGTCCTGGCCTGCGGTCTGGCGGTGCTGGCCCAGCACTACCCTCCGGGAGCGGCGCGCGTGCATGCCACCGCCGTATGGGGAGCGTGCATGGGAGGCGGAGTCGCAGGTGGCTCCCTGCTGGCCGTTGCGCTGGACTTCGGTACGGCGTGGCGTGAGAACTACATCGCGACCGTTGCCGCCGGTGTCGTTGTGTTGTGCTTCTCGGTCAGCCGGATCCCCGACTCGAGGGCCGTCACGCCGCGCAGGATCGACGTGGGAGGGCTCGTCCTGCTGTCACTGGGGTTGGTCCTCTCGGTCTCTGCCATGACCGAAGCGCGCACCGGGGTCGGGGCACCGGTCGTTGCCCTGAGTGGCGCAGCCGTGGCCTCGTTCGTCGCTCTCGGAGTGATCGAACGCCGTGTCCGACAGCCACTGATCGACCCGGAGCTGTTGCGGCACCCGCGCTTCGTCGCGACAACGCTCGGGGCACTGGTCCTGGGGTCGGGAATGATCGGAATGGCGGCGTTCCTGCCCACGGTCGCCCAGGTCGGATATGGCGAGTCCCTTCGCGCTGCGAGCCTTTCGCCGTTGGCATGGGCGGTGACCAGTGTGGTTGCCGCTGTCGCAGGGCGCCGTCTGCCGTTCAGCCTGCAAGGTCCCGGGGCCGTCGCCGCGCTCCTGGCCATCACTGCGCTGAGCATGCTGACCGCGATCTGGGCCGACTCGACGACAGAGCTGCTCATGCCCCTGGCGCTCGCCGGAATCACCACGGGGCTGCTCAACGCGACGCTGGGCCGCGAAGCCGTCGCGAGCGTCCCACCGGACCAGGCCGCCATGGCCAGCGGCGCCAACAGCACCGCACGCTATCTCGGTGCCTCGTGTGGGATCACCCTCTTCGCCATGATCGCGACCTACACCGGTTCCGACATCACGGCCGGCTGGAACAACGCCGTCGTGGTGGCAGTGGCCCTTATGATCGCGGGCGCCTTCGCGATCCTCCTTCTCCACGCCGCCTCCCGGCGAGGCGAGCAACGACTCGGCCAGGAGGTGACAGCCGCCCACTCGCTGGGTGGTGTAGCGATCAGACCAGACCAAGAGACTTTGACCACCATCGCACCAGACAGGGAACACAATTGAAGGCATTCGTGGTGACCAAGTACGGCTCCGATGGGCTCAATGCGGCTGAGGTTGCCGACCCAACCGTCGGCGACAGCGACGTCCTCATCGACGTACGCGCGGCCAGCATCAACCCGCTCGACACGATGGTCCGCAACGGGGACTTCAAGCAGCTGCTGAGCTACCGGCCCCCGTTCGTGCTCGGCCACGACGTGGCGGGCGTCGTCACCCAGGTGGGCTCGGCCGTGACGGGCTTCAAGGTTGGTGACGAGGTCTACTCCCGCCCACGTGACCTGCGCATCGGTACGTTCGCGGAGTCCATTGCAGTGGACCATGCCGACGTTGCCCTGAAGCCGAGGTCGCTCTCCTTCGCCGAGGCCGGGGCGGTGCCGCTGGTGGCCCTTGCGGCATGGCAGGCACTGGTCGACGTGGCCCAGGTTGAGCCCGGTCAGCGGGTCCTCGTGCACGCCGGCGCCGGAGGTCTCGGCTCGACGGTCATCCAGGTCGCCGAGCACCTCGGCGCCCACGTCGCCACCACCTCAAGCACCAAGGACGTCGACCGGGTCAAGGAACTGGGGGCCGACGAAGTCGTGGACTACACCCAGCAGGACTTCTCCGACGTGCTGAGCGGCTACGACGTCGTACTCGACTCACTCGGCGGCGAGAACCTGGACAAGTCGCTGACCGTCCTCAAGCCGGGCGGACTCGCCATCAGCGCTGTGGGCCCGCCTGATCCGCACTTCGCTGCCCAGCTCGGCAAGCCCGTGCTCAAGCCCGTGCTGACATTGATGAGCCGCAAGGTGCGCGCCAAGGCCAAGAAGCTTGGCGTGCGCTACTCCTTCTTCTTCATGAAGGCCAGCGGTGACCAGCTCAAGCACTTGGCCGGACTCTATGACAGTGGCGTGCTGGAGCCGGTCCTCGACCGCACCTTCGCGTTCGAGGACACCCTCGACGCGCTGGCCTACGTCGAACGGGGCAAGGCCAACGGCAAGATCGTGATCACCCGGGGAGCGCCGGCATGACCCGCGCCAGCACCGCAACGGGAACGCCTTCCGCCCGGTACAACGGCGCGTAGCCCGATGCTGGGGAGTGGTGCGTCAACGGTCACACGTCGCTGTTCGTGCTTCCGGCTCGGGCCGCCAGCTTCCGTTGTGCCCGGCGGCCCTGGGCGACCGCGAGGGGGAGGGCCCGCAACCCGAGCTCGGGGACCGCGTCCGACAGGCGCACTTGCAGCCCGCGCCATCGGGGGACTGCGGTGACGAGCCGGGGCCTGGCGAGGATCTTGCGGACGGTTTCGACGACCTCCTGGGGCTGCAGCAGCTTCCCGGAGAAGGACAGGGCCGAGGCCGGGTCCTCGACCTTGTCGTGCAGCATCGGCGTCCAGATGCCATCGGGGCACACGCAGGAGATGTCGATGTCCGTGATTCCCGCAGCTCTCAGATCCGCCATCGTGCTGAGGCTGAACCCCAGCACCGCGTGCTTGGACGCCGCGTAGACGGCCTCGCCGGCGACGGCGGTCAACCCGGCGAGAGACGCGACGTTGACGACGTGGCCGCCACCCTGCCTCCGCATCGCGTGGATGGCCGCGACGGTGCCGTTGATCGTTCCCAACGCGTTCACCTCGAGCATCAGACGGCGGCTGGTCTCGTCCTGCTCCCAGCCCGGCCCGGTGAGCAGCACGCCGGCGTTGTTCACCCAGACGTCCAGGCGTCCGGCGCTCTCGACGATGGCGTCACGAGCCGCCTCCACCTGAGCGTGATCACGGACGTCGACCGCAAGAGCGGTGGCGCCTCGTCCGATCTCGGTGGCCGCTGTCTGTGCCGCAGCTTCGTCCACGTCGGTCACCAGGACCTGGTGGCCCAGGTCTGCGAGGAGCTCGGCGATCTGCCGGCCGAGCCCGCGGCCGGCACCGGTGACGACCGCGCCGCGCCGGATGTCCGATGCGCTGGAGGTCATCGGAGCTTCCCCTGGATCTGGCCGTACGCGATGCCGCCGTGCGCGTAGGTCGGCACGACCGGCCAGAACCGCTTCCAGGAGACCAGCTCGGTCGAGGGCAGGATCTGGAGCCAGCGCGGGTCGTCGTTGCAGGGATCCGCCAGCGTCTTCTCCTTGACCATCGAGTCGTACTGGTCGAGGGAGTCCTCGAGGGTGTTGGCGTTCGGGCAGATCTCCCGGCCGAACGTCTCGTGATAGCGCCGCACCCCGGGGATCCTGGACAGCTCCGGCTGCCAGTTGTCGATCGAGATCCCGTTCTCCGAGGAGACCCAGACACCGTCCGGGGTGTTGAGGACCAAAGAGTGGTTGCCGTCGGTGTGTCCGGGGGTCCACAGCAGTGCGACGCCGGGTCCGAGCTCGATGTCGCCGTCGAACGTGACGAACCTGTCGGGGTCGACCCCGTCCAGCCCGTCCTCCACGTACCACGCCCACTGCATGGGGTGCAGCGACTGCAGCGTGGCGAGCTCGCGGCTGTGCACCAGCATCTTGGCGTCACCGAAGATCGGCTGGCGAGGGGTGCTCTCGCCCGCGATGACCTGCGTGGACCCCAGGATCATCCGGGGGTCCTGAACGTGCAGGTGGTCGAAGGTGCAGTAGTCGATGTCGTGTGCCGAGAGCCCGAGCTGCTCCAAGACATCGCCGGGCTCGTTGTAGTACTTGAGCATCGCCTTCTCGAGGAGTCCGGCGCCGGGAACCTTGTCCATCAGGCTCTGCAGGTTGCTGTAGAACGGCGCCTCCGCCGATCCCGCCGGCACGGTCGGCTCGAAGACCAAGGTGCGCGGGACGCCGTTCCAGTCGTCGTACTGGACGACGATCATGCGGTTCACCATGGAGATCAGCGGCAGCGTCGGCACGGTCACGGCGTCGTGGAACGCGTACTTGACCGGATAGGGCGCGGCGGCAATGTCGACGGACCGGACCGCCCGGACCTGGCCTTGTTGCTTGAACCTGACCTTGTAGGCAGCGGCTGCGTCCCGCACGGCGCGCAGTCGCTCGCCTCGCGGCCAGACGTCATGAACTCCCTCGAACTCAGGGACCGTGCGGATGCCGTGGACGGTGGGGGTGATGGTCATGAGCGGTCCTCCTGGGTTGCTGCGTCGTGCAATCGTCGTTTGAGTGGTCGCCAAGAACTTGTTTCTGCGCGACAATCCGACGATGGGGCCGATGATCCGCGCGACCAGCCTGCGGGGGTTCGTCGACCTGGTTGAGGAGCTCGGCGGACGCCCGGACGAGTTGCTGGCCCGGTTCGGGATCAGTCCGAGTGTGCTCCACGACGACGACGGCATGCTGCCGATCACCGCCCACGACCGGATGCTCGATGTGGCAGCCCGGGAGCTGGCCTGCCCCGACTTCGGGCTTCGGCTCGCGGAGGCACAGGATCTGTCGATCCTGGGGCCGCTCGCCGTCGCCATCGGGGTGTCGCGGACAGCGGGTGAGGCGCTGGACTGTGCGTCTCGCTTCCTCTTCGTGCACAGTCCGGCTCTGCACATCGGGATCGAGGAGGATCCGCTTGGCCGTCGTGGGGTGGTGGCTCTGGCCTACCGCAAGGACCTCAGCGAATCCAACTACTCTCCGCAAGGCACGGAGCTGGGGCTCGGCGTGTTCTTCCGGGTGGCCGTCTCCTTGATCGGCGAGGCCCAGAGTCTCCGGTCCGTGCTCATCCCGCACCAGCCACTCTCACGCGTGCGGCGCTACCTCGGCTACTTCGGCACCGACGTCCGGTTCGGTGGCAGCGTTGCTGCCCTGTGCGTGGACCGCCGCGTGCTGGACGAGGGATTCGCCGACGCCAACGAGGCGATCAGGGCGGTCGCCGTCGAGCACCTGGCGCAACGTTTTCGCGATCCCCGGCTCGACCTCTCCGCGCGGGTCCGGCTCGGCGTCGCCGAGGCCCTGCGCACGTCCTCACCGACAATCGGGGACGTTGCCAGGCTCTCCAGCCTCGGGCCTCGGACACTCCAGAGGCGCCTGCTCGCGGAGGGGACGACCTTCGCCGAGATCCTCGACGAGGTTCGCAAGGAGGCCGCCCATCGATACCTGACCACCACCACACTGCCGATCGGGCAGATCGCGCACCTGGTCGGCTTCAGCGAGCAGTCGACCCTCAGTCACGCGACCCGACGCTGGTACGGCGCCTCACCGCGACAGCTGCGGCAGCGCGCCGTTGTTGGGCCGTCGCGCTGAGGAGTGGAAGGACAACCCCCCGCACGCACTCGATTCCCTCGTCGAGACCAGCCCGCGCGGGATACGCTTCCCCGGCCACCTGAACGGACCCGGTGAACAGGAGTGGCCGGCGCACCACAGCTCGGGAGTCACAGCCACGACTGGCCTGGTCGAACCGCGCCGAGTCTGCAGGCACCCGACGCCACCGTCCGGACTCCGGCTCGCGGCGCCCTCCGCGGTTCCTGGACAACATGTGCAGCGGCCCGAGGGAGGGGACTGAACGACCGACGCAAGCACGGAGTTCTTCGACGCTGAAGGTGGCCGCGATGGCCACTCGCTCAGACCGAATACAAAGCGTGTCCGACGGTCCAGTGGTCCGCAAATAGTCCGCAAAAAGTCCGGCTGAGACCGGCGAGCGCCAACGGCGCCCAACGGTTACGAGAGCGCGTTTCCGTAGGTCAGACGGTGGTTTCCGGCACCGACCAACGGTGACCGCCAAAAGCCGAAATCCCGCGTGATCGTTCCGCTTCAACGTCTGAGGTGCTTCGGCAGGGCGGCACGACTTTCTCGGCGCATACCGGTAGATCCCGGGCGTCAACGCTGATACGTCTCAAAACGGCTGGCTGACGTTATGCCACGTCTGCGTGACCTTGGCCCGTTTTGCGCAACGGGTTGGGTGAAATCTTCGCCAACTACCGGCACGGCTGGCGTCGGCGGTCGCATGATGACACGCGTAGGCCTGCCCCATCTCGGGAGCACCCACAGCACGGCATCTGCAACGTGGTGGGTGCATGCGGGTAGAGGAGTAGTTGATGACTGTCCGGCGAACAACGGCAACCGCCGCACGCCCCTATCGTTCTGGCTTCGGCGGGAGAGCCCGGCCGTCCGGAGCGGTGCTGGTCACTGGACTGGTGTGCGCAGCGGTTCTCGCCACGATCACCTCGAACGGGTCCGCCGGTGCGGCCGCGACCAACCTCGGCTTCGAGTCCGGTCTGACCGGCTGGGCCGCAAAGCCGGGCACGACCGTGACCGCGGTCCAGTCGCCGGTCCACGGCGGAGCGAACGCGGTGGCGCTTCGGCGTACGTCGACCAACGGTCCCGCCGCGCTGACCGACAGCCCCGACATGTTCACGGCGATCGGAGCGGGAAGTATCTGCACCGCAAGCGCATGGGTACAGGGCCCGACCGGTTTCAGTGCACGGGTCAGGTGGATCGCACGAAACGGCACCAGGCAGGTGGCTGCCACGTCGAAGACCCTGAAGTTCACGGGCGCTTGGCAGCAGCTGCCCACTGCCACGCTCACGATGCCGTCAACCGCGCAAACGGCCGATCTGGAGTTCATCGCACCTGCGTTCGCTGTGGGGCGCACCTGGTACCTCGATGATGTGAGCGCTGCCTGCGCGTCCTCGACCCCGACACCGACACCGACCCCGACACCGACTCCCACCCCGACTCCGCCGCCCTCGAACACCTTGGGGCCTCCCTCTGACATCGCACAGGCCGCCGGCCTCTACAACGGAACGCCGTTCGCCACCTATGGTGCATACCCCCATGACTACAACGGCGACGGCCTAGTCGACGTGCTGATCAACCCCCATAACGAGCCTGGCGGGCCGCGGCTCTTCCGTAACGACGGTGGAGGACACTTCACGCACGTCCTCGCCGGAACCTTCATATCGAGGCGTCCCAGCGGAGCGGTCACCAATGACCGCCATGGATGCGCCTGGTCCGATGTCAACCGAGACGGACTCGGCGACTTCTACTGCACGATGGGGGCCAACAGGGGAACCGTCACCGACAAGGCAAATGAGCTGTGGATCCAGCAGCCGGGCGGTGGGTTCACGAACCAGGCCGCGAGCTACGGCGTCACCGACCCGACCGGGGTCGGCCGAGGAGCGGTCTTCTTGAACGCCAACGGCGACACCCTGCCTGATCTCTACGTGACGAACCACACCCGCACTGACGGACTGCCGTCGCCCAACCGTCTCTTCATCAATGCGGCTGGCACCTCGTATACGGACTCACCCGAATACGGCCTCAACGTCGACCTCGGAGGACTGCCAGGAAACCAGTCCTGCGTGCAGACGGTCGACTTCAACGCGGACGGATGGGACGACCTCTTCGTCTGTGGCAACAGGACGTTGAAGCTCTACCGGAACGATGCCGGTGCCGGGTTCACCGATGTCACGTCCGGCACGAACCTGGTCAGCGGTCAGTGGCGGCATGCTGTGATGGCCGACATGAACAGGGACGGCTGGCTCGACGTGGTCGGCATGAACGGAACCGCGACCCAGCTCAGAGTCCAGCTCAACACAGGGTCCACTGCCGCCAGATTCACGTCGGCCACGCTCATTCGCAGTCTCGGCGCGGGTCGACAGGTCGCTGCGGCCGACATCGACCACGACGCGGACCTCGACCTTTACGTTGTGCAGGCCGGAACAAACCCTGACCTGGCACTGCGCAACTCGGGCGCCGGCACCGTCTTCACGGAGACACCGACGCTGCAGGCGGCGTCTGGAAGCGGTCAGTCGGTCACGCCCTTCGACCATGACCAGAACGGCACCACCGAGCTGATCGTCATGCATGGCTACGAGAGCACGGATGGCCCTGTCCAGCTCCTGACCTTCCCCGCGGTGCGGTGAGGCCCCCCTGGTCGAACGTTGAGCTGCAGAACCCCTAGCTCAACTGCCAGACACCCGGCGTGCCCTTCGTCATCAGACCCTCGTTGATGAGCGCCAAACGGGCCCGGCGGGCGGCGTACTGCCACCGCAGCTCGCCCTCCGGCGTCGTCTCCCTGTCTCCCGGCAGCAGCCGATCGTCGGCCACGATCTCCAGCTCGAGGAAGAGCTCGTCGGCGTCCAGCTCGCCACCGGCCTCCTGCAACACGGCCACGATCAGTGGCTTGAAGACCTCGGGGGGCGTCCAGCGCCGGCTCACCGGCTTTTCCGGGGCGCCGGAGACCCGGGGCCGTGCAGGCGCCCGCTTCCGCGGCTTGGGCACCGACTTCGTCTCGGGCTTCGGAGCGGGCGTCGGCAACCCGTGGACGCATTGTGACCTCGGCAGATCACACAAGTCACAGTAGTCGGGAGCAGCCATCGCGAACACAATAATCAGCGCCCACCCTGCGCCATGAGCCGGGCCCCGGACCAGCCGCGGAATCGCGCGCGGACCGGGCCCTGGGCTGCCTGCAAGGCCGGTTACCCTCTTATGGCTCCGGCCCGGCTCCCCCCGACACGAGGACCGGGCCTCGAGGTCTGATGTGTCCGCACGACGAAGAGGAAGCTGGATGCTGGCCAAGTACTCCGGACGGTGCGCCATCTGTCCCGAACCGATCCGACCCGGCGACGGCATCGCCGCTCTGCGCGAGGACTCCAGCGCCTGGGTGCACGCCGCCTGCCACCCCAGCATCGAAGTAGTGGCAGCTGCGTTGGCGGAGGTACCGTCTGCCGCGCGCCCAGCAGGGCGGCCTCAGAGCAAGCGGCGCCCGGCAAAGGCGCCCATGGTGGCCCCTGCCGGCGCAGTCTCGGTGTACACCGACGGCGCCTGCTCCGGGAACCCAGGCCCTGGAGGCTGGGCCTGGGCGGTCGATCAGGACACGTGGTCGTCCGGGTCGGAGCCGGCCAGTACCAACCAGCGGATGGAGATTCGTGCTGCACTCGAGGCGGTCACCGCGGTCGACGGCCCGTTGATCGTGGTGAGCGACTCGACCTATGTCGTCAACTGCTTCCGCGACCGCTGGTGGGCAGGGTGGCTCGACCGGAGCTGGACCAACTCCCAGAAGAAGCCCGTCGCCAATCGTGATCTCTGGGAGCCCCTGGTCCAGGTGGTGCGTGACCGGGGCGATGTGGCGTTCCACTGGGTGAAGGGCCACTCGGGCCACGAGATGAACGACTTCGTCGACCACCTCGCGGTGAAGGCGAGCCTGAACCCGAGCTGACCGCTCCTAGGCAGCCTTACCTCCAGGTCGCCTACGCTGGCGACGTGGACGTGCTCATCGTCGACGGCGCGAACGTGGTCGGCAGCCGGCCGAACGGCTGGTGGCGTGACCGTGCAGGGGCCGCTCACCGACTCCACGAGGCGATCGCCGCGGCGGACCTGGCCTACGACGTGGTCGTGCTGGTCCTCGAGGGAGAGGCCAAGCGTGGTCAGCCGGTCGGCGAGGACGGCGTGCTCCACACGGTGCACGCTCCCGGCTCCGGCGACGATGCGATCGTGGAGCAGGTTCGCACGCGAAGCACGGACGGGAACGACGTTGTGGTCGTCACCGCCGACCGCGCGCTGCGGGAACGGGTCGCGGCGGCCGGCGGCTCGTCCGTCGGACCCTCATGGCTGCTTGATCAAACATCGTGACCGCTTTCGGTGGTGCCCGCTGTGCACATACGGTGACGCCATGAAAGCCCTACTCCTGGAGAACATCCATCCGGCGGCCGTCGAGGTCCTCGAGGGCCGCGGCTACGACGTGGATCTTCGTACAGGTTCCCTGGCCGAGGGGGAGCTGGTCGAGTCGTTGGCCGGCGTGGACCTGCTCGGGATCCGCTCGAACACGACGGTGACCGAACGAGTCCTGAAGGCCGCGGCGGACCTGCAAGCGATCGGCTGCTTCTGCATCGGCACCAACCAGGTCGACCTGACGGCGGCCACAGCGGGCGGCATCGCGGTGTTCAACGCGCCCTACTCCAACACCCGCAGTGTGGTGGAGCTCGTGATCGGCGAGATCATCGCGCTCGCTCGGCGGCTGCCCGAGAAGACCCAACGCATGCACGACGGCGTGTGGGACAAGTCGGCGCGGGGCAGCCACGAGGTACGCGGCCGGACGCTGGGGATCGTGGGCTACGGCAACATCGGGACCCAGCTGTCCAACCTCGCCGAGTCCCTGGGCATGCACGTGGTCTTCTATGACCGAGCGGACCGTCCGGCCCACGGCAACGCTCGCCGGATGCGCTCGCTGGAGGAGCTGCTCGGTGTCGCCGACGTGGTCAGCCTCCACGTCGACGGGCGGCCCGGCAACGCCGGCTTCTTCGGGCCGGAACAGTTCGCTGCCATGAAGCCGCGATCCATGTTCATCAACGCGTCGCGCGGGATGGTGGTGGACGACGTCTCCCTGCGCGACCACCTGCTGTCGGGACACATCGCCGGCGCCGCCATCGATGTCTTCCCGGTCGAGCCTAAGACTCAAGGGGATGCGTTCGAGTCGGTGCTCCGTGGACTCGACAACGTCATCCTGACGCCCCACGTGGGTGGCTCCACCCAAGAGGCGCAGGCGGAGATCGGTTGGTTCGTGGCCGAGAAGCTCGTCGGCTTCGCGACTGCAGGGAGCACCGCGCTGTCGGTCAACCTTCCTGAGGTGACTGCTCCGCCGCTGGCTGCCGGGCACCGCCTGGGTTTCCTGCACCACAACGTCCCCGGTGTGCTGGCCAAGCTCAACGCGTTGTTCGCCGCGGACGAGGACAACGTCACCGGTCAGCACCTGTCGACCCGGGATGCGCTTGGCTACGTCGTCACCGACTCGTCGGCGCCGCTCTCCGCAGCGGCCGTGGACCAGCTGCGCAGCTCCGAGCACTGTCTGTGGACGCGGACCTGGTCGTAGGTGGCCCGTCAGGGGTGCACGTCCCTGGGAAGGGACAACCGGGGGATGCCGCCGAGCCGGCGGTGATACCGCACATGCTCCGCGTAGGAGTCCAGCGCATCCCACAGCGCCGCGTGGGCAGCCCAGGGCAGCGGCTCGTCCCCGTTGCGCCAGGAGGGCCCGAACCCGATCCACACCGGCGTCCACCCGGAGGCGAGGTCCCACTCTCCACGGTGCTTCATGAGCAGTCGGTGACGGATCTGGAACGCCATGCGCGGCCCGTCGGTGTAGATCGGCGCGGTGCTCACCGGCCACACCGGCAGATCCAGCGTCATCAGCTCGAGCTCGAAGTAGCCGAGAACGCAGGGGTCCACCAGCACGGTGGCAACGTTCTCGTGCGGGCGTCTCACATCGGCACGCTAACCCGAGCCCCGCGCCCTCGTCAGCCCCTCGATGAGATCGCCCGAGGAAGCACGAAGGTCCCCCTCCTTGCGGAGAGGGACCTCCATGACGGTGATCGATGGCTTCAGCCGAGCGCCGGCTGCAGCGCCGGCTCGGGCTCCTCGTCGGGCAGCCCGTCCCCGCGCGGTGCGTTGTAGGCGTCGAGGTCGAGGATGCCCTCGCGCTTGGCCACGATGGTCGGCACCAGCGCCTGACCGGCCACGTTGGTCGCCGTACGCATCATGTCGAGGATCGGGTCGATGGCCAGCAGCAGCGCGACGCCCTCGAGCGGCAGACCGAGCGTCGACAGGGTCAGCGTCAGCATCACCACCGCGCCGGTGAGGCCGGCGGTGGCCGCGGAGCCGATCACCGACACGAACGCGATCAGCAGGTAGTCCTGGATGCCGAGCTGGATCCCGAAGATCTGCGCCACGGTGATCGCCGCGAGCGCCGGGTAGATGGCTGCGCAGCCGTCCATCTTGGTGGTGGCGCCGAACGGCACCGCGAACGAGGCGTACTCCGTCGGCACCCCGAGGTTGCGGGTGGTCACCCGCTGGGTCAGCGGCATGGTGCCCACCGACGACCGGGAGACGAACGCCAGCTGGATCGCCGGCCACGCACCGGAGAAGTACTTCGCCGGGGACAGGCCGTGGAAGCGCGCGATCAGCGGGTAGACCACGAAGAGCACGATCGCGCAGCCGAGGTAGACGTCGAAGGTGAACGTGGCCAGCGGCGCGACGAGCTCCCAGCCGTAGGTGGCGACCGCGCGGCCGATCAGGCCGAGGGTGCCGATCGGTGCGAGCAGGATGATCCACCACAGCACCTGCTGGATCACCGCAAGGGCGGACCGCATGAACCCGACGAACGGCTCGGCCTTCTCGCCTGCCTTCAGGGCGGCGGCGCCGATGGCGAGCGCCACCACGACGATCTGCAGCACGTTGAAGGACAGGGCCCCGTCCTCCGCAGAGAGTCCGAGGAAGTTCTGCGGAACGAGTCCGGTGAGGAAGTCGAGCCACGAGCCGGTGCCGCCGTCGTACGCCGCCCCCTCCGTGCTGACCTCCGCGGAGAGGCCGGGGTTGGTCAACAGGCCGAGGCCGATGCCGATCGTGACGGCGATCAGCGAGGTGATCATGAACCAGACCAGGGTCTGCGTCGCCAGTCGTGCGGCGTTCGCGACCTGTCGCAGGTTCGCGATGCTGACCACGATGGCGGTGAACACCAGCGGAGGGACAGCGGCCTTGAGCAGCCCGACGAACACGCCACCGAGGGTCTCGAGGCCGGTGGCCAGCCAGGCGACGTCATACGTCCGGGCGATCAGCCCGAGGGTGACACCGAGCACGAGGCCGGCGACGATCTGGACCCAGAACGGGGTCCTGCGCAGTGCAGCGAGCATGTCAGAGAGGCCTTTCAGCAGGAGAGGTCACTTGAAGGAACAAGCGTGTCCGTCTGGGACATTTCCTCTCGCGGCGTGATCCGCGCCACGCCGACCGGCAAAGCCTCAAGCCTCCGAGGTCTCGACTTTGGTCGGTACCGAAGCATGACGACCGCTCCTACCCTCGGGGAGATGACGAACGCCACGACGGATCTCCAACCGCCCGTTCCGACCTGCCCGGAGCCGCGCGCTCCGGCGCCGGTGACCGTCGGTTATGTGATGGTCGCGCTGATCGTCCTCGAGCTGGCCACGTTGCTCGCGGAGCTGCAGGCCGAGCCGGCACCGTCCGCGATGCTCGTCGTCGTCGACGTGGCGGCCGGGCTGCTCGGGGTTGTGCTTCTTCCGGTGCTGTTCCGACGGCCGGTGCCCACCGCCCTGGTGCTCGCGGCCCTGGCGGCCGTCTCACCCGTGGCCACACCGGCGGCCACGCTGGCCACACTGTACGTCGCCCGGACGAAGCCGCTTCGGACGGCGATCTGGGTCGCTGCGGCGGGCGTGGTCACGCACACGCTTCGCGGGCTGTGGCGTTCGATGCCCGACTTGCCGCTCGGCTGGTGGGTGGTGCTCGTCGTCGTCGCCCATGCCGCGCTGCTCGGCTGGGGCGCGCACGCGCAGGCGCGAGAGCAGCTGCTCAGCTCGCTGCGTGAACGCGCCGCGCGCGCCGAGGCGGACCGGGACCGGATGGTGCGCGAGGCACGTGTCGAGGAGCGCACCCGGATCGCCCGGGAGATGCACGACGTGCTCGCCCACCGGCTCTCCCTGCTCGCCACCTACGCGGGTGCGCTGGAGTTCCGTCCCGACGCCCCACCGGAGCAGCTCTCTCGTGCCGCCGGGGTGGTCCGGGACGGCGTGCACCAAGCCCTCGACGAGGTGCGGGAGGTCGTCGAGGTGCTGCGCTACGAGGCACCCGGCTCCGACGGGTTCACCGTCCGCCCGCAAGCCGGTCTCGACGACCTTGCCGAGCTGGTGGACCAGGCCCGCGAAGCCGGGTCACCGGTCGAGCTCGTCGACGACGTCGAGCGTCCGGTCGCGGGCACGACCGCGCGCACGACGTACCGGATCGTCCAGGAGGCGCTCACCAACGCCCGCAAGCACGCACCCGGCTGCCCCGTCCTGGTCCGGCTCGGGGACGAGCAGGCGGGGCTGGTGGTCGAGGTGACCAACCCGCTGCCCGGGCCGACCGCCTCGACCGGGATACCGGGTTCCTCGACCGGTCTCGTCGGCCTCGCCGAGCGGGTGCGGATCGTCGGCGGGCGCTTCGATCACGAGCGCACCGCGGATGAGTTCCGGGTGCGAGCCTGGCTACCGTGGCAGCCGTGAGTACGTCGGTGCGGGTGCTGATCGTCGACGACGACCCCCTCGTGCGGGCCGGGCTGACGATGATGCTCGACGGTGCGCAGGGCATCGTGGTCGCCGGGGAGGCCGCCGACGGTGACGAGGTGCCCGCCGCACTGGACCGACACGGCGTCGACATCGTGCTGATGGACCTGCGGATGCCCAGGATGGACGGCGTGCGGGCCACCGCGCGGGTCCGTGCCCGTCCCGGTGCGCCCGAGGTGATAGTGCTGACCACGTTCGACTCCGACGAGGAGATCCTCGCCGCCCTGCACAGCGGAGCCACTGGCTTCCTGCTCAAGGACACTCCGCCGCAGCAGATCACCGACGCGGTGCTCCGTGTCGCAGCGGGGGAGTCCATCCTCTCCCCGTCCGTGACCCGGCGTTTGATCGACCACGCCGTGGGACACGCCCGGACCGCCCAGGACGCACGGGAGACGCTGGCGCGACTGAGCGAGCGGGAGCGTGAGGTGGTCCGCGCGATCGGTCAGGGCCGGACGAACGCCGAGATCGCCGACCAGATGTACCTCAGCGTCGCCACCGTCAAGGCGCACGTCACCCAGATCCTGGTCAAGCTCGGTGCGACCAACCGCACCCAGGTGGCGCTGCTCGCTCACGATGCTCGGCTCGCCTGAGCCCCCCAAGCGGGCGACCGACCAAGGTCGACCCGGTTCCGACCTTGGTCCGGTGGCCCGTAGACCTGCGGCCGATGCCGCGGCAGGCCGTTCCCGGCGACTGTTGTCCGGTCAGTCAACCGAGCGCCATACGGCCGTTTCCGGAGGTATTCATGACCACGACCCACACCACTCCTCACCTGAACCTGCGAGCGG
Source organism: Nocardioidaceae bacterium (assembly GCA_035249775.1). Classification (GTDB taxonomy): domain Bacteria; phylum Actinomycetota; class Actinomycetes; order Propionibacteriales; family Nocardioidaceae; genus Nocardioides_C. The sequence continues at coordinate 34,014 of DATFGA010000295.1, read as the reverse complement.
CCCGAGCGACGCGGCGACGCACCCGTGCGGTGACCGTGCTGGTCGCGATGGTCGCCGCCCTGCTCGGCTGGGTGGCGCTCGATCCGCTGGCAGGAGTCGAGCTGACCGTCCGCACGGCAGACGACGGTGCCGTCCAGTCGGTCGGCCCGGACGCGGCCATGGTTGCCGCCCTGGCCTCCGGTCTGGCCGGGTGGGCGCTGCTCGCGCTGCTGGAGCGATGCTCTGCCAAGGCCCGCAGCATCTGGACCGTCACCGCCGGACTCGTCCTCCTGGTGTCGCTGCTCGGGACCTCGGCAGCCACCAGTGCCTCCGCGACGGCGGCTCTCGCGTCACAGCACATCCTGGTCGGTGGCGTGCTCATCATGGGACTGCGGCGCAGGCCCTGAGCCAGTGACGACTACAGGAGCCGCTTGCTCTGCCGGCGCGCTGCCTTGCGGCCCTTCTTGGCCATGTCATCCGCGGCCGGAAGCTTCCGCTTGGCCTTGCGGCCCTTCTTCCGCGCCGACTTGCCGAGCTCCTCGACCGGGTGCGACATCGACCGTGGCAGGAGCAGCTGCACGGCCTTGGTGAACATCCGCCGCGACAGCATCAGCAGCGGGATGCCGACCGGCAGCAGGATCACCGTCACGCACAGGACCACCGCGACCAGCCCGAGCAGGGACGCCAGGATCCACAGCAACGCACCCAGAAGCCCGCGAAGCAGCCGCATCGCTCTCACCTCCCTGACCTGTCAGTCTGCCAGCCTTCCGGGTCGCTGACGATCGGCGAGCGCGAGGGTCAGCTCCAGCACCGTCTGCGGGTCGTTCAGCCGCTCGCCGTACAGCTCCCGCAGCTGCCCCATCCGGTAGCGGACCGTCTGCGCGTGCACGAAGAGGTCCGCGGCGACGTCGTCGCGACGACCGTGGTGCAGCAGCCAGGAGCGAAGTGTGTCGGCCAGGCGCTCCGCGGTCGCGGGCCGCAGCGCGGAGAGCGGTTCCAGGACGCGCTCGCGCAGGTCGTCCAACGCCTCCCGGTCGGCGCCCAGCAGGAGGTCGGTCAGGTGCTCCTCGGTGTCGACCGGACCTGGGCCGGTGTCTCGACCCAGCTCCATCGTGAAGGCCCGCACTGCCCGCCGGTACGACGACGCCACCTGTGTCCACGGCCGCGCCGGACCCATCACCGCGGGGCGACCGTGGAGCACGCGCGCCAGCTGCTGTCGACCCGGACCGTGCACGTCCGGGACCAGCAGCGCGGCCGTCTCCTCCGACCCCTCGAGGCCGGGAAGGTCATCGGTCGACTGCAGGGTCCGCGGGTCGAGCAGCGAGACGACCGCTCGCAGGTGGGTGCTGGGGAGAAGGACCGGAGTCAGCGTGCGCGGGGGCGTCCAGTCGGCCCGTTCCGCGCCCGCGAGCAGGGTGGCCTCGGACTCACCGGACAACAGCGCCCTCAGCAACCGGTCCAGGTAGCGTTCACGGACCCGGCCGGTGGTGGCGAGCTCGTCGGCATGACCGGCGACGCTTGCGGCGGACAGCTCGTCGATGTAGGCGAACACCAGCTCGGCGAAGTTCGCCAGCGTGGCGGGGGAGACGCCCGTGTCGACGGCGGTCGAGGACAGCTCGCGCCAGGAGACCCGGGCACCGACCCGGTATGCCGCCAGCAGCGCATCCATGGTCCGACCGCTCCGGGCCTCGCCGCGGCCGAGGGCGTAGGCGGCGTCCAGGGCCGGCTCGAGGGGTGTGCTGGGGTCCGAGCCCCTGGCGTGCTCGGCCAGCCGCAGGAACCCGCCAAGCGCCATCTGCACCGCGTTCTCGATGTTCTCGCCCATCGCGCCGGTGAGCGCACCGGCATAGCCCGGAACCTCGACGGTGACCGCGGCCACGGTCTGTTCGGCGACCTCCGGCAGCCGTGCACGCAGCGTGTCCACGATCCGGGTGTCGAGCTCGAGACCCGCCGCACCCCGCCCGGGCCGAGCCGGTGTCTCTGCCATTCAATTATTCCCTTCGAACAAAGAACTGCCTTGAATTCACGTCGTACGGACAGGACTTTACCCCTTCCAGCGGGTCATGCTGGGAGCATGAGTTGTCCTGTGTCAACGTCAGCCGTTTCAGGCGGCCTTCTCGATGTTTTGGTCGAGGACATGTTGGAGGGCTCTGTGTTGGTCGGGGTCGTAGGCGACGCGGTCTTGCCAGCAGCGCCAGATGATGTCGACCCAGGCTCTGGCCAGGATGCGTACTGCGTGGGGATGGTCGTGGTTGCGGGCCCGGGCTCGGTTGTAGAGCTCGGCGGCCCATGGGTTGGCGTGGCGGGAGCCGTCGGCGAAGTCGCAGAGCGCGCCTCTGAGTTCTTTGTCGGCTCCCCATCGGAAGGTGACGGCTTTGGTCTTGCCGGACTGCCTGGTCGACGGCGCAACCCCACCGAGGCAGGCCAGCGAGTCGGCGGTGGGGAACCTGCCGCGGGCGTCCCCGATCTCGGCCAGCAGCCGCGCGGCACGGATGGTGCCGGAGCGGGGCAGCGAGGTCACGACGTGCTTGTCGGGGTGGGCGTCGAGCTGGTGGGCAATCGAGTCGGCCTGGGCGGCGATCTGGGTGTTCAGGGTGCGCAGCACCGCGACGAACGCGAGTGTGGTTTCGGCGTGGTGGACCGCTTCGGTGCCGGTGGTGCCACGGGGCGCAGCCAGCAGCCGTTCGTGCAGCACGGAGGGATCAACCCGGCCGGAGTAGGCGACCTTCCGCAGCCAGGTGCCGAGACGTTCAGGTGTGAGCCAGTCGGCCTTGGCCTGGGTGGTGAACCGTTCCAGGAAGGTGAGGCTGATCGCGGAGTCCAGGTCGGTGAACAGGTCCACGATGCCGGGGAACACGACCTGCAGATGGGCACGGAGCTGGTTGGCGGCCGCGACACGGTGCTCGACCAGGTCACGTCGGGCGCGCACGGACGAGCGCAGCGCCTGGTTGGCTGGGGTCGATCGGGTCAACGGGGTCAGACGACGCCGGTCGGTGCGGATGACGTCGGCCAGCACGTAGGCGTCGAACCTGTCGTCCTTGTTGCCGGCGGAGCCGTAGCGCGAGCGCAGGTTCTTGACCTGAGCGGGCGCGATGACCAGCACGGTCAGTTCGGCTGCGAGCAGCGCGTCGACTACCGGTCCGTCGGGGCGTTCGATGCCGACCTCGTCCACGCCCGCCTTGAGCAGCAGTGCGACCAGACGCCGCAGGCCGGTTGCGGTGTGGTTGACGCTAAATCTGTCTATCGCTTCGCCGTCGGCATCGACGATGCACACGACGTGGTCGTCCTTGGCCCAGTCCACACCCGCGCAAACTCGCGCAGGCGCATTCATCGGGGTGACACTCATCTTGGGTTCCTCGCTGTTGCAGCAGTGGGGAGCCACCCGGTGGTCCCGGGACCCCGCAGCCGGTCGCTCACTGATCGGCGCTCGCTGGCGCATAGTCCTGTAGCCGGTCTGGGTGTCCTGGGCCACCGGACCCCGCAGAACTCATGCAGGACCTCAGCAGGGGTCGAGCGCCAGTGGCGGTGGCCCGGTGGGGACCAGGGGTGCATCAACAGGCCATCTGTGCCTGCCAACGCGAGGAAGGTAGTCCAGTGAGTGACAGCTACACACCCACCCCCGAGGACCGGTTCTCGTTCGGGCTGTGGACCGTCGGCTGGCAGGGCGTGGACGTGTTCGGTGGTGCCGTGCGCGACCCGCTCGACCCGATCGAGTCCGTGCACCGGCTGGCCGAGCTCGGGGCGGCGGCGGTCACCTTCCACGACGACGACCTGGTGCCCGACGACACCGAACGGCAGACCACGCTGGACAAGTTCACCAAGGCGTTGTCCGACACCGGTCTGCACGTCGAGATGGCGACCACCAACCTGTTCGGCCACGCTGCCTTCAAGGAGGGGGCGCTCACCGCCAACGACCGGGACGTGCGCCGCTACGCGCTGTCGAAGCTGCTGCGCAACCTGGACCTGGCCGCCGAGCTCGGTGCCGGCACCTACGTGCTGTGGGGTGGCCGCGAGGGAGCCGAGAGCGGGGCGTCGAAGGACGTCGCCGCAGCTCTGGACCGCTACCGCGAGTCGATGAACCTGCTCTGCGAGTACGTCGTCGAGCAGGGCTACGACATCCGCTTCGCGATCGAGCCCAAGCCGAACGAGCCGCGCGGGGACATCCTGCTGCCGACGATCGGCCACGCGCTGGCGTTCATCGGTGAGCTGGACCGGCCCGAGCTGGTCGGCCTCAACCCGGAGGTCGGGCACGAGGAGATGGCCGGCCTGAACTATGCGCACGGAATCACCCAGGCGCTGTGGCACGACAAGCTGTTCCACATCGACCTCAACGGGCAGCACGGTCCTCGATACGACCAGGACCTCCGGTTCGGGGCCGGAAACCTGCGCGGTGCGTTCTGGACCGTCGACGCGATCGAGGGTGCCGGGACCGGCAGGGCGTACGACGGCTACGTCCACTTCGACTTCAAGCCGCCGCGCACCGAGGACATGGACGGGGTCTGGGAGAGCGCACGCGCCTGCATGCGCAACTACCTGATCCTGCGCAGCCGGGTCCGGGCCTTCCGGGCCGATCCCGAGGTGCAGGAGGCCCTCACCGCCTCGCGGGTCGACGAGCTCGCCGTACCCACCCTCGCGGCGGGGGAGTCGCTCGCCACCCTCCGCGAGGAGAAGCACGACATCGAGGCGATGGCCGCACGTGGCATGGGCTTCGAGCGGCTCGACCAGCTCGCGATGGAGCACCTGCTCGGCGCCCGCTGACCACTCACCAGGAAAAGGACGGACTTCCGATGGCACGACCGATCACGCTGTTCACCGGCCAGTGGGCCGACCTGCCGTTCGAGAAGGTGTGCGAGCTGGCGGGCGAGTGGGGCTACGACGGCCTCGAGATCGCCTGCTGGGGCGACCACCTCGACGTCTGGAAGGCCGCCGAGGACGACGCCTACGTGCAGGACCGGCTCGACATCCTCGAGAAGTACAACCTGAAGCTCTTCGCGATCTCGAATCATCTCAAGGGCCAGGCCGTGTGCGACGACCCGATCGACGCCCGGCACCAGGCGATCCTCCCGGCGCGGATCTGGGGCGACGGCGACGCCGAGGGCGTCCGGCAGCGGGCCGCGGAGGAGATGAAGATGACCGCGCGGACCGCGCAACGGCTCGGTGTCGACGTGGTGGTCGGCTTCACCGGCTCGTCGATCTGGAAGTACGTCGCGATGTTCCCGCCGGTGACCGAGGAGCTGGTGGAGGCCGGCTACCGTGACTTCGCGGACCGGTGGAACCCGATCCTCGACGTGTTCGACGAGTGCGGCGTCCGGTTCGCCCACGAGGTGCACCCCTCGGAGATCGCCTACGACTACTGGACCACGGTCCGGACCCTCGAGGCGATCGGGCACCGCGAGGCGTTCGGCCTGAACTGGGACCCCAGCCACTTCATCTGGCAGGACCTCGACCCGGTCGGCTTCATCTGGGACTTCAAGGACCGGATCTACCACGTCGACTGCAAGGACGCCAAGGTCCAGGTCGGCAACGGCCGCAACGGCCGGCTGGCCTCGCACCTGCCCTGGGCCGACCCCCGGCGCGGCTGGGACTTCGTGTCCACCGGTCACGGGGACGTGCCCTGGGAGGCGTGCTTCCGGATGCTCAACACGATCGGCTACACCGGCCCGATCTCTGTGGAGTGGGAGGACGCCGGGATGGACCGGCTGGTCGGTGCGCCCGAGGCGCTGGAGTTCGTCCGCCGGCTCGCGTTCGACGCGCCCGCGGCCGCCTTCGACGCGGCGTTCAGCACCACGGACTGAGCTTGTGGCCCGCTGCCGACCCTGCGGACCGCGAACGCCCAGGCCCACGCCAGCGGCAGTGCGGCGTTGCCCATCGAGGTGACCTCGGTGATCGCGAGCACGAGCGGGATGAAGGCGACGAGCAGGATCGCGGTCACCATCGGCCGGGACCGGTTCCTCAGTTGGGCGATGCCGAGTGCAGTCGAACCGAGAGCGGTCATGAGCAGGCCGGGCAGTCCGAGGAAGAGGAACGACTCGTCGAGGTACGGGGTGTAGTACTCCCCGAAGGTCGAGGCGGTGGCGACGACGTACCCCGTCAACGCCACCCGGAACGCCCACTTCTCGAACCCGACCGGCCGCCGGCGCTGGTAGACCACGAACGCCGCGAGGGTGAACGCGGCGAAGACCGGGAACCAGATCTTGCCGTAGGTCAGGTAGACGGTGTCGGCCCCGGCCCAGTCGAGCAGCGGGCGGAGGAGGTCCGCGGCCGGCTCGGCCCATGCACGGGTCAGCGGCAGCTCGAGATCCTCCCTGCCGTCGACGGTCTCGAAGCGGGCCAGCGCATGCAGCTGCCCCGCGATGGTCGCGAAGATCGCCATGGCCAGCGCAAACCTGGCAACGAGCTGCTGCGTGTGCGGTGAAGCGTTCATCGATGGAGCTCCTGTCACGATCGGACCGACCCCTCGCCGGTCCCGCGATTCGACGATAGGAAGCAGGCACCCTCGAGCGCGTCCACTCCAGGGTCTGACCCATCTCCACCCAAAGGTGGACGCGTCGGGCCTTCGGGCGCAGTAATCTCAGCCAATGACATCGCGACGAGCGCTGCTGCGGGACGCGTTGCTGCCGGTCGCCATCGCAGTCCTGGGGGCCGTGGAGCTCTATGCCCTGAGACCTGCCGGGTGGGGTCTCGGGATCACGCTGGAGTCGGCGGCGTGCCTCTTGCTCGTCTGGCGTCGGGCACTGCCTCTGCTTGCGTGCACCCTCGCCGCGGTCCTCAACCTGGCCATCCCGTGGGTCGGCCCGCAGCTGGACGAGCCGGCTACGCCGATCCTGATCGCCGCTCTCGCCGCGTACTCACTGGCGCGTTGGTTGCTCGACCTTCGCGGACTGATCGGGATGCTGGTCATGGCACTGCTCCTGCTGGTCGACTACTCCGTCGTCGACCAGCGGTCGCACGACTTCTCCGACTTCGTCTTCGTGTCCGCGCTGCTGCTGCCGCCGTTCGTGTTCGGGCGGATCACCCGCAGGCTGGCGCTCCAGAGTGAGCAACTGGAGCGTCGTCAAAAGTGGATCCGCGAGGAGGCGGTCCGCGCGGAGCGGGACCGGATCGCGCGCGACCTCCACGACGTGATCGCGCACTCCCTCAGCGCGATGGTGGTGCAGACGGCGGCCGCGGAGGACCTGGTCCGCACTGACCCTTACCGTGCCGCGGCGGCGTTGCAAGAGGTTGCCTCTACCGGTCGGCGCGCCCTGGCCGACACCGGTCGGCTGCTGCACGTCATCCGTGACGACGCAGACGAGCTCGGGCTGATGCCGGCTCCCGGCCTGGATCGGCTTCCCGAGCTGGTGGAGAGCTTCCGCGGCAACGGCCTGGTCATCGACCTCGACATCGACGGGCCGATCCGTCCGCTCCCGGTCGGGGTGGACCTGTCGGCGTACCGGATCGTCCAGGAGGCGCTGACCAACGCGCTGAAGTACGCCGCGGACGCGACCGCTTCCCTCCGTCTGGCCAGCACACCGCACCAGCTCTCGATCAGCACCGCGAACACTGCGGGGCAGGGGCACATCGGGGGCAGTGGACTCGGCCTGCTCGGGATGGCCGAGCGGGTCTCCCTGTTCGGCGGCACCCTGAGTCACGGCCTGACCGGCGACGGTCGGTTCGAGCTCACCGCCACGCTGCCGATCACGGCCTCGGGAGAACCGGCTTGACCAGCGTGGTCATCGCCGACGACCAGGATCTGGTCCGCTCCGGACTGGCGATGGTGCTGGAGGCGCGCGGCTGCGACGTCGTCGGTGAGGCGGCGGATGGGCGTCAGGCCGTCGAGGTCGTACGACGCACGCAGCCGGACGTCGTGCTGATGGACATCCGGATGCCAGTCCTCGACGGGATCGCCGCCACTCGTGAGCTGACCGAGGCCGGCGTACCGTCGCGGGTCCTGGTGCTCACCACCTACGACCTCGACCACTACGTCTACGGAGCACTCCGAGCGGGAGCCGCCGGCTTCCTGCTCAAGGCGACCCCGCCGGACCGGCTGGTTGCGGGCGTCGAGACCGTTGCCGCAGGGGAGTCGCTGCTCGCCCCGACGCTGACCCGACGGCTGATCGAGGAGCATGTCCGGCGGCCCGCGCCCAACACCGGCGTACCCCCTGCGCTCCGCGAGCTGACCGAGCGGGAGCTCGAGGTGTGCGCGCTGATCGCACGGGGCCGGTCGAACGACGAGATCGCCTCCGAGCTGGTCGTCGCCGAGGCCACCGTGAAGACCCACGTGAACCGGATCCTCGCCAAGCTGGGGCTCCGGACGCGGGTGCAGGTGGTCGTGCTGGCCTACGAGACCGGCCTGGTCAGACCAGGGGACTCCGTCAGGATCTGACGCGCCGGTACCACTCCGTTTGGGAGAGGGAGGGGGTCATAGGGGACGATGTACCCATGTCGCGTGCTGCCCTCACCCGTTTGATCCTTGCCCTGCTGATCCTGGGCGGGTCCGTCGCCATCGCGGTGCAGGCCACGCCGAAGCTCGGGCTGGACCTCAAGGGCGGCACCCAGATCGTGCTCGAGACCCAGGACTCGCCGACCGTCGAGGCCGACGCAGAGGCGACCGACCGCACGCTCGAGGTGCTCCGCGGTCGCGTCGACGCCCTCGGCGTGGCCGAGCCGACGCTCGCCCGGGCGGGTGAGAACCGGATCATCGTCGAGCTGCCCGGTCTCCAGGACCCGCGTGAGGCGGCCGAGGTCATCGGTCGGACCGCGCAGCTCAGCTTCCACCCGGTCGTCGGGCTGGCCGGGCCGAACCAGACCGAGCCGGATCCGGCGAAGCGGATCTACCCGGACGAGGACGGTCAGCTGCTCAAGCTCGGCCCGGTCGCGGTCCCCGGCAACCTGGTCGAGGGGTCCGAGCCCGGCAACGACCCCGCGACCGCCACCGGTTGGTTCGTCACGGTCGACTTCAAGGGCGAGGGCCGCGACGCCTGGCGGCAGCTGACCGCCGACGCCGCCTGCGCCCCACTCGGCTCCCCGGCCCGCCGGATCGCGATCCTGCTCGACAACCAGATCATCTCCTCGCCGCAGGTGGTGGCGAGCATCGCCTGCAACGTCGGCATGCCGGGCGGCTCCACCCAGATCACCGGCGACTTCAGCTTCGAGGAGGCCGAGCAGCTCGCGATCCTCATCGAGGGCGGTGCCCTGCCGGTGCCGGTGGAGATCATCGAGCAGCGCACCGTCGGCCCCACGCTCGGTGCCGACGCCATCGACGCCTCCGTCCAGGCCGGCATCATCGGCCTGATCCTCACCGGCCTCTTCATCGCGATCGCCTACCGGCTGATGGGTGTCCTGGCAACCTTCGCACTCGCCACCTACGCCGTGATCTCGTTCGCCGCGCTGACCGCGCTGGGCGCAACGCTGACCCTGCCCGGTCTCGCCGGCTTCGTGCTCGCCATCGGCATGGCCATCGACGCGAACGTGCTGGTCTTCGAGCGAGCGCGGGAGGAGTACACCGACACCGAGAGGGGCCGGCTTCCGAACGCGCTCGCGGTCGGCTTCAACAAGGCCTGGACCGCCATCATCGACTCCAACGTGACCACGTTGCTGGCCGCGGCGCTGCTGTTCTTCCTCGCCTCCGGACCGGTCAAGGGCTTCGGTGTCACGCTGTCCATCGGTGTCCTCGCCTCGATGATCTCGGCGCTGATCGTCGCTCGGGTGCTGACCGAGCAGGCCGTACGCCTCGGCTGGCTGCAGAAGCACCCCCAGGTCAGCGGCCTGGCTAGCACCGGCCGGGTCCGCGACGCACTGCGGCGCTGGAACCCCGACATCATGGGCCGGAGCAAGATGTGGCTCGGCGCGTCAGCGGTGGCTCTGGTGATCGCAGTCCTCGGTATCTTCCTGAACGGCCTGAACCTGGGTGTCGAGTTCACCGGCGGCCGGTTGATGGAGTACTCCACCAGCCGTCCGATCACTGCAGATGCTGCGCGTGCCGCGGTAGCCGACGCCGGCTTCCCGAGCGCGGTGGTCCAGGAGTCCGACGGCGACAAGATCACCGTCCGCACCGGCCAGATCACCAACCAGGACGTGGTCGACATCCAGGAGGCGATCGGCGACGAAGCCGGTGGAGCCACCAAGCAGCGCGACGAGCTGATCGGCCCGAGCCTCGGCGACGAGCTGCGCAACAAGGCGCTGATCGCGTTCGGGATCGCGCTGATCGCGCAGATGATCTATCTGGCGATCCGGTTCAAGTGGACCATCGGTGCGTCCGCGGTCGCCGCGATGTTCCACGACGTGGTGCTCGTGGTCGGCATCTTCGCCTGGCTCGGCAAGCCCATCGACGGCGTGTTCCTGGCCGCGGCGCTGACCATCGTCGGTCTTTCGGTCAACGACTCGGTGGTGGTGTTCGACCGGGTCCGCGAGAAGTGGGCGGCCAGCCACGGCGGAGACTTCTCCAAGGTGTCCAACGACGCAGTGCTCGAGACCATGCCGCGCACGGTGAACACCGGGCTGGGCACGATGTTCATCCTCGCCGCGCTCGCGGTGCTCGGTGGTGACTCGCTCCAGGACTTCGCGATCGCACTGCTGCTCGGCCTGATCATCGGCACCTACTCGTCGGTGTTCACCGCGACGCCGCTGTCGGTGATGCTGCATCAGCGGTGGCCGATGGCCTCGGCCCAGAAGGCCAAGGTCAAGCGGCAGGTCCGCGACCCGCAGGACTCCGGAGCGGTCCTGTAGCGGACCGCTCCGGCCTGCGGGTCAGACCCCGGCCCTGCCCCAGGGGCCCCAGATCGCGAACGTCATCCCGGCCTCGTCCTGGATGTTGACGAACAGCGTCCGGCCGTTGTGGCTGAACGTCGACCCGGCGAACTCGGCATCCTCCAGGCCGGGGATCGAGTTCAGCGCGAGGTCGCGGATCCGGCCTCCCTGCGTGAGGGTGCGCAGGAAGTTCTGGTCGCTGTGGTCCTCGCACAGCACCAGCGTCCCGCGCGGCGACGTGGTCACGTTGTCGGGGAAGTCCAGCACCTCCGGGCCGGGGGACTGGTAGACGCAGGTCAGCGTCTCCCTGCGGGTGTCGTAGGCCCACACCTGCCCGAACCCCTGACCGTAACCGCCGGAGTTCTCGTCGGACTCCTCCTCCGGTCCGCCACCCTGGGTGGAGGTGAAGTAGACGATGCGGTCGTCGTAGACCTGACCCTCCAGCCGGGAGAAGTACGCCGCCCCGAGCGCTCGTCCCTGGTCACCGACATAGCGGATCGCGTCGTTGTTGGACGTCGACGCCTCCTTGCCGGGCTGGTATTCGTACACGATGTTCGGGTCCTTGATCGGGACCCACTTCACCTTGTAGGTCTTCCCGCGCCGCTGCTCGCCCTCGAGGTGCAGGTTCGGGCGCCCCTGCACCGCGAGCATCTCGAGCTTGCCGTAGTTGTCCAGGTGACCGCTTCGCATCGGGTTGTGCCGGGGCGTGTAGCGGTAGAACCCGGAGGCGAAACCGAAGTTGTCCTCGGTCAGGTAGAGCGCGCCGCCGACCGGGTCGAACGAGACCGCCTCGTGAGCGAACCGTCCTGCCATGGTGATCGGCCGCGCGTCACCGTGGCCGCCGGCAGGAACCTCGAACACGTAACCGTGCGGCCTCTGCAGCGGAACGTTGGACGCGCCGGTGAAGTCCGGCCCCACGTCCGGTCCGTTGATCGTCTCCTCGCACGTGATCCAGCTGCCCCACGGCATCACCCCGCCGCTGCAGTTCATCAGCGTGCCGTGCAGGCTGGTGTAGGCCTTCTTCACGTCGCCGTCGCGGCTGACGTGGATCGTCGTGGTGCCCCCGCGGGCTCCGTCGTCGTACGGGTCCGGCGCCCCGGGGCCGCCGAACGACTCGTACGGAGGGGGCTCTGGGGCGTTCGGCTCCTCCGGATCCTTCGGCTCCGGGTTGTTCAGCTCGTGGTTTCGGACCAGCACCACCTCGTTGCCGTCCCCGCGGAAGGCGCCCATCCCGTCGTGGTTGCCGGGCAGGATGGTGCCGTCGTCGAGTTTCACGGTCCCCGCGCCGGTGTCGTGGAACGACCGGTAGCGGAACCCCTCGGGCAGGTGCAACCGCACCTTCCCGTCGCGCAGGTCCTTGATCGGGACCAGCTTGCCGCGGCGCTCGCCACGCACCGCACCACCGGCAGGGGCGTTGGCGAAGCCGGCGAACGGGCCCCCCAAGGCCGTTGCGGTGGCGGCTGCGGCGCTGCCCTTGAGAAGTGTGCGGCGTTCCATCGTCATGCTCGACTCCTGTCCTCGACGGCGTGATGTGGGTCACCATAGACCCGCGCCGTAGGGACCGGGTAGATCCACAAACGGGGGCGAACGACGACAGTCCGGCCGACCTGTGGAGGACGGGCACGCGATGTCGGTCCGAGTAGGTAGGGTTCTGCGGTGCCGCAAACCCCCGCCCGAACTGCCACCCCTCCGGTCAAGGAGGTGCTGGCCGGTGCGGTCGAGGCGCTCGGCGGCCAGGAACGTCCCGGCCAGATCCAGATGGCCGAGGCGGTCGCCCGGGCGATGGAGCAGCACGAGCACCTGCTCGTCCAGGCCGGCACCGGCACCGGCAAGTCACTCGGTTACCTGGTCCCGGCCCTGCTCCACGACAAGCGGGTGGTGATCGCGACCGCGACCCTGGCGCTGCAGCACCAGCTCGTCGAGCGCGACATCCCGGCGCTGCTCGAGGCCGCCGACCATGTCCTCGGCAAGGACGCCACCTACGCCGTACTCAAGGGCCGCTCGAACTACGCCTGCCTGCACCGGATCCGCGAGGGCGTGCCCGATGACCAGGGCGCGCTGGTCGACATCCCCGAGGGCACGATGGGCGCCGAGGTGCTCAAGCTGCGGGCGTGGGCCGAGAAGGAGACCGGCAACGGCGGCACCGGCGACCGGGACTCGGCGCCCAAGCACACCGACAAGCTGTGGCGACAGGTCTCGGTCAATCACCGCGAGTGCCTCGGCGCGACCAAGTGCCCCTACGCCCAGGAGTGCTTCGCCGAGCGCGCGAAGGAGAAGGCCGCCCACTCCGACGTCATCGTCACCAACCACTCGCTGCTCGCGATCGACGCGATCGAGGGCGTCCCGATGATCCCCGAGTACGACGTGGTGGTGATCGACGAGGCCCACGAGCTGTCCGCACGGGTGACCCAGGCCGCCACCGACGAGCTGTCCGTGCCGGACGTCGAGCGCGCGGCGAAACGGGCCCAGAAGCACATCGACGGGTCCGAGGCCGACGACCTCACCGACGCCGCGGACGCCCTGCGCGACGCCTACGACGACTGTGCCCCCGGCCGCCTCGACACGCTGCCGACCGGCCTGGCCGACGCGCTGGTGCTGGTCCGGGACGCGGCGCGGGCGCTGATCTCGGCCTTCCCCAAGGAGTCCTCGTCCGACGGCGACGCCGACCCGGGGCGCACGCAGGCGCGGGGCTGGGTCCAGGAGATCTACAAGACCGCAGAGCGGATGGCCGCCCACGTCGAGTCCGACGTGATCTGGCTGGCCGAGCGCGAACGCAACCGCGGCGGCAACCAGCTCTGCGTCGCGCCGCTCCAGGTGTGGGGTCCGCTGCGCGACAAGCTGCTGAGCGAGAAGACCGTGGTCTTCACCAGCGCCACCCTGATGCTCGGCGGCGACTTCGACAACGTGGCCACCAGCATCGGCCTCAAGCCCAGCGAACGGGTCGACCACTCGCTGGGCGAGGCCCCGGCCGAGCCGGACACGGACACCGACGCGATGCCGTGGCGGGGGATCGACGTCGGCTCACCGTTCGACTACGGCAAGCAGGCGATCCTCTACGTCGCCCAGCACCTGCCACCACCGGGCCGCGACGGGCTCGGTCCGGCCCAGATCGACGAGATCGTGGACCTGGTCGACGCCGCCGACGGCCGGACCCTCGGCCTGTTCTCCAGCCGTCGCGCCGCCGAGACGGCAGCCGAGGCGGTCCGGGAACGGCTGCCGCACCTCACGATCCTGGCCCAGGGCGAGGCGCAGCTGCCCGAGCTGGCGCGGCTGTTCGTCGAGGACCCGCACGCCTGCCTGTTCGGCACGCTCAGCCTGTGGCAAGGGCTCGACGTACCCGGGGAGACGTGCCAGCTGGTGATGATCGACCGGATCCCGTTCCCACGCCCCGACGACCCGCTGATGTCGGCCCGCCAGCGCGCGGCCGACAAGGCCGGCGGCAACGGGTTCATGGCGGTGGCCGCGACCCATGCCGCGCTGCTGCTCGCCCAGGGAGCCGGGCGGCTGATCCGGACCACCGACGACAAGGGTGTGGTCGCGGTGCTCGACCCCCGGCTGGTCACCCAGCGCTACGGCAGCTTCCTCCGCGCGTCGCTGCCACCGATGTGGCCGACCACCGACCGGTCGATCGTGCTCAACGCCCTCAAGCGGCTCGCCGGGTAACGACGCGACAGCGCCCCACCGATCTGAACGGTGGGGCGCCTCTCGACTCTGGCCCAGTCGGCTCACACGGGATGAGCCGCGTGGCTGTGTCGACGCAGACCGGCCGCCGCAGCGACACCCACGCCTGCCAGAGCGATGCCGCCAAGAGCTCCGCTCGCGATCTGGGACAGCTCCCAGCCGTCGTCGACCGTCGGCGTACCCGTGCCGGTGACTTCGACCCGTGCGCCGAGGTCCGGCTCCTTGGGGTACTGCGCATCCGCCGGTCCGGCGAACGCAAGGGTGGCGATGCCGGTGACGACGGCAGCAGACGCGAGCCTGGTGATGGATCGAGTAGCCATCGTGATCCCCTCCTTGGTTGTGGTAGCTGACTCTTCGACCACTGTGCGGGAGCAGTTCCGTGCGTCGCATCGAAGACCCCGCCTCAGATTTCGGACCGAACCCCTTATTTCTCGGGCGTCACCACCCAGACAACCTAGAGACGTGGCGAGCGGTTCGGGGCACAGTGGAGTCGTGGGGTCCACCGCTGAACCGCGGGCGACCCGCATCGCTGGCAGGTTGGCGGAACAGGACCTGTTGGGGGGAGTGGTCAGGGGAGCAGCGCAGAACCAACCAGCCGCCGTGCTCGTGCACGGTGAGGCGGGCGTGGGAAAAACGCGCCTGGTGAGCGAGGTCTGCGCGCAGGCGGTCCGGGACGGGTTCACCGTGCTCTGGGGCCGGTGCGTACGGTTCGGTGCTGCCTCATCGCCCTACCTGCCGCTGGTCTCCGCCCTCGAAGGCTGGCTCGCCGAGTGCGACGCGGCCGAACGACGCCAGATCCTGGAGGAGTTCCCGGGGCTGGTCGGCCTGCTGCCCTACCTGGGTGGAGGCGGTACGACGCACGCGGCCGGGCGGCTCCTGCTGCTCGTGAACACGGTGATCGCCCGGATCGCCGCCCGCCGACCCACCATCCTGGTCGTCGACGACCTGCAGTGGGCCGACGTCACGTCGCTGGACGTGCTCGCCTACCTGCTCAACGGCCTGCACCACCAACGCCTCGTCCTGCTCGGGACGTACCGCGACGAGGGACTTCCGGACGGGCACCCGCTGCACGGCTGGGTCGACGACGTGGTCCGGCTGCCGATCGTGCGCGACCTGCCGCTGGGCCGGATGACCCGGACCGAGACCGCGGAGCAGATCGGACTGCTGCTCGGGCGCCGGCCGCGGGCCACCCTGGTGGACGCCGTGGTCGCCCGCTCGGGTGGCAACACCTACCTCACCGAGCTGCTGGTCCGCGGGCTCGAGCCGGACGCACGGTCCCTGCCGGCGGGGCTGCCCGACGCGCTGCGTTCGGCGCTGCTCGCGAAGTGGCACGGCTTGTCCGAGGCCACCCGAGGCGTGGTGCGTCTGCTGGCGGTGGCCGGCCGGCCGTTCCCGTTCGACGCGTTCAGCCGGGTCGCCGACCACGTCGGGACCGATGCCGGCACGGTCCTCGACGCGGTCCGGGAGGCCACCCAGGCCGGAGTGGTCCACCGGGAGCAGTCCGGTGACCTCTGGTTCCGGCACCCGCTGCTGGCCGAGGTGCTCTACGGCTCGTTGGGTCCGGGTGAGGCGAAGGCGCTGCACACCGCGTTCGTGGAGACCTTCGAGGAGAGCCGGACCCCGGACACCCAGCGGCTCGGCGACCTCGCCCTGCACTACGAGCGGGCCGGGATGGTCGATGAAGCCCTGGACTACACCGTCCGCGCCGCCGAGCAGGCCGCCACGGTCCAGGCATTTCCGGAGGAGGCGGAGCTGCGGTGGCGTGCAGCGGCGCTGTGGGGACAGGCGTCCGAGGTCGCCCGTGAGCGCAGCGGCACGGAGGCCGCTCTGTTCGCCTCGGCCGGCCGGGCTGCCCGCCGAGCAGGGGACGACCAGCGGGCGGCTGCCGCCATCGAACGGGCGCGGGAGGTCGTCGACGAGCACGAGGACCCGCTCGCCGCGGCGCACGTGATCACGCTCTGGTGCTCTCAGGCGTTCAACTCCGGGCAGCTGACGACCCAGCCGCTCGGCGAGCTGCGGCACGCGGTCGAGCTGGCCGGCCCGTTCCCCGACAGCGAGGAGCTGGCGGTCGCGGTGGCCGACCTGGCGGAGGCCGAGGCCTGGCACGGGGACAAGGAGGCCGCGCTGGCACACGCGGCCCAGGCGGTGGAGATCTCCTACCGCACCGGTGAGAACACGGTGATCTCCTATGCACTGGGCGTCCGGTCGTTCGTGACCATCGGCGAGGACTCCGCGGGCGAGGACGCCGAGGAGTGCTACCGGCTCGCGGTCGAGAGCGACCGGCCCGAGTACATCGCGCTGGCCTGCATCACCCGAGCGAACTTCCTCGAGGACCGGGGCCGGCTGGGGGAGTGCGCGGAGGTGTTCGTGCAGGGCTACCGCAGCGCCGCCCAGCGAGGGCTCGGCGGCCTCGGTCCGCTGTTGGCCACCTACGCCGCGCTGTTCCTGGTCTTCTGCGGCCGGTTCCTCGCGGCACGGGAGATGCTGCAGGAGGCGCTGGCCAGCCGGGCAGCCGGTATCGCGGGAATCCAGTCGCGACACGTGGGCGTGCTCCTGGCCCTGCGTCAAGGTGACCTGGTCGAGGCCGAGGCGCACCTGAGTCGTGCCCGGGAGCTAGCGCCGCGGTTCGAGGAGAACGTGGGCCTGCACGGGCCGACGGTCACCGCGGAGTACTTGCTGGCCACCGGTCGGCCGGAGGCCGCGCTCCAGGTCCTGGACCAACACCTCGGCGAGCACACGCTGTCCGAGCCGAAGTACGGCGACGGGATGGTGCTGTGGGGGGCACGGGCCGCTGCCGACTGGGCGGCCCGGGCGAGGGACTCCCGTGACCCGGTGGCCGAGCGGGCCGCGCAGGAGGCGCTCGCCGGGCTGGTCCGGCACCGCGAGACGGTCGGTGAACCAATGTTCGCCGGCGCCGCCACCGACCCGATGCAGCGCGCGGTCAAGGCTCTGTTCGGGGCCGAGTCGGCACGCTGTCACGGCTCCGATGACACCGTCGCGCGGTGGCGTGACGCCGTGGCCACCTCCCGCGAGGGCGACCTGCGCTGGTCGCTGGCGATCTCGGACCTGCGGCTGGCCCAGTCGCTGCTCGCGCAGGCCGGTGCCCGGACCGAAGCGGCGGGTGCGCTGCGCGAGGCCCATGCCTTGGCCGTCGAGATGGGGGCCAAGCCGCTGCGCGACGAGGTGGAGCAGCTGGCCCGCTCGGCGAGGATCTCGCTGGCCAGACCCGTCGTACCCCCGCCCGTGGAGCCGACCGACGGGCTGGCCGCGCTCACCCGGCGCGAGCTGGAGGTGCTCGGGCACCTGGTCGCGGGCCGGTCCTACGCCGAGATCGGCCGGGCGCTGTTCATCAGCGACAAGACGGTCAGCGTGCACGTGTCGAACCTGCTCCGCAAGACCGGCACGGGCAACCGGGTCGAGGCGGCCGAGTTCGCCCGGCGGCACGGGATGGCGCCCGCTAGTGTCGAGACGTGACGCGGTCGGGCTATCTCGCGGCGGGGGCGCTGGCCCTCGCGGTCACCGCCTGCAGCGCGAGCACCGAGCCGGCTCCCTCACCACCGGCGTCCTCGGCGCCGCCCGAGTCGGCGCCACCGACGTCGTCTTCGTCGAGTACGGCGGACGCGGCCCCTGAGCTCACCCAGCCGATGGCGATCGTCATGCACGCCACCCGCCCACCGCTCGACCTCGCGGCCCGGGTCGCGCGACGGGTCCTCGACGGGACGGTCCGGACCTGGGCCGAACTGGGCGCCGGGACGGGCCGGGTCCGGGTGGTGGAACGGGCAACGCCGCGGGCCGAGATCCGCGCTGTGGTACGCGACCCGGACGCGATCGCCGCCGTGCCCGCTCACGTCGTGGGTCCGCAGGTGCGCGCGTTCAGCGTCGACGGGATGGACCCGCTCCGCCGCCCGGACCGCTACCCGCTGCGCGCACCGGCGTCGGAGGAGCACGGGCCGGTGGTCACGATGAGCGTCGTGGGCGACATCATGCTCAGCCGCGGCGTGGCCGCTGCCGCCGCCGGATCCGGTGACCCGGTGCTGGCGCTGCGGCCGATGCAGCGTCGGCTCGCCTCCGCCGACATCACCGTCGGCAACCTGGAGAGCACGCTCTCGCGGGCCGGTGCACCCACCCAGGGCAACGACTCGTTCGCCGCGGACCCGGCGGTCGTGCCCGGTCTGCGCGAGGCCGGCTTCGACGTGCTCGACCTGGCCAACAACCACCTCGGCGACTACGGCGACCGCGCCCTGGTGACCACGGTCCGCCGGCTGCGCGCCGGTGACCTCCGCACCTTCGGCGCCGGTAGGGGCCCGCGGCAGGCCTGGCGGCCGGCGGTGGTCGAGCGTGCGGGGACGCGGTTCGGCTTCCTCGGCTTCAACGCGATCGGCGAGACGCCGGAGGTGGCGCCCGGTCAGCCGGGCGCGGTCTCTGTGAGCATGCCGCCGCGCACGGGCCCGCTGGACCGCGCGGAGCTGGACCGCTTCCTGCGTGCGGTGAGCCGGCTGGACCGACGGGTCGACGCGGTGGTGGTCTTCCCGCACTGGGGCACGCAGTACACCAACGTGCCCGAGCCGATCCAGCGTCGGGTCGCCCGGCGCCTGGTGGCCGCCGGCGCCGACCTGGTCGTCGGCGGGCACCCGCACTGGGTCCAGGGCAGCGCGATGGTCCGCGGCCGGTTGGTGGTGCACTCGCTGGGCAACTTCGTCTTCGACATGGACTTCATGGAGCAGACCATGAAGGGGCTGCTGCTGGAGCTGACCTACTGGGGCGGGAAGCTGAAGGCGGCGCGGTTCGTGCCCTACGAGATGGACGACCGGTTCGCGCCGCGGGTGGAGTCGCGGGCCGACGGATTGGACACGCTGCGGCTGATGTGGGAGACCAGCGGGCCGGCCTTCCGTCCGTGACTCAGTCCCGCAGCCAGGCCCAGGCCAGCTCACCGACCCGGCGCAGCTGGTCCTGGTTCACCACCCGGGGGACGTCGCCCTCGGAGTGGTAGCCGGGATAGGGCGTGCTGCCGAACCGGGCCACGGTGAAGCCGGCCTTCTCGAACGACCAGTGGTCGCTGGTGGTGAGCTCGCACGGGTGCGCCGGGATCGACAGGTCGCGGGCAAGCGCCAGAAGCCGGTCCTGCAACCGCGACGGTGAGAGCGGGCCGGTGCAGACCGGGACGCTGGTGCCGACCCCGACCCGGTCCAGCGACACCATCGCGGCGAGTCCCTCGCGTTGGGCCGGAGCCATCTCGCGGACGTAGTGCTGGGAGCCGAAGTGGTGCAGGTCGTCGCCGTCCCCGACCGGCTCCTCACCACCGAAGGCGATGAACACGGTCGGCAGCGACGTAGGTTCGGCCGCGGCGAGCCGGGCCAGTTCCAGGGTGATCGCGACCCCGCTGGCGTTGTCCTCCGCGCCCGGTGCGACCGCCACCGTGTCGAGGTGGGCGCCGAGGACCCGATGCCGCTCGGAAGGATCGAAGCCGGGTGGGGTGGCGACCACGTTGAAGGACCGCCCGGCCTCGACGGGGACCCCCCACGAGTCCCCGGCCGGCACCCGGAACGACTGCCGGCGTACGTCGTACCCGAGGTCGGTGAACCGGCGGGCGACCACCCTGCCCGCTTCGCGGAAGGCCGGGCCAGTGGCCAGTCGTGGCCCGATCTCCCCGGCGAGGAGCCGGATGTCGGCCATCGCGGCGGCGGCCCGGAAGCGCGTGGGGCGGGGCTCGGGGGTGGGTTCGCTCGGGGAAGGGGTCGGTTCGGGCGGACCGGATGAGGTCGGTGGGCTCGAGGGCGTGGAGGGGGAGGGCGTCGGTGCCGATGCGGACGGAGATGACGACGACGGGGACGGCGCGACGCCCGGCTCGCCCCCGCCCGTGCAACCGGCGAGCAGAAGCCCGGCCACGGTTGCCGTTGCGGTGATGCGCCTCATCGCCTCGACGGTACCGTCAGGACCCATGGAGTACCTGAAGCTGGGCCGCACCGGCATGGACGTCTCCCGGATCTGCCTGGGCTGCATGACCTTCGGCGAACCGGACCGCGGCAACCACCCGTGGACGCTGTCCGAGGACGAGAGCCGCCCGCTGATCAGGCAGGCAGTCGAGCTCGGCATCAACTTCTTCGACACCGCCAACGTCTACTCGGCCGGGTCGAGCGAGGAGATCGTCGGGCGCGCGCTCAAGGAGTTCGCCCGGCGCGACGAGCTGGTGATCGCGACCAAGGTGCACGGCGAGATGAACCCCGGCCGCCCGAACGGCGGAGGCTTGTCTCGCAAGGCGATCCTGACCGAGATCGACAACAGCCTGCGGCGGCTCGGCACCGACTACGTCGACCTCTACCAGATCCATCGCTGGGATCCCGACACCCCGATCGAGGAGACGCTCGAGGCGCTGCACGACGTGGTGAAGGCCGGCAAGGCCCGCTACATCGGGGCGTCGTCGATGTTCGCCTGGCAGTTCTCGAAGGCGCTCTACACCGCGGAGCTCAACGGGTGGACCCGGTACGTCTCGATGCAGAACCACTACAACTTGCTGTACCGCGAGGAGGAGCGCGAGATGCTCCCGCTGTGCCGCGACCAAGGGATCGCCGTACTGCCGTGGAGCCCGCTCGCGCGCGGCCGGCTGACCCGGGACTGGGACGAGGTGACCGAGCGCAGCAGGTCCGACGCCTTCGGCCGTGATCTCTACCAGGGAAGGTCGGACCGCACGATCGTGGAACGCGTCGCCGAGATCGCCTCGGAACGCGGTGTCCCGAGGGCGCAGGTGGCGCTCGCGTGGCTGTTGCGGCAGCCCGGGGCGGTCACGGCGCCGATCGTGGGCGCACGCACGCCGCAGCATGTCGAGGACGCCGTGGCCGCGACCAGGCTCCGGATCACGGATGCGGAGATGGAACGGCTCGCCGACCCGTACCTCCCTCAGCGGCGCGCCGGTTTCTGACGCGATCGTCCACCCGACCCGGGGTCGGTCAGCGCGTCGATCCGGTCCTGCAGCTCGGCGTTGGCGACCTCGAGCTCGAGCACCCGCGCGACGCCGGCGAGGTTCAGCCCGTCGGCCAGCAGGGTGGCGATCCGGCGCAGGCGTTCGACGTCGTCGTCGCTGTACCGGCGGGTGCCGCCGGACGTCCGGTCGGGCGTGACCAGGCCCTGTCGCTCGTAGGCGCGGAGGTTCTGCACGCCCGTGCCGACCAGCTCGGCGGTCACGGAAATGCCGTAGACGCCGACGGATGAGTCACGCTGCTCTGCTGCCAATGCCGATCCTGCCTATTTTTCTTCGTCGGAGACTTGCGTCTCTACTATAGCGGTGCTATATAAAACCTGTAACCACTGATATAGATCAGTGGAGACGGCTCAACGAAGATGCTCATGAGGTAACGATGGAGGTGGTAACGATGCTGATGCGCACCGATCCCTTCCGTGAGGTCGATCGACTCGCCCAGCAGATTCTTGGTACGTCGACCCGTCCGGCTGTCATGCCGATGGACGCATGGCGCGACGGAGACCAGTTCGTCGTCGAGTTCGACATCCCCGGCATCGACCCGGACCGACTCGACCTCGACGTCGAGCGCAACGTGCTGACGGTCAAGGCGGAGCGTCCGGGCCGCGACGAGGACGCCGAGACCCTGGCCGCCGAGCGCCCGCGCGGCGTGTTCAGCCGGCAGCTGGTGCTGGGCGACAACCTGGACCTCGACCGGATCGACGCGAACTACGAGGCCGGTGTCCTGACTCTGCGCATCCCCGTCGCCGAACGGGCCAAGCCCCGCAAGATCCAGATCGCCCAGTCCGGCCAGGACAAGCAGAAGGCACTCGCCTCCTGACCCAGGGTTCGTCGATGACCACCACGACGACCGACCGCGAGTTCGTCGATCTGCTCTGCGCCGACGACGACTGGGTGCGTCAGGAGTTCGAGGAGCTCGTCGCTTCCGGCTGGGGTTCTGCGCAGCCGCCCTCGCGTCACATCGCGGAAAGGAGGCGGAGACCTAGCGGACGCGTGGACATGGTTGCGCACTCATGGCTGCCACGCCTCGTGGCGTGGCAGCAGGGGCTCCCGGCGAGGGCACGTCAACGTTCGCCCCCGGTGGTCTAGGACCGGGCCACCCCGGCGGGATGTTTTCGATTCGGCCCATCGCGGGACGACGGTAGTTCGTGACGAGATGCATCTTTCGGCGGCCCGGAAGGTGCATCTCGTCACGTCGTATCTCGGGCGGCTGACACGATAGGGGGATGGGCGCCCTCTACGTGGTCAGCGACATCCACGGCTACCTCGACGACCTGGTGTCCGGCCTGCGCGACGCGGGCCTGGTCGACGAGAACCGCGCCTGGTCGGGCGGTGA
Source organism: Nocardioidaceae bacterium (assembly GCA_035249775.1). Taxonomy (GTDB): domain Bacteria; phylum Actinomycetota; class Actinomycetes; order Propionibacteriales; family Nocardioidaceae; genus Nocardioides_C. The sequence goes on along the minus strand of DATFGA010000295.1, from coordinate 11,317 downwards.
CGCTCAGCTGTGGATCCTCGGTGACCTGATGGACCGCGGCCCGAACGGGATCGGCGTGCTCGACTTCGTCCGGGCACTGCAGGCGGATGCACCGGAGCAGGTGCACATGCTGCTCGGCAACCACGAGGCCCTCGCGGTCGGGATGAAGCGGTTCCCGGGCAGCCGGTTCGCCGAGAGCTGGCAGATCAACGGCGGCCGGGTCGATGACCAGGAAGCGCTCACCGAGGACCATCTGGCCTGGCTCAGCACGCTGCCGGCGGTCGCGAAGATCGGGGACTACCTGTTCCTGCACTCCGACACCACCGACTACCTGCGCTGGGGCGACTCGGTCGAGGACATCAACGCCGGGATCCGGGCCGCGATGACCTCCGACGACGTCGACGCGCACTGGGACGTGTGGGCCGGGCTGACCAGCAGGTACCGGTTCGCCCGGCTCGACGGACCGGAGGCGGCGCGCGAGCTGCTCGAGCAGCTCGGCGCGTCCGGCATCGTGCACGGCCACAGCATCATCGGCTCGCTGATCGACTGCCCGTCCTCCGAGGTGGACGGACCGGTCCTGTATGCCGACAACCAGGTGCTGGCGATCGACGGCGGCCGGTACGACGGCGGACCGCTCCTCCTCGTGCAGCTCGAGGACTGACCTGCCCACCGACTTGTCAGACGCATGCGCGGCTATAGCCGCCCTAGAGTCTGACAAGTCGGCGGCGGACCAGCAGCCGACCGAGAAGTCCGATGGCGAAGACTCCGAGCGCGCTCGCGACCGCCCCGACGGGCAACGTAAACGCGAGCACCGCGCAACCGAGAACACCCAGCACGTTGAGGGCTCGTGGCCATCGTCGGTCCGAGGCCGGTTGCGTGAAGGCCGACGCGTTCGCGATCGCGTAGTAGGTCAGCACGCCGAAGGACGAGAAGCCGATCACCCCGCGCAGGTCGCTGGTCAGCACCAGCGCGCAGACGACGACCGCGACGGCGAGCTCGGCATGGTGCGGCACCTGGTAGCGCGGGTGAACGGCGGCCAGCCAGCGGGGGAGGTCGCCGTTGCGACCCATCGCCAGGCTGGTCCGGCCGATCCCGGCGATGAGCACGATCAGCGTGCCCAGGCTGGCCAGCGCGGCACCGACCCGGACCACCGGGCCGAGCCCGTCGAGCCCGACTGCTTCGACCGCGACGGTCAGCGGCGCCGTCGAACCGGCGAGCCGGTCCGCGCCGGCGGCGAGCAGGGCGGTGGTGCCGACGGCGAGGTAGAGCACAAAGACGATGCCCAGAGCGATCGGGATCGCCCGTGGGATGGTCCGTTCGGGCTCGCGGACCTCCTCGCCGAGTGTGGCGATCCGGGCGTAGCCGGCGAACGCGAAGAACAACAGCCCGCCGGCCTGGAGCACGCCGTAGACCCCGTCCCCTTCACCGCCCCACCAGCCGTCGAGGTTTCCGGTCTCCAGCGATCCACTGTCCAGGATCGCGACGACCAGCCCGACCAGGATGACCAGGGTCAGTCCCACGAGAATCCGGGTGACCCATGCGGTCTTGCCGATCCCGCGGTAGTTCGCACCGGTCAGGAGGACGACCGCGGCCACACCGACCAGCCGTTGCAGCCACATCGGCCCGGGCACGGCGTACGCAGCGAAGGTCAGCGCCATCGCGGCGCACGAGGCGAGCTTGCCGATCACGAAGCCCCAGCCGGCGATGAAGCCCCACCACTCGCCGAGCCGTTCGCGTCCGTAGGTGTAGGTGCCGCCGGAGGTCGGGTAGACCGCAGCGAGCTGCGCGGAGGCGACTGCGTTGCAGTAGGCGATCACCCCGGCAATGACGAGCCCGACGAGCAAGCCGGAACCGGCGGCAGCGGCCGCGGGGCCGAACGCGGAGAAGACCCCGGCGCCGATCATGGCGCCGAGGCCGATCACCACGGCGTCGGTGGTGCCGAGCCTCCGCGCGAGCTCGGGCACTGCTACATGCGGCGCAGGACCGCGGTGACCTTGCCGAGGATCGTGGCATGGGTGCCGTCGATCGGGTCGTACTGCTCGTTGTGAGGGAGCAACCAGACCTGGCCGTCCTTGCGCTGGAACGTCTTCACGGTCGCCTCACCGTCGAGCATCGCGGCGACGATCTCACCGTTCTCGGCGTTGGGCTGCTGACGGACCACGACGTAGTCCCCGTTGCAGATTGCGGCGTCGATCATCGAGTCGCCGGACACTTCGAGCAGGAACAGGGTGCCCTCGCCGACCAGGGTCTTGGGCAGCGGGAAGATCTCCTCGACCCGCTCCTCGGCGAGGATCGGGCCGCCGGCGGCGATCCGGCCGACCATCGGGACGTAGGTCGCCGCGGGCATCGCGTCGCCGATCCCGGTCTCGTCGACGACCGCCTCGTCGGGGCTGAACACCTGAAGGGCGCGGGGGCGGTTCGGGTCGCGCTTGAGGAAGCCCTTCTCCTCGAGCGTGCGGAGCTGGTGGGCGACGGAGGAGGAGCTGGTCAGCCCGACCTTCTCGCCGATCTCGCGCATGCTCGGCGGGTATCCACGGTGCTCGATCGAGTCACGGATCACGTTGAGCACGCGCTGCTGGCGTGGGGTCAGTCCGGTCGCGTCGGGAGGGCCGTCGGGGAGCTCGGCGACCTTGCCTGCCTTGCCCGTGCGGGTGCCTTTGCCTGCTGCCATCGCCGTTCCCTCTCGCTGTTCCTGCGCCCGTTCTGCCCGTTGGATACAAGGTAGACCGATCCACAGACGTGTTCAAACATCTGTTCGAACGGGCGTGTCGGTAGGTTCTGTTCCCATGCAACCCACCTCACCCTCCTCCCAGCCGTCGTCCGCCGTGGTCACCGGCGGGGCTCGCGGCATCGGTCGTGCCATCGCCGAGCTCCTGGTCCGTCGCGGTCATCAGGTGGTGCTCACCGACCGCGACGAGTCCGCGGTGCGACGTACTGCCGACGAGATCGGCGCGGTCGCCGGTCTCGGCCAGGACGTCCGGGACGAGGCCTCGCACGCGGCGGTGGCAGCTGCCGCGCTCGAGCACGGGCGGCTCGCGGCATGGTTCAACAACGCAGGGGTCGGCGACGACGGGTCCCTGGCCGGACTGTCCTCGGAGGCGGTGCAGCGGCTGGTGGACGTCAACCTGCTCGGCACGATCTGGGGGATGCGGGCCGCGATCGACGCGTTCGACGACCAGGGCGGCGACATCGTCAACATCGCGTCGCTGTCGGGCCTCGGACCGGTGCCGGGGCTGAGCGTGTACGCCGCGACGAAGGCCGCCGTGGTGTCGTTGTCCGGGTCGGTGAACGCGGAAGCGCCACGTCGGGTCCGGGTGCACGCGCTCTGCCCGGACGGGGTGGCGACCGAGATGGTGGCGGCGATGGCCGCGGACGGACAGGCCAAGGCGCTGGTGCACTCGGGCGGCGGGCTGCTCTCCGCGGAGACGGTGGCCGCGGAGGCGGTCGCGCTGCTCGGTACGTCGCGCGTGGTCCGGACCCTGCCCGGGTGGCGCGGGGGAGTGGTGCGGGCGACCGCGCTGGCGCCCTCGATCGGGATGAAGGGCGAGCCGGTGTTCCGGTGGCTGGGGCGGCGGACGCTCAGCCGCCAACGCTAAAGCCGCGTTTGGCCGGCGGGCAGCTCGTGGGGCGTCCACCGTTCGGCAGCGAACTGGTCAAATATCGGCCGGTTCGGTGCCGCGAACGTGTCGTTCTTGACCACTTCCGGTGATGCGTCAACCCGGCCGAAAGCCGACCCCACCCGGCGCCGGGACACAGGCAAGGGCCTGCCCACGCGACGCATGCGATGAGCAACCACTCTTAGACGCGTTTGGCGTGTGCATCTCCTGGGGGAGTCACGACACGCCGTTCGAACAGTTGTTCGGGCTGATGCTTGATTCGTTCGAACACATGCTCTACGTTCGTACACATGTTCGATCGAACAGGTCTTCGAAGGCTTTGACGGCCAGGTTTCGGTCCTTCGGATCCGAAACTGTCGGTGGGCCTCGATAGACATCTGTTCATGAACGAAGCGCAGCACCGCACGACCGACCGAACGGCCACCCGGGCCGTCTCCTTCCCCAGGAGGTCTCAGATGAGCACCATTGCAGTCACCCCAGGTTTCGGAAGCACCCGCGCCGCCGTACGCCGTCCGGCGCGTCCCGCTCGCACGTCGACCACCGCTGGAATGCGGCTGACGCGACGCGGGCGGCTGGTGTTCCTGGTGGCCTTCGTGGCGCTGGTGTTCGCTGCACTGACCGTGTTCGGCGGCCAGTCCGCCGCCACTGGGGAGGCCGGCGCTCCAGTGCCGACGCGCACCGTCGAGGTGGGCCAGGGCGACACCCTGTGGGGCATCGCCTCCACTGTCGCGGAGCCCGGTGAGGTGCGCGAGATGATCCACCAGATCCAGGAGCTGAACGCGCTGAGCGGAGCATCTTTGGTCGCGGGCCAGGAGATCGCGGTTCCGGTCGGGTGATCCAGTCGGCTGACCAGCCGTGTAGTTCTTTTCGCCGGCTTCCTTCGACCCGTAGTCGGCGATGAGGGGAAGAGCAGGGGCGGGCTCACGTCTTCGGATGTGGACCCGCCCCTGCCGCTTGTCCAGGCGGCTGGATCAGACGACGTCCGGGTTCTAGACGGCGCTCTGCGGCCCGGCGGTGTGCGCAACGCCGTCCGCGATCAGCCACTGCCCGGCCGTGTAGGTCGCCATCACGAAGGCATCGAGGCGCGCGTCGGGGTCGCTGCGGAGGAACTTGTTGACAGCGAGGACGGTGTCGGAGACCAGGAACAACGACGTGCCGAGGACGATGCGGCGCCGGACCTCCGCGGGAAAGCTCGGGTCGAGCCGCGTCGAGGCGGCGAACATGGTGCAGAGCAAGGTGGCGTAGCCGGCGACCGGGATCCGCAGGGCGGGATCTCGCTTGCCTGCTGCGGTCGCGACCACCGGAGTGAGCACGAGCCAGCTTGCGACAGCTGCAGCAGTTCCAGGTCCGGCGACGTCCGAGCCGCGCTTTCGTGCGGCGACGAAGCCGGCGCTGTAGGCGACATGGGCAGCCGCGAACGAACCGACTCCGGCGAGGAAGGCGCGGCGGCTCGATCCGAGGAGGGCAACGTCGCCAGCCCAGGAGAAGGCTTCCGCAGCGAGCGTGCCTCGGCGCAGCGCGTCCTGCCGACCGGGTGTCGCCGCGGTGAACGCAGCCATGAGGACCGGCATCAGCAGCGGCTTGGTGAGGCGCCGGAGCCGCTTGCTCGTGGGGCCCGCGCCGGCCAGCGCGGTGTCGATGACGGCGAGCACGCCGTACCCCAGGCCGGCGAGGTCGGGTCGGGAGGGCATGGCGTCATCCTGCCTGACCGCCCGGGTCAGATGTCGATCCGGCTGACCAGCCACGCGTCGTCCTGGCGGACCAGGAACATCCGCATCGCCTGGTCACCACCGGCATAGGACTGCGGCTGGGCATCTCCGGTGCCGAACACCTTCTGCGGTTCGAGCTTCAGCGCGAGCTGGAAGCCCGGCTCGGTCGCGGGCTCACCGGCCAGCGGCACCGCCGACTGCAGGTGCCAGCCGTCGGTCTCCACGTGGCCGCCGGCGCCGTAGATCTGGTCCAGCGTCCGGGAGAAGTCGGCGCACGCGCTGCAGTCCGTCGCGGCCAGCTTCTTCAAGGCGGCGGTGTCGCCGGTGTCGGTGGCGTAGTTCAACGTGTCGACCCAGTGCTGGATGAACGCCTGCGCGGCTTCCGTCGAGGCGCCCTCGGCTGCAGCGGGAAGTGACGGCGCATCACCGGCAGCGGCAGGATCCGGCAAGTCTGGCGACCTACCCGAGGAGGGGGACGGAGACGTGGCCTCGGACGGCGAGACGGACGAGGAGGCGTCCGATGACGAAGAGGTCGGGGACGAGGAGCCGCAGCCCGCCGCGAGTCCGAGGCAGAGGAGGACGGCGGCGGGAAGCACCATGCGGCTGGTCACCCGACCGATCCTGACAGAACCCGCCAAGTCACCCGACGCGTGACCGGCTGGTAAACAGTTGCGCGGCGCGGGGATACCGACGACGATCGCCCGCGTGACCCGCCTACAGCTACCCGCCCTCCGGATGTGGCTGGTCTACCGCGGAGTCTGGGGCTTCGTCGGCACGCTGTCGTGGACTACCGCCGCGGTGTACTTCATCCGCGACGTGGGAATGTCACCGCTGCAGCTGGTGCTCGCGGGCACGGCGCTGGAGCTGGCCTACTTCCTGTTCGAGGTGCCGACCGGGGTGATCGCGGACCTCTACTCCCGCCGGCTCTCGATCATCATCGGGGCGGTGGTGTCCGGTGCGGCGATGGTGGCGATCGGAGCGCTGCCGGAGGTCGGCTTCGTGATCGCCGCGATGGCGCTGTGGGGCTTCGGCTGGACGTTTCGCAGCGGCGCCGAGGACGCCTGGCTCGCCGACGAGGTCGGCCCGGAGGGCTTGGGTCCGGCGTACCAGCGCGGCGCCCAGGTCGCCCGGGTCACCGGACTGCTCGGCATCGTTGTCGCGGTGGCGCTCGCGCTCGTCGACCTGCGCCTGCCGTTCGTGGTGGCCGGCGGTACGACGCTCGTGCTCGCGGCCTACCTGTCCGCGGCGATGACCGAGACCGGCTTCAGCCGACCGGAGCGCCGTATCTCCACGAAGCCGCTGGAGGCCCTGCGGACCACGACCGGCCAGGGCGCCACCCTGATCAGGGCGAGCCCGATCCTGTTGCTCATCCTCGGCATCTTCTTCTTCCTCGGCGCGTTCGAGGAGGGCTTCGACCGGCTGTGGGAGGCGCACCTGCTGCTCGAGGTCGGCCTGCCGGAGGTCGGCGGGCTCGGCGACGTGGTCTGGTTCGGCCTCTTCGGTGCCGCGACCCTGATCCTGTCGTTCGCGGTCGCCGCGCCCCTGGTCAAGCGGGTCGAGCGGCTGCGCCCGGAACGGCTCGCCCGGCTGCTGTTCGCGCTGCACGCGATCCTCATGGTCTGCGCCCTCGGCTTCGCACTCGCCGGTTCACTCGTCCTTGCCGCGATCGCCTTCCTGGCCACGTCCGTCGTACGCGACCTCACCGCTCCGCCGTTCCAGGCCTGGTTGAACGGGACGATCACCGACTCGTCGGTGCGCGCGACGGTGCTGTCGATCACCAGCATCTCCGGCAGCTTCGGCGAGTGGACCGGCGGGCCAGCGCTGGGTGCGGTCGGCAACCGATGGGGCGTCCGCGCCGCGCTCGCGACCGGCGCGATGCTGCTCGCGCCGACCCTCGTGCTCTTCGCAAGGGCGATCAGGCACCACGGCGTGGAGCCGGAGCTCGCTCACTCCGAGGGCATCATCACCCAGAGGACGATGTAGATCAGGAACTGCGGCCCGGGCAGGATGCAGCTGATCACGAACAGCAGCCGCACCGTTCCCGGTGACATGTCGAACCGTCGGGCGAGTCCGGAGCAGACGCCGGCGATCCAGCGCTCCCGCGGTCGTACCAAGGCGTTGCTCATCGGGTCCTCCCGGGGTCGAGCGAGCTCGTGCTTCCACTGTGCCACGCGCTCGGTCGCTCAGAACACCGTCGTTGAGCCGCCCGGCAGATAGGTTGCCAGTACGACGGCGCGGGCGACTGCCGAGGGCCGGGGGAGAAGGGAGCGGGATGGCAGCGCGATTCAGCTTTCTCCGCGACCGGCTGCGCAACAGCTTCTGGTTCACACCCGCGCTGATGACGCTCGGAGCGGTCGTCCTCGCGGTGCTCACGCTCACCCTCGACGACCACCTCAGCGATGAGGACCTGAAGGCGATCCCCGGTCTGCACACGATCGTCTACTCCGGCGGCCCGGACGGAGCCCGCGAGGTGCTCGGCACGATCGCGGCGTCGATGATCACCGTCGCCGGCGTGGTCTTCTCGATCACGATCGTGGCGCTGACGCTCGCCTCCAGCCAGTTCGGGCCCCGGCTGCTCGAGCGGTTCACCCGCGACCGCGGCAACCAGCTGACGCTCGGCACGTTCATCGCCACGTTCCTCTACTGCCTGCTCGTGCTGCGCACCATCCGCACCGACCAGCCCGAGAGCGTGCCGGACGTCGGCGTCACCGTCGCGGTGGCGCTGGCGATCGCCGGCCTGTCGGTGCTGATCTACTTCATCCACCACGTGTCGATGTCGATCCAGGCGCCGAGCCTGGTCGCCTCGATCGGCGGCGAGCTCCGCAACGGGATCCACCATCTGTTCCCGGACGCCGACCACCTCGAGGACGTCGAGGAGTCGACGCCGCCCGACCTGCCCGATACCGGTGAGGCACGTCGGGTCGAGGCGAGGAGCAGTGGCTACGTGCAGATCCTCGACCTCGAAGGTCTGGTGGCCCTCGCCTGCGCGCACGATCTGCAGCTCCGGATCGAGGTCCGACCGGGCCGCTTCGTCGTACCGTCCTCCACGCTCGCGCATGCCTGGCCGGCGGCGCGGGTGACCGACGAGCTCGCGGCGGACATCGCGGCCGCCCTGGTGACGGGCTCGCGGCGCACCCCGGTGCAGGACGTGGAGTTCCCGATCCGGCAGCTCGCCGAGGTCGCGGTGCGTTCGCTGTCGCCGGGCATCAACGACCCGTTCACCGCTTCGACCTGCGTCGACGAGATGAGCGTCGGGCTGTGCGAGGCCGCCGGCCGCGCCTTCCCGCCGCGGGCGTTGGCGGATCCTGAAGGTGTGGTGCGGGTGGTGATCGGCGACCCGGTCACGTTCGGGCGGCTGATCGGCGTGGCGTTCGACCAGGTGCGGCAGTGCGCGGACTTCCACGCACCGGTCTACGTGCACCTGCTCGAGGCGCTCACCCGGATCGCCGGCTGCGTGACCAGGCCGGAGCGGATGGAGCCGCTGCTCACCGAAGGCCGGCTGGTCATGGAGGCGGCGTGTGCGTCGGTGCCGAGCGAGGCGGACCGGCAGGGCATCGAGGAGCGGTACGACGAGCTGGTGACCGCGGCTTCGAAGGGATAGGACCATCATGAGCGACGCGCACGAGTACCTGGGGCCCGACGACGGCGCATCCCAGGACGACGAACCACGACAGCTGCTGTCGCTCCAGGCGTTCCGGATCGCGGTGGTGGTCCTGCTCCTGGTCACCGCCGCATCAGCAACCGGCAGCTTCGTGATCGCACAGGAGCAGAAGGCGGACAGCGACAGGCTCTACTGCCTGACCTTCCTGAGCGGCTCCGACGTCGAGGATCCCGACCCGGCCGACCAGCAGATGCTCGAGATGTGGGACTGCGACCTCGACCTGCTGCGCGAGCTGTCGCGCAATGAGGGCGCCGACGACGGAACGTTCGGGTGAAACTCAGTCACGGCGGCGTGCGGCCGCACGGCGTGGCTTGTAGTCGCTGACGATGCCCAACGCGCGCAGAGCTCGGGCGACGAGCACGAGCAGCAGGAACAGGCACACCACCGCACCGAGCGATGCGGCACCGGTGAACAGCCAGGCCTGCGACTGGCCGTCGCGGGCGAGCCGGCCGAAGTCGATCGCGGCACGGACCAGGTAGACCCAGGCGACCCCGGACAGCACGGCGCCGAGCAGCGTCGCGACGACGGAGGGGAGCGGGGTCGAGCCGACCAGACCCTGCCTGTCCGCGCGTCGCCCTCCGGTGCTCACGCGGCAGAGTATGTCGCGCCGAGGAGGCCCACCGCGGCCTGACCCCCGGCGTGTGGGTCACGAGACGACAACAACCGCATCAGCGCACCCAGCGGATGTAGCGGACCAGGCAGAACAGCGCGAACGCGACGTAGACGATGCCGAGCAGCCCATAAAGCACACCGCTGGTCAACGCCCGCGCCTCGAACGCGTCCAGCGACTCGCTGGCGGCGTAGGTGGCGACCGGCCACGCCGCGATGGCGACCGCAGCGACCGCCGCGCCGAGCAGGACCTCTTCCGTCCGTGACGGGACGTGCTCACGGTGTGGTTGCTGCGGCCGGGACGTCACCCAGAGCCAGTGCGCGTACGCCGCGATCGCGATCACCGGGACCGCAACGGCCACCAGCGCTACGAGCATCCGCTCGATCGCCGTGCTCCCGTCCCCGGACTCGACCGCGTCGATGCCGTCCCGGCCGGCCAGGAACACCACGGGCACGGCGACGAGCACCAGCAGCGCCACGACGGCGCCGAGGATCAGCTGCGTTCGGAGACTGCGGCGTCTCATCAGCCCATTGTGTCGTGCCGCACAACACCGGTGCTCGCGTCAACCGCCGCAGCTGAAGGTGTCGCCGTTCTGAGCCGAGATGGCGTCGAAGATCTTGTCCCATCCGACGCCCGCCACACTCGTGTCGTCATGGATCGCGGTGAACAGACCGCCCGGGTAGCGGGGGGAGGCCTGCTGGGTGGTGCCGATGCCGTCGGTGTTGAACACGAAGTCGGTGCCGCCGGGGAGTCTGAGCTTGATCGTGCCCAGATGACTCCACGTGAGCCGGTCGAAGACTTCGTAGTCGTTGCCGACCGATGCGGTGTCGATCTGGTCCGACACCACGATCAGCCCGTTGCCGTTGTCACGCGTCCCCGAGGCCGGGCAGGTGTACTCGAGGATGCCCTCGGCGTCGGCATCGATGATGTCACTGCCACCGAAGAAGTCCCTGCCGTCGCGCAGGTACGGCGTCCCGTCCGGCTGGTACGCGTAGACGCCGGTGCGATCGTTCTCGTCCGGGATGTAGAGCACCTGGGCCTGGCTGTCGCCCCACATCGTCTCGAGCCCCTCCTCGGGAGTGAACTGCGACAGCTTCCGGCCGGTCGTGGCGTCGTGGACATGGACGATCTCGTCATCGGAGACGTACAGCCTCGTGGATCCGTCCGGCAGCTTCAGGAGGGCGAGGTTCGGCTCGACGTCGTACGCGGCGCCGGAGGTGATCGTCGTGCGATGTGTCAGGTCCGGCAGCGAGAAGACGCACACGTTGGGACTGAAGTTGGAGGCGACGTAGAGCAGGTCCGCCTTCTGGTCGACGATGACCCCGTTGGTGGCGCTCTCCTCGGAGGCCTCCAGGCAGGTATGGGTCAGTTCCTTCGCCTCCCGTGCGGGCGCGTTGAACGGATACCGCCACACCTCGACCATTGACACGTTCTTGCTCGTCACGAACATCAGCGACTCGGCCGCCGTCGGCCCCTCCCAGAACGCGATCGAGTCGACGTTCTTCCCGCTGCCCGCGACATCGAAGTCGCTCGTGACAGTGACGGTGTCGAATGCGTAGAAGGAGCCGCTGGTCGTCCCTGACGTTTCAGGGTCCGTGTCCCTGCCGAGCAGAAACACTGCGAGCACGACAGGGATGAGGACCGCCGCCGCGAGCACCAGCACGCGGAGCGCCCCGAACGATGGTCTCTCTACCTCGGTCGGCCGCAACGGCCCCGTGCTCCCATGTCGTTCGTCCTGCCT
>DATFGA010000294.1:0-2078 GCA_035249775.1 Nocardioidaceae bacterium | reverse complement strand
ATGATCGGCGCCACGCTGTCCGGCTCGGTCGCGGTGCTGGTGGCCCTGGTGTCCCAGGGATGGCTCGCGGCCCTGCTGATGCTCGCCGGTGTCATCGTGGTGCAGGAGATCGAGGCGCACGTGCTCCAACCGTTCGTGATGGGCAGGTTCGTCTCGGTGCACCCGCTCGGCGTGATCGTGGCGATCGCGTGCGGCGTACTGGTGGCCGGGATCATCGGCGCCCTGGTCGCGGTGCCGCTGGTCGCGGCGTTGAACGCCGTGGTGCTGCACCTGTCGGGCTACCGGGAGCCGGGAGAGCCGGCGCGCACCTCCTCAGCGGGTGCCGGCGACCCCGTCTGACGGGTGGCCAGCGGGACCTCCTTGAGGAAGAAGGCCACCGCGAGCGCGACCAGCACCAGTGGCACCGCCGACAGGAACGTGTCGTGCAGCGCGTCGTTGTAGGCACCGGTGAAGACCCGCTGGGCCGCCGCAGGCAGCGCGTGGATGGCCTGCACGTCGTTCGCGACGCGTTCCACCTGCTCCGGCGGCACGGCGCCTCGTGGCAGCGCCTCGGCCCGCTCCGCGACGTACCCGCCGAGCCGGCTGGTCAGGATCGCGCCGAACAGCGCGGTGCCGAAGGAGCCGCCCATCTGCCGGAAGAACGCCACGGAGCTGGTCGCGACGCCCATGTCGGAGCGGTCCACGGAGTTCTGCACGATCGTGACCAGGATCTGCATGGTGAAGCCCAGACCGGCACCCATCACGAACATCGCCAGCCCGGCGTACCAGTACGGCGTGTCCACGCCGAGCCGGGACAGCAGGAGCAGCGCGACCACCACGACGGAGGCGCCCAGGATCGGGTAGATCTTGTAGCGGCCGTTGCGGGTCATCAGCTGTCCGGACGCGATCGACGTGGTGAAGATGCCGAGCACCATCGGCACCATCCCCAACCCGGACATCGTCGGGCTCAGCCCGCCGACCACCTGGAGGTAGACCGGGACGAAGATCAGCGACCCGAACATCGCCACGCCGATCAGGAACCCGAACACGTTGGCGATGGAGAAGATCGAGCTGCCGAAGAGCCGCATCGGGATGATCGGCTCGCTGGCGTGCTGCTCGACGAGGACGAAGAAGGCGGCGAGCGCCAGCCCCGCGCCGACCAAGGTCAGCGCGGTCGGCGACGTCCAGCCGAGCTCCGGTCCCGCCCAGGCGGTGTAGAGCAGGATCGAGGTCACCGAGGCGACCACCACGGCGGCGCCGAGGTAGTCGATGCTGTGCTCCCGCCGCACGTGCGGGATCTTCAGTGCTGCCGAGGTGACCACGAGCGCGACCAGTCCGATGGGCACGTTCACGAAGAAGATCCACTCCCAGCCGGGCCCCTCGGCGAACCAGCCGCCGAGCACCGGGCCGAGCACGGAGGAGGTGCCGAACACGGCCGCGAAGTAGCCCTGGTAGCGGCCCCGCTCCCGGGGCGGCACCACGTCGCCGATCGTGGCCATCGCCAGCGCCATCAGGCCGCCCCCGCCGAGCCCTTGGACCGCGCGGAAGGCGATCAGCTGCTCGATCGTGGAGGAGAACCCGGCCAGCAGCGACCCGACGAGGAAGGTCGCGATCGCCACCTGGAACAGCAGCCTCCGGCCGTAGAGGTCGGAGATCTTCCCCCACAGCGGCGTCGAGGCGGTGGCGGTGAGCAGGTAGGCGGTGACCACCCAGGAGAGCTTGTCCAGGCCGCCGAGGTCGCTGGTGATCCGCGGCAGCGCGGTGCTCACGATGCTCTGGTCGAGCGCGGACAGGAACATGCCGGTCATCAGACCCGCCATGACCACGAGGATCTGACGGTGGCTGAGGTAGCCGTTGGCGTCGGGGGTCACGGGTGCGCCTGGAGGTCGAGGTGGAGCCGGGTGAGGAGCATGCGCAGCTGCTCGCGGTCCTCGAGAGACCAGCCGTCGAGCGCCCGGGCGATCATCGCGCGGCGCCGGCTCGCTCCCTGCTCGAGGCAGCGACGTCCGCGGCGGGAGAGTGCGACCCGGTGCGCGCGGCCGTCGTCGGGGTCGTCGCCGCGGTCCAGCAGGCCACGGCGCTCGAGCGCAGTCACGTGC
>DATFGA010000293.1:0-12272 GCA_035249775.1 Nocardioidaceae bacterium | reverse complement strand
CCAGCGCGGGCTGCACGACCTGGCCGTCAGGACCGTCACGCTGCGACGGTAGGCACCCTACGGCGGCGGAACCTTCTGGGTTTGATGCGAAAACTCCACGCCTGAAGCGCGATAACTCCGCGTCTCAACGGAGAAAAGGGCGCGTCTCAACGGGAGGGAGCGGGGCGGGTGAGCTGGATCTGGGCGACGTCGAGGTACCCGGTGCGGAAGCCGGCCTCGCAGTAGGCCAGGTAGAACTCCCACATCCGGCGGAACGTCTCGTCGAACCCCAGCTCGCGCACGCGCGGCCACCGGGACAGGAACTTGTCCCGCCACAGCCGCAGCGTGTGTGCGTAGTGCTGCCCCATCGGCGCGATCTCGGAGATCCGCAGCGAGGTGTGCTCGCCGAGCACGGCGTGGATCGCGTCGGTGGAGGGCAGCAGCCCGCCGGGGAAGATGTACTTGTGGATCCAGGTGTAGGTGTTGCGGGTGGCCACCATCCGGTGGTGCTCGAGCAGGATCGCCTGGATCACGGCTGCGCCGCCGGGCGCGAGGAGCGAGTCGATCTTGGCGAAGTACGTCGGCCAGTACTTCTCACCGACCGCCTCGATCATCTCCACGCTGACCACCGCGTCGAACTCCCCGGTCTGGTCGCGGTAGTCGCGCAGCGCGATCTCGACGTGGTCACCGACGCCGGCCTCATCGACCCGCTCCTGCGCGAGTGCGGCCTGCTCGGCCGAGAGCGTGATCGTGGTGACCCGCGCCCCGCGTTGTGCCGCCCGGATCGCGAGCGTGCCCCAGCCGGTGCCGATCTCCAGGACCCGGCTGCCGGCGACCACTCCGGCGCGGTCCAGGATCGCGTCGACCTTGCGCAGCTGCGCCGGCTCGAGGTCGTCCGGCGACGGCGCCGGGTCCAGCGTCTCGAACAGCGCCGAGGAGTAGGACAGGGACGGGTCGAGGAACTGCTCGAACATCTCGTTGGACAGGTCGTAGTGCCGCTCGATGTTGCGGCGCGACCCCTCCTTGGTGTTCTCCGGGTTCAGTCCGCGCGGCAGCACCACGTGCCGCAGCCGGTAGAACGACGGCCGGATCAGCTCGGTGAGCCGCGCCGCGAACGGGGCGAGCGCGTCTGCGAGATCGGTGCCCGCGGCCGGCCGCCACTCACCGGCCATGTAGGACTCGCCGAGGCCGATCATCGGGCTGTGCCCGAGCCGGGCGAAGAACGCGGTCGGGTCGGCGACCTCGATCACCGGCCCCCGCGCGTCGCCCCACTGCTCCTCGTCGGCGAGCCGGGCGGTGACCGGTACCTTGCGCAGGATCCGCTCCAGCACCCGTCGGGCGATCCGGCCGCGCACGCCGTACGGCGGGGGCAGGGGGACCGTTCGCGGGGACGGGGCCGGGGAGCTGTCGAAGGAGGAGTGGCCGGTGCCGTCGATGGTGGAGGTCATGCCATTCCTTTCGGGGCCTGGTGCGGTCCTCGCGGGATCACCGGAAGACGTCGCAGCCACAGTCGGATCCCGTGCCAGCGGATCAACGCCGACACGCGCTGGGAAGGAAGCGGGTTGCGGGCCACTGCTTTGAGAATACCCAGCGGGGTTGCCGGCTCCAGGTCGCCGTGGATGCTCGCGGAGAACACAGTCCGGCCGTCCTGGGACAGGCCGATCGCCACCGACACCTCCTCAGCGGTGAGCCGGGTGCGGATGTCGTAGCGGCCCTCGACGGCCAGGAACGGGGACACGTAGAACTCCTTGTCCACGCGGCTCGGGCCGTCCGTGACCGGCAGCGGGTAGCAGTGCCGTTCGCCGTAGGTGTTGTGCACCTCGGCGAGGACGCCCTCGAGAGAGCCGTCCGCGTCGAAGCAGAAGTACGTCGTGAGCGGGTCGAACACGTAACCGAGGCTGCGGACGTTCGCGAGCATCAGCACCCGGTGCGCGGACCAGGGAAGCTGCTGGGCGTCGAGGAACACGCGCACCTTCTCCGCGAGCGGCCGGTGGTCGTCGGGCGTGAAGTGGTCGGCCGGGTCGATCGAGGCGAACGGCCTGAGCCAGCGGGGGAAGGCCGCGTTGGGGTCGGCCACGTCGACCAGCCACATCGTCGTACCGTGGTTGAGCTCGTAGCCGAACGGTCGGCGCCTCCGGTGCCGGACCCGGGCCCGCACGGACGCCGGAGCGGGGATAGTCACCAGGTGGCTCCGAGCGCCTCGGCGGCGGCGACCCCGGAACGGCAGCCGTCCTCGTGGAACCCCCAGCCGTGGTAGGCACCTGCGAACGCGAGCCGGTCACCGTTCAGCGATCCGAGTCGGGTCTGCGCGGCCACCGACGCACCGGTGAAGGTCGGGTGCTCGTAGGTCATCCGCGCGATCACGTGCTCGGGTGCGGGTCCCTCGTCGGGGTTCAGGGTGACCACCAGGGGATCGCTCTCAGGCAGTCCCTGGAGCCGGTTCATCCAGTAGGAGACCCGGGTGCGGTCGGTGAGCGTGTCGCAGTCGGTGAGCCGGTAGTTCCAGCTCGCGCGGGACCGGCGGTGCGTGGGGAGGGCGGTCTCGTCGCGGTGCAGCCAGGCCACGTTGGTGGAGTAGCCGAACGCCCCGAGCAGCTCCTGCTCCTCGTCGCCCGCGTCGGTGAGCAGCGCGAGCGCCTCGTTGGCGTGGGTGGCGATCACCACCTTGTCGAAGGAGTGGTGCTCGCGGTGCTCGTCGTCGAGCTCCACGGACTCCGGCTTCCGGCTGACCGCGGTGATCCGGGTCCGTGCACGCACCACGTCGAGCCGCGCCGTGATCGCGTCGACGTAGGAGCGGGAGCCGCCGACCACGGTGTGCCAGGTGGGGGAGTCCCCCAGGGTGAGGAAGCCGTGGTGGCGCAGGAACGCGAACAGGTACGCCGCCGGGTAGCTCAGCGCCTCGTTGTGGCCCATCGACCAGACGCAGGACACGACCGGCAGCGCGTAGTGGGTGATGAAGTGCTGGTCGAACCCGCGCTGGTCGAGGAACTCGCGGTAGGTGATCGCGTCGGCGGGCTCGCTCTCCAGGAAAGCGACGGCCTCGCGCTGGAAACGACGGATCTGCAGGAGCAACCGCCAGAATCCGGGGTCGAGGGCGCGGCTGCGCTGGGCGAAGATCCCGTTCGCCCGGCGCCCGCCGGTGTAGCTCAGTCCGCACCCGTCGCAGCAGATGCTCATGCTCATCTCGGTGGGCCGGGTGCGCACGCCGATCTCGTCGAAGAGCCGCCGCAGCAGCGGGTAGGTGCGGTCGTTGAGCACGATGAACCCGGAGTCGACCGGTGCGGTGGAGCCGTCGGCCAGGGGTACGTCGTGCGTGTGCGCGTGCCCGCCGATCCGCGACTCCGCCTCGAACAGGGTCACGTGGTGGGTCCGCTGCAACAGGTAGGCCGCGGTCAGACCGGAGACCCCTCCGCCGATGACCGCGACGGTCGGACGCCCGTCGTACGCCTGGCTCATCGGTATGCGCCCTTCCGGGCCGCCCACAGGCCGGCGGCGGCACAGGTCGCGCCCCAGCCGAGGGCCACGGCGCGGATCAGGTTCCGGCGGTCCCGCTCCGAGGTGAACCGGGGCAGCAGCACGGCGTCGGACGTGTCGGCGGCGACCCGTGCGGCGACGGCGACGTTCAACGCGGTCCCGCTCGGTGCCGCCAGCATGCCGAGTCCGGAGACGAGGTCGCGGACCCCGATCGCCCGACCCGCCTTGAGCGCGGTGCCGGGCCGGTCGGTGTGCAGCTGACGGACCAGCGACTGCGGCCGGGCCAGCGTGTAGCCGCCGTACGCCGCGGTCAGCACGCCGAGGGCGCGGGGGAGAAGGTGGGCGTTCTTCGCGAGGGTCATGCCCTCGGTTCGGCGCCCCCGGGCGGCCGGATTGGTCGCGCCAGGAAGAAAGTTGAAAGATCTACCGGATCGGGTCGGTGACCTCGAGCCGGACCCGCTTGTTGCCCTTGCCCTTCGACTCCGTCCCGGTCACCGTGACCGCGCCGACCTCGGCGGTGCTCAGCACATGGGTGCCGCCGTCGGCCTGCTTGTCGAGGCCGACGATGTCGATCACGCGCAACGGGTCGATCTCGCGCGGGATCAGATGCGCGGCGGTACGGATCAGGGCGTGGTCCTCGTCGGCGACCTCGCGGCCGACGAAGGCGACGACGATGTCGTGCGCGGCAGCGATCTCCTCGTTGATCCGCTGCTCGATCCGGCGGCCGAACTCCGCGGACATCGACTCGAGCGGGAAGTCCAGGCGGCCCTTGCCCGGGTCCATGTTGCCGCCGGTGACCGCGACCCGGTGGTCGGCCCAGATCACGCCGCACAGGATGTGCAGCGCGGTGTGCGTGCGCATGGTCAGGTGCCGGCGGTCCCAGTCGAGCTCGCCCCGGACCTCGGTGCCTTCGGTCGGCAGCTCGCCCCGGCCCTCGGCCTCGGCAGCGCCCGCGCCGCCGTCGAGCCAGTGCCAGATCCGGCCCTGGTCGCGGCCGACCCGGGTGACCGCCGCCTCGCCCCCAGACCAGTGCAGCGTGCCCAGGTCGTACGGCTGGCCGCCGCCACCGGGATAGAAGGCGGTACGGCGCAGCGCGACCCGGTTGTTCTCGCGGTCCACCTGCTCCACGGTCGCGTCGAAGTCACGCAGGTAGGCGTCCACAGAGAACAGCTCGGTCCCGGCCAGCGCGGCCGGTGCGCCCTCGGGGATCCTGCGGCCGGGCACCGCCATCGGCGTACCTCCTGGGGTCGGTTCCGCCCAGGGTACGTCGCCGGTCGGCCAGCGGTCAGCGGCCGCGCATGTTCTGCCGGGCGCCCTTGAGGTTGGTGGGGATGGGGCCCTTCGGCAGCGGCACGTTCGACCGGTTCGCGTCGAGCGCCTTGAGCCGGGCGATCACGTCGGTCATCTCGGCCGGCTTGAGGGTGCGCTTGAGCTTGGAGACGTGCCGGCTGAGCTTGCTGACCGGGATCGCGCCCTCGCTGTCGCCGACGATCACCTCGTGGATCTTGACCTCGGAGGCGACCCGCTCGTGCTTGCGGCGCTCGTTGGCCAGCAGCGTCTTGAGCCGGTTCGGGTTGCCCTCGCCGACCAGCACGATGCCGGGCGGGCCGACCACCCGGTGCACGATGTCCTGGTTCTTGTTGAACGCGATCGCGGGGTCGGTCCTCCAGCCGCGGCGCAGCATGCCGAGCGCCGCCGCGGCCGCCCCGGGCTTGCCCTCGATCTGGGAGAATGCGGCCTTCTGCGCCCGCCGGCCGAAGACGATCAGCACCGCCATCAGGCCGACCATCACCGCGCCGATGATGTCCAGGACCAGTCCGCCGGGCAGCAGCCAGAACACGCCGTACCCGATGGCGCCCGCGAGAAGGAAGACCCCCAGGAGGATCAGCCCGATCTTCGGGTCGACGTCCTTCGTCATCCGGTAGCTGGCCGCGATCTGCTTGAGGCGACCCTGCTTACCGGGGGTCTTTTCCTTCTTCGCCATGTCCTTCGATGCCTTCAGTCGTTCGTGCGCGGTGGACGCTCATTGTCTCAGACCGACTTGTCAGGCCGTGTGACCGCCATAGCGCGCGCACACCCTGACAAGTCGGATCACGCGGTGGCCTCGACGTTCTCGCGGGCCTCGATCGCCTGCTTGTAGAGACGGCCCGCGCGGTACGACGAGCGCACCAGCGGCCCGGACATCACGCCGGCGAAGCCGATCTCCTCGGCCTCCGCGGCGAGCTCGACGAACTCCTCGGGCTTGACCCACCGCTCGATCGGGTGGTGCCGCAGCGAGGGGCGGAGGTACTGGGTGATCGTGATCAGCTCGGTGCCCGCGGCGTGCAGGTCGCGCAGCGCCTGGGAGACCTCCTCGCGGGTCTCACCCATGCCCAGGATCAGGTTGGACTTCGTGACCAGCCCGAAGTCGCGGGCCTGGGTCAGCACGTCGAGCGACCGCTCGTAGGTGAACGCCGGCCGGATCCGCTTGAAGATCCGGGGCACCGTCTCCACGTTGTGCGCGAGCACCTCGGGCCGGGACTCGAACACCTCGGCGAGCAGGTCGGGCTTGCCGTTGAAGTCCGGGATCAGGTTCTCGACGCCGGTGTCCGGGTTCAGCGCGTGGATCTGCTTGACGGTCTCGGCGTAAAGCCAGGCGCCGCCGTCCGGCAGGTCGTCGCGGGCGACCCCGGTGATCGTGGCGTAGCGCAGCTGCATCGTCTGCACGCTCTCGGCCACCCGCCGCGGCTCGTCGCGGTCGAGCGCCTCCGGCTTGCCGGTGTCGATCTGGCAGAAGTCGCAGCGCCGGGTGCACTGGTCGCCGCCGATGAGGAACGTCGCCTCCCGGTCCTCCCAGCACTCGAAGATGTTGGGGCAGCCGGCCTCCTGGCACACCGTGTGCAGGCCCTCGCCCTTGACCAGGTTCTGCAGCTCGCGGTACTGCGGACCCATCTTCGCGCGGGTCTTGATCCACTCCGGCTTCTTCTCGATCGGGGTCTGCGCGTTGCGGACCTCGAGGCGGAGCAGCTTGCGGCCTTCGGGTGCCGGGGTGGAGGGCGTGCTTGAGTGCTGGGTGGGCGCTTGAGTCACGGTCGCCACTCTACGCCGCGGCCGATGGCCACCCCAATCGGCCGCAGGCGTACGTCGGACCGGGCGATCCGGCCCTGGACGGGACGGTCAGGGGATGTCGCGGCGGCGGAAGAAGAACACCGACAGCACCATCACGACGAGCAGGACCCCACCCAGGTAGGCCGCCCCCTCACCGAGCGTCATCAGCACCTCGCGCCCGCACCCGTTCCGCGGCGTGCACACGCTCTGGTCGTAGTACCGCCAGCCGTCACGCAGCCACGCGAACACGTTGTTCGCCAGGCTCCACCGGCCGGCGCCCTCGACCGGCAGCGACGCGGTCAGCGCCTCACCGCCCACCGCGTAGGCGAACATCACCGCGAGCGTCCCGACGGTGTGCCGCAGCAGCATGGTCAGCGCGAACCCGCCGGTCGCCCCGAGGGCAGCCATCAGCACGCCGCGTCCGACCATCCCGCGGATGTCCTCCTGGACCGTCGCGCCGGTGGCGATGCCGCGAGACTCCGCGACGGTGTAGAGGATGAGCCAGAACAGGGTGAGCACCACCGCGGTGACCACCAGCGCGCCGGTGAACACCGCGGCCGCCTTGGCCAGCCACACCTTCGGGCGCCGCGGCTCGAACAGGAGCTGGTTGCTCATCGACCCGGACGCCCAGTCGGCGCCGGCGAACGTGGTGCCGATGATGATCATCAGCGCCGAGACGATCATCAGCACGGCGAGCCCGCTGTCGCCGCGTTCCTCGGCGAGGGAGAGCTCCGCCCGGTACAGGAACCAGTCGACCTGCGGCAGCATCTGCTGGCAGTCCTCGACGGTGGCGCCGGGCCCCATGAACCGCCGGGGATGCTGCTCGCAGCGGGCCAGGTCGCGTTGCACCCAGGGGCGTTCGGACTCCCGGTCCACCTGGGCCTGCGCCGCGGCGAGGTCCTCGGCGCTGACCGGACGGGTCTCGTAGACGGTGGTCCCGGCCAGGACCGTGGCGACCAGGGCCGCCGCGAGCAGCATCAGCACGATCGCTCGTCGGGACCGGAACCGGCTCAGCTCGACCAGGAACAGCCTCATGCCGCACCCTCCTCGACGGCCGTCGCGGCCAGCGTGTCGCCCTTGGTCAGCTGCAGGAACACCGACTCCAGGTCCTGCCGGACCGGGGTGAGCTCGCGCAGGTACATGCCCTCGTCCGCGAGCAGCCGGGTGATCCGTTCGGTGTCGGCGGCGCCCTCGACGTGCAGCGCGCCGTCGCCGTTGGAGGTGACCGTGTAGCCGGCCCGTTGCAGGTGGGCGGCCGCTGCCGCCGGATCGGCGATCACCACGCGCGTCGTACTCGCTGCGCTGTCGCCGACCAGGTCCTCGACGTCGCCGGAGGCCAGCAGCCGCCCGTTGCCGATGATCGACACGGACTCGCACACCTGCTGCACCTCGGCGAGGATGTGCGAGCTGAGCAGCACGGTCACCCCGGTCTCGCCGAGCTGCCGGATCATGTCGCGGATGTCGCGGATCCCGGCCGGGTCCAGACCGTTGGTCGGCTCATCGAGGATCAGCAGGTCCGGGCTCTTGAGCAGGGTGGCGGCGATTGCCAGCCGCTGCTTCATGCCGAGCGAGTAGCCCTTGAACCGTTCGCGGTCGCGACCGGTGAGGCCGACCCGTTCCAGGGCGGAGTCGACGCTGCTCGACGGGGCGCCGATGGAGCGGGCCAGCAGCGTCAGGTTCTTCCGGCCGGTGAACGTCGGGATGAACTTCGGCTGCTCGACGACCGCGCCGACGCGGTCCATCACCTCGGGCAGGCGGGCCGGCACCGGCTCACCGAAGAGCCGCATCTCACCCTTGCTGGCGCGGGCGAGGCCGAGCAGCATCCGGATCGTAGTGGTCTTCCCGGACCCGTTCGGACCCAGGAAACCGTGCACGCCGCCGGCCGGGACCGCGAGGTCGAGGTCGTGGACGGCGACGATGTGGCGGCCTCTGCGCGTGCGGAACTCCTTGCGCAGGCCGCTGGTCTCGATGACCAGTGCGCTCATGTTCTCCCCGTATCTGTCAGGGACCCACCATGGCGCAGCGGCGCGTCAGGCCAGCGGATTGAGGACCGGAACGCTCAACGTGTCGCCTGACGGGCGGTGCTTGCGGCCGGGCTCGGGGCGCGGGTCGTAGTCGGGGGTCGGGTCGTACGGCGCCCAGCCGAGCAGCTCGCGAAGGTGCCCCTCGACCACGGGAACGGCGTCCGCGACCGTGACGTCGCGGCCCAGCTCCGCCGACAGCGAGGTCACGCCGGCGTCGGCGATGCCGCAGGGCACGAACCGGTCGTACCACGACAGGTCCACGTCGCAGTTCAGCGCGAACCCGTGCATGGTGACCCCGCGGCTGACCCGGATGCCGAGGGCCGCGATCTTGCGCTCCGGGCCGCGGTCGTCGGCACGCAGCCACACGCCGCTGCGGCCCGGAACGCGGGCGGTGGTCACGCCGAGGTCGGTACAGGCGTGGATCAGCGCCTCCTCGACGCGGCGGACGTAGTCGACCACGAGCACGTGCTCGGGAAGCCGCACGATCGGGTACCCGACGAGCTGGCCGGGTCCGTGAAACGTGATCTTGCCGCCGCGGTCGACGTCGATGACCGGGGTGCCGTCGTCGACGGGCCGTTCGTGCGGCTCGGTGCGCTTGCCGGCGGTGAACACCGGCGGGTGCTCGAGCAGCAGAGTGGTGTCCGGGCCGCCGGCCACCACCGACTCGTGCACCCGGCGCTGGACGTCCCAGGCGGCGAGGTAGTCCACGGTGCCGAGGTTCTCGAAGATCACGGATCCGAGCCTAGCCCTGATTCAGTTGGTGCTCGGGGCCCGGGATGCGCGATTATGTGAACCGCTTGGTCCGACGTTCCGAGACCCACCCGAGAGGCCTCTTCATGGCGAGCACCTCCAGCCGTTCGAAGCGATGGATCCTGCCCACGGTCGTCGTACTCCTCTGGTTGTTCGTGGGCGGGCCGCTCGGCAGCTTCGCCGGCAAGCTCGCCCAGGTGCAGGAGAACGACAACGCGGCGTTCCTACCGCAGAGTGCCGAGTCCACGGTCGCGATGGAGGAGTACGCGAAGTTCATCGGCTCCGAGAGCGTGCCCACGATCGTGGTCTTCGAGCGCGAGGGCGGCCTGACGGCGCAGGACCAGCAGGTGATCGCCGGCTACGCCGAGGAGCTGCGGCGGATCGACAACGTCGACGCGGAGGGCGTGGTGGGCCCGATCCCGTCCGAGGACGGTACCGCCGCCCAGCTCGTGGTGCCGCTGGCGACCTCCGACGGGGAGGCGCTGGTGCAGGCGGTCGTCGACATCCGGGCGGCGGTCGAGGACACCCCACCGGGGCTGACCGCACTGGTCGGCGGGCCGGGCGGCATCCTCGGTGACTTCATCGAGGCGTTCGGCGCGATCGACGGGATCCTGCTCGGCGTCGCGCTGCTGTTCGTGCTGGTGATCCTGCTCATCGTCTATCGCAGTCCGGTGCTGCCGTTCGTCGTACTCTTCTCCGCGGTCCTGGCGCTCGGGGTCGCCTCCGCGGCGATCTACGGGCTGGCCAGCAACGACGTCCTGGACCTGAACGGCCAGAGCCAGGGCATCCTGTTCATCCTCGCCGTGGGCGCGGCGACCGACTACTCGCTGCTGATCGTGGCGCGGTTCCGGGAGGAGCTGCGGGACTCCGAGTCGAAGTACGACGCGATGCGGAAGGCTTATCGCGGGGCGCTGGAGCCGATCCTGGCCTCGGGGGCCACGGTGATCCTCGGCCTGCTGTGCCTGCTGCTCTCGGACCTGTCCAGCCTCAGCGGGCTCGGTCCGGTCGGCGCGTTCGGGATCGCGGGCGCGATGCTGGCGGCGCTGACCCTGCTGCCGGCGGCACTGGTGCTCCTGGGCCGTCGGGCGTTCTGGCCGCTGATGCCGCACTACGGCTCCGAGCACCGGGACACCCGCGGGATCTGGGGGAAGGTCTCGCGGCTGGTCGGCCGCCGCGCCCGCACGGTGTGGGTGGTGACCTTCGTGGCGCTGGCCGCGTGCGCGGCGTTCGTGCCCACGCTGAACGAGGAACCGGTCCCGCAGACCGAGCTGTTCCTCACCGAGGTCGACTCGGTGAAGGCGCAGGAGATCCTCGACGAGCACTTCGCGGCGGACCGGAGCAGCCCGGCGCTGGCGATCGTCGAGGAGGAGAACCTCCAGGAGGCGATGGAGGTGGCCTCAGGGCGGGAGGGTGTCGCCGAGAACGGGGTCAGCTACCTCCCGGTGGAGCCGGCGGGCGGTGCTCCGGCCGGCCCTGCGGGCGCTCCGGGGGGTGCTCCGGGTGACCTGCCGCCGCCGAAGATCGTCGACGGTGAGGCAGTCATGCTGGTCACCCTCGACGCCAACGCGGACTCGGCGCGCGCCACGGAGACGCTGCGCGACCTGCGCGAGGACCTGGACACCGTCAGCGAGGACATCGTGGTCGGCGGGCAGACCGCGATCCTGCTGGACACCCGCGACACCATCGACGCCGACCGGCTCAAGGTGATCCCGGCGATCCTGCTGGTGATCCTGGTGGTGCTCGCGCTGCTGCTCCGCTCGCTGCTCGCGCCGTTCATCCTGATCGTGGCCAACGTGCTGTCGTTCGGAGCGACGATGGGCATCAGCGCGGTCCTGTTCAACTACGTGTTCGACTTCCCGGCCTCGGATCCGTCCACGCTGCTGATCGGCTTCGTGTTCCTGGTGGCGTTGGGCATCGACTACTCGATCTTCCTGATGACCCGGGTGCGGGAGGAGTCGATCAAGCAGGGGACCCATCCCGGCATCCTCAAGGGGCTGTCGGTGACCGGTGGCGTGATCACCTCGGCCGGGGTGGTGCTGGCGGCGACGTTCGCGGCGCTGAGCGTGCTGCCGCTCCTGTTCCTGGTGCAGATCGCGTTCATCGTCGCGTTCGGCGTGCTGCTCGACACGATCATCGTCCGCTCGCTGCTCGTGCCGGCACTGTCCTACGACATCGGACCGGCGATCTGGTGGCCGAGCAGGCTGTGGCACACCCCGGACCACGCGGACCGGGTGACCGCCGAGATGCTGCACCTCGGGCAGGCGGACGGGGTGCCCCTCGAGCGCGAGCCTGTGGACGACGACAGCGGGACGCGGCCGAGGTAGGCCAGAGTGGGGGCGTGCACCGGTACCCCTGGCTCCTCGCCGCGACGGTCCTCGCGCTCGCCCTGTCCGGTGCGCTGTGGTGGGTGGGTTCTGCGGACCGGTCCGCTGGTTCTTCTGGTTCGTCGCTCGGCCCCGCCCTCGATCGGTCGGACGGGTCGGGCTTCGGCTGGTCGACGTCGGCCGGGCCCGCCGGGCCGGTCGGACTCCAGGATGAGGAGACCCCTGCCGCGTCCCGATCGATGCCGGCGGTCGACGTACTCCATGACTGGGACCGGGCGCGCGCACGTGCCTACGCGGCCGGGGACGCGGATGGGTTGCGTGCGCTCTATACGCCGGGTTCATCGGCGGGTACGGCGGACGTGGCGATCCTGGCTTCGTACACCCGGCGCGGCCTGCGCGTCGAGGGGATGCGGATGCAGCTGCTGGCCCTCGAGGTGCTCGGGCACCGGCCCGGACGGTGGCGGCTGCGGGTCACGGACCGGCTGCACGGCGCGGTCGCGGTGGACGCGTCCGGTGTGCGACTGCGGCTTCCCCGGGACCAGGCCAGCATCCGGGTGATCAGCCTGCGCCGGACCCGCGGCGGCTGGCGGGTCGCCGCGGTCACGCATCCTGTGGTCAGCCGGTGAGGGCGGCG
>DATFGA010000292.1:0-33521 GCA_035249775.1 Nocardioidaceae bacterium | reverse complement strand
ATCAGCTGCTCGAGCTTGGCGCCCAGCACCGGGATGTTCACACGCAGGTCCCCGTCGATCGTCTCGACGGTGCGGTTTCCGTCGCCCACGACGGTGACCGTGCCGTTCAGCTCTCCCGGCTTGCCGGGGATGGTGACGGTCAGCACCGCCTTGGTCTGGTCCGACCAGTCCTCGCGCTGGACGATCCGGATCTCGTCGCCGACGATCTTCCGGGCGAAGCCGGGGATCCCGTCCGACGGTCGTCTCTGGTCCACGGTGACCGACATGCCTGCTCCGTCGGGCTCGATGCTGACCGTGCACGACGTGGCCTCTTGTGCCACGCAGACCCGGTTCCGGAAGGCCGGGTCGGCGAGCATCTCGTGGACCCGGTCCGCGGGTGCGTCGTACGACTGCTCGTGGCGGAACCGCATCAGCGCTCGCCTCCGAGCCAGGCGGCGCCGACACCCTGCTCGGTGTCCATCCCCTTGAGGAAGAGCTTCTCGATGACGCCCTCGAGCTTGCCGCCGACGAGTGGGATGCTGACGGTCGCCTCGCCCTCGAACGCCTCTACCGTGCCGGAGGCGTCGCCGGTCAGCGTGATCCGGCCGCGGATGTGGCCGGGCTTGCCCGGGATCTCCACCTGCAGGTCGGCGGCCCGGGTGTCGGCCCACTGCTCCGACTGGATGATCCGGGTCTGGTCGCCGACGATCTTCTTGGCGAAGCCCGGTACGCCGTGCGTGTGCTGGACCATGTCGATCCGCACCGACATGCCGGCGTCGGTCTCGTCGATCGCGACGTCGTGGGAGACGGTGTCCATGGCCGCGCAGACCCGCTGCCGGAAGGCAGGGTCCGAGAGCATCGCGTAGACGTCTTCGGGGGACGCGTCGTACTTCAGCTGGTGTCGGATCCTCATGGCGCCCCATCATGACGCATGGGGCAACGAGTGGCTACGCTCGCGGGTGTGACTTCAGACAGCACTGCGCCTTCGACCGACGTTCCGGCCGAGACCGCCGGCGAGTGGGGCGGCACCGACGTCCAGTTCGGGGAGCAGGGTGCCCGACTCACCTACGGCAGCTACCTTCGGCTCGAGCAGCTGCTCGGCGCCCAGCACCTCGAGTCCGACCCCGTCGCGCATGACGAGCTGTTGTTCATCACGATCCACCAGGTCTACGAGCTCTGGTTCCAGCAGCTGCTGCACGAGGCGGGTGCGGCGCGCGACGCGATGCTCGACAGCTCCGGCGACGCCAACCGCTTGTGGTGGGCGCAGCACCTGCTCCAGCGGATGCACGTGGTGGAGCGGGTGCTCGTCCAGCAGATCGACGTGCTGGAGACGATGACACCCCAGGACTTCCTCCAGTTCCGGCAGACGTTGGCACCCGCCAGCGGTTTCCAGTCGGTGCAGTACCGCGAGCTGGAGTTCCTCTCCGGCGCCAAGGACCCGTCCTTCGTGCGGCGGTTCAAGGGCCTGACCGATGCCGAGCGGGACCGGCTCCGGCGACGGCTCGAGGAGCCGACGTTGTGGGACGCGTTCGTGCACGTGCTGTCCGAGCGAGGGCTCCCGGTCGGCTCCGACGAGGAGATCACCGCGGCCGTACGCCGGGCGGCGCACGACCGTGCTTCCTACGCCGACATCTGGGCACTGGCCGAGGCGCTGCTGCAGCACGACGAGCTCGCCGCCTCCTGGCGGGCACGCCACGTGGTGATGGTGGAACGGATGATCGGCGCCAAGACCGGCACCGGCGGGTCGTCCGGGGCCGACTACCTCCGCAGCCGGCTGCAGCTGCAGTACTACCCGCTGCTGTGGGGACTGCGCTCGCAGCTGTGAAGCCGTCTCGGCGACGAGACACAGTCGGCGCACCCGTTGTTGTAGCCCACGAGGGCACGCTCTAGGGTCGAAGTGACGGCACAACGGCGTGCTGTCCCGAGGTCATGGGGGGCCTCGTGCTGGGAGCGACAAAGGTTGGATGCCTCGTGCGTACCACGCTGGATGAGACCAAGGACGAACTCATCGCGAAGGCGGCAGAGCTCGCCGTGACACGCAAGGGGTCGGGAGGCCCGCCGGCCGAGAAGGCCGCGAAGCTGCTGAGCTCCTACTACCGGCACGTCGCTCCCGAGGACATCGTCGAGCGCAGCGACGTGGACCTGTACGGCGCGGCGATGAGCCAGTACAAGCTCGCCTCCTCCAGGCCCCAGGGCACCGCGAACATCCGGGTGTTCACCCCCGCGGTGGCCGAGCAGGGCTGGTCCGCCGACGGGCACACCGTCGTCGAGGTGGTCACCGACGACATGCCGTTCCTGGTCGACTCGGTGACCATGGAGCTCGCCGACCAGGGCCGCAACGTGCACATGGTGGTGCACCCGCAGCTGCTGGTCCAGCGCGACATCACCGGCGAGCTGCAGGAGCTGTACACCGAGGAGGAGCGCGACGCCACGTCCGGCGAGCTCGCGCACGACGTCTTCCGCGAGTCGTGGATGCACATCGAGATCGACCGGGAGAGCGCTCCCGAGGACCTCGCGCACATCGAGCAGGCCCTGAACAAGGTGCTCCGGGACGTCCGCGAGGCCGTCGAGGACTGGGACAAGATGCACGCCCGCGCCCTGGAGATCGTCAAGGAGCTCGAAGAGAACCCGCCGCCGCTGCCGGCCGAGGAGATCGCCGAGGGCAAGGCCCTGCTGAGCTGGCTGGCCGACGACCACTTCACGTTCCTCGGCTACCGCGAGTACCGGCTGGAGACGGTCGACGACGACGAGGTGCTCCGTGCCGTGCCCGGCACCGGCTTCGGCATCCTGCGTGCGGACCAGGACATGTCCTCGTCGTTCGGGAAACTGCCACCGCTGGTGAAAGCGAAGGCACGCGAGAAGACCCTGCTGGTGCTGGCGAAGGCCAACTCCAAGGCGACCGTGCACCGCTCCGCCTACCTCGACTACGTCGGTGTGAAGACGTTCGACGAGTCCGGTGAGGTGGTCGGCGAGCGGCGGTTCCTGGGCCTGTTCTCGTCCGCGGCCTACACCGAGTCGCTCACCCGGATCCCGGTGATCCGGGTCAAGGCCCAGCAGGTGATCGACGACGCCGGGTTCGACCCGCTGAGCCACACGGGCAAGGCGCTGATGGACGTGCTCGAGACCTACCCGCGCGACGAGCTGTTCCAGACCCCGATCGAGGAGCTCGTCCCGATCGCGCAGGCAGTGCTCCACACCCGCGAGCGCCGGCAGCTGCGACTGTTCGTCCGGCGGGACACCTACGGCCGCTACCTGTCCTGCCTGGTCTACCTTCCGCGCGACCGCTACACCACCGCGGTGCGGGAGCGGATCGCCTCGATCCTGCGGACCCAGCTCGGCGGTGAGTCGGTCGAGTACACCGCACGGGTCAGCGAGTCGCTGCTCGCCCGCCTGCACTTCGTGGTCCGGCCCCCGCGCGGTGAGCTGATCGGCGAGTTCGACCAGGCCGACCTCGAGCGGCGGCTGGCGGAGGCGGCCCGGTCGTGGCGCGACGACTTCCTGGCCGCCGTGCACAGTGAGTTCGGCGAGGAGAAGGGCGCCCGGCTCTCGCGCTCCTACGCCGACTCGTTCCCCGAGGCCTACAAGGAGGACTACGCCCCGCGCACCGCCGCCGTGGACCTCAGCCGGCTCGAGGCGATCGAGGGTGACGAGGGACTGGCCCTGTCGCTCTACGAGCCGATGGACGCCGGCCCCGGTGAGGCGCGGCTCAAGGTGTTCCGGATCGGACCGCCGCTCTCCCTCAGCCAGGTGCTGCCGATCCTGTCCACGATGGGTGTGGAGGTCATCGACGAGCGGCCCTACGGGCTCGAGGGTCTGGCCCGCGAGTCCTACATCTACGACTTCGGGCTGCGCTACGGCACCCGGCTGCCGGACGCCGCCCGAGCCCTGTTCCAGGACACCGTCGCCGCCGTCTGGGACGGCGCGAACGAGAGCGACGGGTTCAACGCACTGGTGCTCGCGGCGGGACTGACCTGGCGGCAGGCCAGCGTGCTGCGCGCCTACGCGAAGTACATGCGCCAGGGCGGCACACCGTTCGCCCAGGACTACATCGAGGACGCGCTCAAGGGGAACGTCGACATCACCCGCTACCTGGTGGAGCTGTTCCAGGCCCGGTTCGACCCCGGCAGGAACGGCGACATCGCAGCGGACAACGAGTCGCGTGAGGCCAAGCTGACCGACATCGAGGACCGGATCAACCGGGCACTCGACGACGTCGCCAGCCTGGACCACGACCGGATCCTGCGCTCGTACCTGACGGTGATCAAGGCCACCGTGCGCACCAACTACTTCCAGCTCGGCGCGGACGGCCGGCTCAAGCCGTACATGTCGTTCAAGCTCGAGCCGAGCGCGATCCCGGAGCTGCCGGAGCCGCGGCCCCGGTTCGAGATCTTCGTGTACTCGCCGCGGGTCGAGGGTGTGCACCTGCGCTTCGGCACGGTCGCGCGAGGAGGCCTGCGCTGGTCGGACCGCCGCGACGACTTCCGCACCGAGGTGCTCGGCCTGGTCAAGGCGCAGATGGTCAAGAACGCGGTGATCGTGCCGGTCGGCGCGAAGGGCGGGTTCTTCTGCAAGCAGCTGCCCGATGCATCGGACCGGGACGCCTGGCTCGCCGAGGGGATCGCCTGCTACAAGACGTTCATCTCCGGGCTTCTCGACATCACCGACAACCTCGTCGACGGCGAGAACGTGCCACCCGTGCGCGTCGTACGCCACGACCCGGACGACTCCTACCTGGTGGTGGCCGCCGACAAGGGCACCGCGTCCTTCTCCGACATCGCCAACGAGGTGTCGAAGGAGTACGGCTTCTGGATGGGCGACGCGTTCGCCTCCGGTGGGTCCGCAGGCTATGACCACAAGGCGATGGGGATCACCGCGCGCGGCGCCTGGGTGTCGGTACGACGCCACTTCCGCGAGATGGGTGTGGACTGCCAGAGCGAGGACTTCACCTGCGTCGGCATCGGTGACATGTCCGGGGACGTGTTCGGCAACGGGATGCTGCTCTCCGAGCACACCAGGCTGGTGGCCGCGTTCGACCACCGTGACATCTTCCTCGACCCGAACCCGGACGCTGCCTCGTCGTATGCCGAGCGGCGGCGACTCTTCGACCTGCCACGCTCCTCGTGGCAGGACTACGACCGGCAGCTGATCTCCGAGGGCGGCGGGGTCTTCCCCCGCACGCAGAAGTCGATCCCGATCACGAAGCAGGTCCGTGAGGCGCTCAGCCTGGGCGCCGACGTGAAGGCGATGAGCCCGGCCGAGCTGATGCGCGCCGTCCTCCTGGCCGAGGTCGACCTGCTGTGGAACGGCGGGATCGGCACCTACGTCAAGAGCGAGACCGAGACGAACGCCGATGCCGGTGACAAGGCCAACGACCCCATTCGGGTCAACGGCGGCGAGCTGCGGTGCCGGTCGGTCGGTGAGGGCGGCAACCTCGGTTTCACCCAGCGTGGCCGGATCGAGTACGCCCGCAAGGGTGGCCGGATCAACACCGACTTCATCGACAACTCCGCCGGCGTGGACACCTCCGACCACGAGGTGAACATCAAGATCCTGCTCGACCGCGTGGTCCGTGCGGGTGACCTCACCGGCAAGCAGCGCAACGACCTGCTCGCGTCGATGACCGACGAGGTCGGCGACCTGGTTCTGCTCGACAACTACGAGCAGAACCTCGCTCTCGCCAACGCCGACGCGCAGTCCCCGGCACTGCTGCACGTGCACGAGGACTGGATCCGGCGGCTCGAGCGGCAGAAGCTGCTGAACCGCGAGCTGGAGTTCCTGCCGAGCCGCAAGCAGGTGGCCGACCGGCTGGAGCACCGGCAGGGCCTCACCGCGCCGGAGCTCTCGGTGCTGCTGGCCTACACGAAGATCGTGCTCGCCGACGAGCTGCTGGAGACGGACCTGCCCGACGACCCGTTCCTGCGGGGGGACCTGTTCAGCTACTTCCCGAGCAAGATGCGCCAGCAGTACCGCCAGCAGATGGGGGAGCACCCGCTGCGCCGCGAGATCATCGTGACCCAGATCGTCAACGCGCTCGTCAACGGGGCCGGGATCACCTACTTCCACCGGCTGTCGGGGGAGACCGGGGCCTCCGCGGCGGAGATCACCCGCGCCAACTTCCTGGCCCGGGAGATCTTCGGCTCGCGTGCGCTGCTGGACGAGATCGGCTCCTACGACAACAAGATCGACGCGTCGGTGCAGACCCGGATGCGCATCGAGATGCGGACACTGGTGGAGCGGGCGTCCCGCTGGCTGATCAACAACCGCCGCCCACCGCTGGACAGCGAGGCCGTCGTCGACTTCTTCGGCGTGATCTCCCAGCAGGTGATGGCCGCGCTGCCCGAGCTGCTGACCGGCCGCGAGCTCGATGCCTACGAGGCGCGGCGGGCCGCGCTCGTCAAGGAGTCGGTCCCCGACGAGCTCGCGGCGCGGGTGGCGGTGCTGCCGCCGGCGTACGCGATCCTCGGCGTGGTCGACACCGCGCGCCGCGACGGGCTGGACCCGATGGAGGTCGCCCGGGTGCACTTCGCCCTCGGCGAGCGGCTCGGGATACCCGCGCTGGTGACCAGCATCCTCGCGCTTCCCCGGGACGACCGCTGGCAGACGATGGCGCGGGCCGCGCTGCGCGACGAGCTGCACGGTGTGCACGCGCAGCTCACCGCGCAGGTGCTCGCCGAGACCGCTGCCGAGCAGCCGGCACCGGTGCGGATCGCGGACTGGGAGGAGGACGACGAGGTCGTGGTCAGCCGGGCCGTGTCCACGCTGGGCGAGATCTGCTCCGACGACCGGGCCGACCTGGCCCGCCTCTCGGTCGGTCTGCGTGTGGTGAGGTCGCTGCTCGCAACGCCATGACGATTGGCCAGACGGTTACGGACTCACTAGTCTCGCCGCCATGTCTGCGGCGATCGAGGTGCACGGCCTCACCAAGACCTATGGAGCCCTGACGGCGGTCGACGACATCACGTTCTCCGTCGGGGAGGGCGAGTTCTTCGGGATCCTGGGGCCGAACGGCGCCGGCAAGACCACCACGCTGGAGATGATCGAGGGGCTGCGCCGGCCGGACGCCGGCCGGGTGATGCTGTTGGGCGAGGACCCCTGGCCGCGCAACGCCTCGCTGCTGCCCCGGATCGGCGTACAGCTCCAGGCGTCGTCGTTCTTCGAGCGGCTCACGGCACGGGAGCAGATCCGCACCTTCGCCGCCCTGTACGGCGTGCCCGCGGCCCGGGCGGACGCCTGGCTGGGGCGGGTCGGCCTGGAGGACAAGGCGGGCACCCGGACCGAGAAGCTGTCCGGCGGGCAGAAGCAACGGCTCGCGATCGCCAGCGCACTGGTGCACGACCCAGAGGTGGTCTTCCTCGACGAGCCGACCGCGGCGCTCGACCCGCAGGCCCGCCGGAATCTCTGGGACCTGCTCGGCACCCTCAACGAGTCCGGGCGCACCGTGGTGCTGACCACGCACTACATGGACGAGGCGGAGGCGCTTTGCGACCGGGTCGCGATCGTCGACCACGGCCGGCTCCTCGAGCTGGACACGCCCAGCGCCCTGGTGCGGGGCCTCGACGCCGACGTACGCATCTACGTGGATGCGGCGCTGCTCGACGTCGACGAAGCGGCGGCGATCCCTCAGGTGTCCGCGGCGGAACGGGACGGCGACTCCACGGTGGTGCGGACCAGAGCACCGTCCGTCGTGCTCGCCGCTCTCGCTGAGCGCCAGGTGCTGGAGGGTCTGCAGGTCAAGGCGGCGACCCTGGAGGACGTGTTCCTGACCCGCACCGGTCGCGAGTACCGCGCATGACCGCCTTCTGGAGCCTGTCGGTGGCCACGTTCAAGGGCTTCTTCCGCGACAAGCAGTCGGTGTTCTTCGCGATCGTCTTCCCTCTGATGTTCCTGGTGCTGTTCGGCGGAGTGCTGGACTTCGACACCTCGCGCCTCGAGCTGGTCGAGGTCGGCGACGTCGCACTCGTCGAGGGGCTGCCGCCGCTGGCGCAGGACGCCTTCGAGGAGGCGTTCGAGGTGACCACCACCGACGACCTCGACGAGGCGATCACGAAGGTCGCCGAGGGTGATGTCGACGCCGCGATCGAGATGCGCGGGGACACCTTCGTCGCGCACTACTCGCAGGCCGACCAGGTCAAGGCCGCGATGACGCAGGGGACCCTGCGCGCGTTCGTGGACGCGGCCAACGTGGCGGCGTCGGGTGAGCCACCTCGGTTCGCGTTCCGGGCGGAACGCGTCGAGGACGAGTCGCTCGACGCGATCCAGTTCGTCACTCCCGGGCTGCTCGGCTGGGCGATCGCGATGAGCGCCGCGTTCGGCGCGGCAGCGACCCTGCAAGGGTGGCGCGAGTCCAAGCTTCTGCGGCGGCTCCGGCTCTCTCCCGCCAGCACCGGCCAGATCGTCGCGGCGCGGATCGGCGTCGCGGTGATCATCGCGCTGGTCCAGCTGACGATCTTCGTCGGCCTCGCCACGGTCGCGTTCGGGATGCAGCTCACCGGCTACTGGTGGATGGCCGTGCCGCTGATCGTGGCCGGGACGCTGTCGTTCATGGCGCTCGGACTGCTCGCCGGTGCGCTCGCCAAGAGCGCGGAGGGTGCGGTCAACCTGGCCAACTTCTTCGTGCTGCCGATGGCGTTCCTCAGCGGTTCGTTCTTCCCGCTCGACGGGGCGCCGGAGTGGCTGCGGACGATCTCGCTGGCGATGCCGTTGCGCCACCTCAACGACGCGATGAGCGACGTGATGGTCCGTGGGCTGGGCCCGTCCGCGACGGGGTTCACCTTCGTGATCCTGCTCGGCTTCGCGGCCGTGGTCACCGCGGTCGCGGCACGGTTGTTCCGCTGGGACGCGGACTGAGAGGTTCGGTGGTCGCCGGTCCCGCCCGTGTGATGCACTCTGCACACGACGTCTGGAGGGTTCGATGAGTGTGTCCGAGTTCGAGTCCACGGTTCTCGCGAACCTGGACGAGGCGGCGCTGGTGGAGAACCTCGCCGCACTGGTGCGAGTGCCGAGTGTGGGAGGAAGCGACGCCGAGTGCGACGTGCAGGAGCTGTGCGCCCAGCTCCTGAGGGACGAGGGGTACGACGTCGACCGGTGGGAGCTCGACCTCGACGAGCTCCAGGCGGACCCCTGGTTCCCGGGCACGGAGGCGGAGCGCAGCGGTGGCCTCGGCGTCGTCGGCACCAGCCCGGGCGACGAGACCCCCGGACTGATCCTGCAGGGCCACCTCGATGTGGTGCCACCGGGCGACCCGGCGACGTGGCAGGGCGCCGATCCGTTCTCCGCCGAGATCCGCGGCGGGGCCCTCTTCGGGCGGGGTGCCTGTGACATGAAGGCGGGCGTGGCCGCCAACCTCGCGGTCGTCCGGACGCTGCGGGCCGCGAACGTGCGGCTCGAGCGGCCGTTGTCGGTGCACTGCGTGATCGGTGAGGAGGACGGCGGGCTCGGCGCGTTCGCCACCCTCCGCCGGGGACACCGGGGAGACGCGGCCGTGATCACCGAGCCGACCAGCGGCCGGATCGTGACCGCGACCGCCGGTGCGCTCACCTTCCGGATCGAGGTCTCCGGTCGCTCGGCGCACGGAAGCATGCGGCGTGAAGGGGTCAGTGCGTTCGAGGCGTTCCTGCCGATCCATGAGGCGTTGAGCCGGCTCGAGGGGGAGCGGAACGCCGATCCCGACCCGCTGTTCGGCAGCGACCTTCCCTATGCGCTGTCGTTCGGCGTGATCCAGGCGGGGGACTGGGCGAGCAACGTGCCCGACAAGCTCACCGCGGAGGGACGCCTCGGTGTGCAGCTGGACGAGGATCCGCGACAGGCCCGCCTGGCCCTCGAGGACGCCGTCGCGGAGGCGAGCGCGAAGGATCCGTGGCTGCTCGAGAACCGGCCGATCGTGACCTGGCCGGGTGGCCAGTTCGCCAGCGGCCGGATCGATCCCGATCACGCGCTGGTGGACGAGGTCGCTACGGCGGTGGTCGCGACAGGCGGGCCCCGGCCGCCGTTGGGCGCGGAGGTCTACGGCAGCGACCTGAGGCTGTACGCCGGCATCGGCGGCATCCCGACGCTGCACTACGGGCCAGGCGACATCCGCGTGGCGCACGGTCCGCACGAGCACGTCGAGCTCGACGAGCTGGTGCGGGTCACCCGGTCGTTGACCGTGCTCGCGCTGCGCCGCTGCGGCGGCCACGCCTGACCTACACGGGGGCGATCTCGCCGTTCGCGGTGCGCACGGCCAGCCCGTCCGCGACCGCGAACGCCAGCGCCCGGTCGAACCGGTTCGCCTCCCAGTAGCGGGCACCGACGAGCTCGGCGAGCCGCTCCGGGGTCTGCGGTCCCTCCTGCTCGAGGGCGCGGACGATCTGGCCCATCTCGTGGAAGATCTGACGGTCGCGCCGGCCTTCGGTGCTGGGTTTGGGTGGGGGCATCGGCATCTGGCTACCTCCTGGTCCTCATGCCCGGGATGGGGCGGTGACGTCTTCGCCTGTTGGCCGCTCGTCCTCGGCGGTCAGCGGCTGGGCGATGCTCTCGAGCGACTGGCCCTCGGCCTTGACCCCCATGATGATCTCGACGATGCCGCCGGCGATCATCAGCGCGGCGCCGATGAAGTAGCCGATCGCGATCTGGGTGATGTCGCCGCTCTCGGAGGCGTTCTCGATCAGTGCCCCGAACAGCAGCGGGCCGCTGATGCCTCCGACCGCGGTGCCGATCGCGTAGAAGAACGCGATGCACATCGCCCGCGTCTCCATCGGGAAGATCTCACTGGCGGTCAGGTACGCCGCGCTGGCGCCGGCCGAGGCGAAGAAGAAGACGATCGCCCCCATCATGGTCAGGGTGACCGCGCTGAGGTCCCCGAGGATGAACCCGGTGAACCCGAGCAGCGTCCCGGAGAGGATGTAGGTGCCGGCGATCATCTTGACCCGGCCGACGGTGTCGAACAACGAGCTGAGCAGCAGGGCACCGGCGAAGTTGCTGGCCGCGAAGATCGCGAGGTACCAGCCGGTCTGGTCGACGTCGAGGAACGTGCCGAGGGTGTCGCCGTAGGTGAAGAAGAATGCGTTGTAGAGGAACGCCTGGCCGACGAACAGCGAGAAGCACAGGATCGTGCGCTTCGGGTACAGGGTGAAGACGGTCTTGGCGATCAGGCCGATGCCGATGGACCTCCGCTGCCGGATCGTGATCGAGTCCGAGACACTCGGCAGGCGCCTCCCGGTCTCTTCCTCGACGGTCCGCTCGATGCTGGTGACGATCTCCTCGGCCTTGTCCTCGTGGCCGTGGATGAACTGCCAACGCGGGCTCTCCGGGACGTGGCGACGCACGAACAGGATGCCGACTGCGAGGATCGCACCGAGCGCGAACGCCAGCCGCCAGCCCCACTCGGGGTTGACCAGGGTCGGGTCCAGCAGCGGGATGGTGAGCAGCGAACCGGCTGCCGCGCCGACCCAGAACGAGCCGTTGATCGCCACGTCGACCCGGCCGCGGTACTTGGCCGGGATCAGCTCGTCGATCGCGGAGTTGATGGCGGCGTACTCACCGCCGATGCCGGCACCGGTCAGGAAGCGACAGGCGAAGTACCACATCGGGTTCATCGAGAACGCGGTCAGGACGGTGGCGACGGTGTAGACGCCCAGGGTCACCATGAACAGCTTCTTGCGGCCGAACATGTCGGTGAGCTGCCCGAAGAACAAGGCCCCGAGACAGGCACCTGCGACGTAGACGGCGCCGGCGACACCGACGTCGAAGCTGCTCAGCCCGAGTCCGGTCTTCTCATCCTGGAGGGCCGCGGACATCGAACCGACGATGGTGACCTCGAGCCCGTCGAGGATCCAGACGAGGCCGAGCCCCGCCACGATCATCCAGTGCCACCTGGCCCAGGGAAGCCGGTCCAGTCTCGCCGGGATGTCGGTAGTGACCCGGCCGGTCTCAACTCCTGCCATGTGCCCTCCTGTTGCCGGTGGTGATGCCGATAGCAGCGTTACCCCGCTTTACCCGCGCTCATGCTTCGGTGGTCGACGGGCGGCTCGCGGTGCCGGGCGATAGCGTCCGGTGCCATGAACGACGACGACCTCTTCTTCGCCGGTGCCGCGGTGCACGCGCAACGCGTCCGGGACGGCGAGATCTCCTCGCGCCAGCTCACCGACGCGCTGCTGGACCGGATCGTCGACCGCGACCGGTCCCTCAACGCGTTCACCGTCGTGCTGCACGAGCGGGCGCGCACCGAGGCCGAGGCCCGGGACGCCGCGCTGACGGCCGGCGAGGACCTCGGGCCCCTGCACGGGGTCGCCGTTGCCCTCAAGGAGGAGATCGACGTCGCCGGTCAGGTCACCACCTTCGGAGGCCGCGCCAACACCCGTCCGGCTGTCGAGGACTCCTGGCTGGTGGCCCGCTTGCGGTCGGCCGGAGCGGTGGTGATCGGCAAGACGACGATGCCCGAGTTCGGGCAGTGGCCCTTCACGGAGTCGGCCGCGCACGGCCTGACCCGCAACCCTTGGGACACCACCCGGTCCACCGGTGGGTCGAGCGGCGGCTCGGCGGCCGCGGTGGCGGCGGGCCTGGTTCCCGTGGCGATCGGCGGCGACGGTGGCGGGTCGATCCGGATCCCGTCGGCCTGCTGCGGGCTGTTCGGGCTCAAACCCCAACGTGGCCGGGTGTCCAGTGCGCCGCACGCGCACCTGTGGTGGGCTCTGGGAACCGCCGGCCCGCTGACCCGCACCGTGCGGGACAGCGCCCTGGTCTACGACGTGATCCGCGGCGCGGCGCCGGGGGACCGGTTCCGGGCGGCGGACCCGACCGGCTCGTTCTCGGCAGCGGTCACCGCCCCCGCCCCGCGGCTGCGGATCGGCTGGTCGGCCAAGCCGGTGACCATCGGTGTCCGACCTGCCGCCGACCACGTCGAGGCCGTACGCGAGACCGCCGCGCTGCTCGAGCAGCTCGGCCACCAGGTCGAGGAGGTCGATCCCGGATACCCGGACCCGACCGCCGCCTTCATGCCCCAGTTCTTCGGTGGGGTGCGCGCGGAGGCCGACACGGTGCAGCACCGGGACCGGCTCGAGCGCCGCACCCGGGAGACCCTCAGGCTCGGGTCGTGGGCCCGGCCGGCGGTCGTGGAGTGGGCGATCCGGCAGGGCGAGAAGGTTGCCGCGAAGGCCAACCGGGTCTTCGACACCTACGACCTGTTGCTCACACCGACGATCGCGCACCGCCCGCCGAAGGTCGGGGTGCTCGACGGCGCCGGCACGGTCGAGGCTGTGCTGCGCTCGATGCCGATGATCGCCTACACCGCACTGTGGAACGTGACGGGCAACCCGGCGGCCTCGGTCCCGGTCGGGTTCGCGAACGACGGGCTGCCGCTCGCCGTACAGCTGGTGGGTCGACAGCACGACGAGACCACGATCATCACCGTCGCCGCCCAGCTCGAACGCGCCCGGCCGTGGGCCGACGCCAGGCCGGGTGCCCGGTGAGCGGGCTGCTGCTCACAACACCGCGGGCCTGGCTGCGCCGGCACCTGCTGGCTCGGCTGCCGGGTGCCGAACCGTCCAGCCCGCTGCGCGGCAGGACCATCCTGGTCACCGGTGCCTCGTCCGGGATCGGAGAGGCGACCGCGGTCGCCGTCGCCGCGCGGGGCGCGACTGTGATCCTCGTGGCCCGCCGCGGCGAGGAGCTGAAACGGGTGGAGGCCGACATCCGGGCGGCTTGCGGTACGGCGCACGCGTACGCCTGCGACCTGACCGACGCGGAGGCCACCGAGCTCCTGGTCGGCCGGATCCTCGCCGAGCACGGGCAGGTCGACATGCTCGTGAACAACGCGGGCCGCTCCATCCGGCGCTCGCTGTCGGCGTCCTACGACCGGGCACACGACTTCGAGCGGACGATGGCGATCAACTACTTCGCGCCGGTGCGGCTGATCCTCGGCCTGCTGCCGCAGATGGTCGAGCGCGGCTCCGGGCACGTGGTGAACGTGGTCAGCTGGGGCGTGCAGGTGAAGGCACCGAAGTTCGCCGCGTACATCGCCTCCAAGACTGCGCTGGACACGTTCAGCCGGATCGCCGGTCGGGAGACCTACGGCGCCGGAGTCACCTTCACCAACGTCCGGCTGCCGCTGGTGCGCACGGACATGATCGGCCCGACGGACGTGTACCGGAAGTCGCCGGCGATGAGCGCGGAACAGGCGGCCGCTCGCGTCGTACGCGCCTTGGAGGACCGCCCGCTGACCATCAGCACCTGGGTCGGCAACGTCTCGGAGGTGATGAACCTGCTGGCGCCGAGGCTCTCCGACGCCGTCGCCCATGCCACGGCGAAACGGTTCCCCGACTCACCGGCCGCCGCCCGCCACGTGGACAACGGCGAGAGGCGATGAGCAGAGGAGCATCCTGGGCAGCCGGCGACTGAGATGCTCCTTCGCCCACCCGTCAGCTGGCCTTCTTCTTCGCGGCCTGCTTCTTGGTCGTGGACTTCTTGGCGGCGGCCTTCTTGGTGGTCTTCTTCTTGGCCGGCTTCTCCGCGTCCTCGTCCGCGGCCTCCGCCTGCTCCTCGTCCGAGCCCGTCGACTCCCCGCGGGAGGTCTTGGCTGCCTCGACGGACCGCTGCAGTGCCGCGAGGAGGTCGACCACCTCGCCGGTGCTCTCCTTGGTCTCCGGGGCCCGCTTGACCTCGCCGCCCTCGAGCTTCGCCTGCACCAGCGCCTCGACGGCACCGCGGTAGTCGTCCTCGTAGTCGCTGGCGTCGTAGTCGCCGGCGAGCGTGTCGACGAGGAGCCGGGCCATCTTCAGCTCCTGCGGCTTGGCCGCGTCCTCGGTCGCGTCGAGGGTGGCGAAGTCGGGCTTGCGCACCTCGTCGGGCCACATCATCGTCTGCATCACGATCACGTCGTCGCGCACGCGGAGCACGGCGGTCGACATCCGGTTCCGCAGGGAGACAGTGACCACGGCCATCCGGTCGGCCTCCTTCAAGGCCTCCCGCAACAACGCGTACGGCTTGGCCGCGGCCTTGTCCGGCTCGAGGTAGTAGGACTTCTCCAGCAGCAGCGGGTCGATCTGGTCGCTGGGCACGAACTTCTCCACCGAGATCTCACGGCTGCTGCTCGACGGAAGCTCGGCGAGGTCGTCGTCGTCGAGGATCACCATCTGCCCGTCGTCGGTCTCGTAGCCCTTGGCGATGTCGGCGTACGGGACCTCCTCGCCGTCGATGCTGCACACGCGCTGGTACTTGATCCGGCCGCCGTCCTTGGCGTGGACCTGGCGGAAGGAGACGTCGTGACTCTCGGTCGCGGCGTACAGCTTCACTGGCACACTCACCAGGCCGAAGGACACTGCGCCTTTCCAGATGGCACGCATGTGGGGAAGCCCCTCCCTGATCTCGCCGGCATCGTCTATGGGTCAGGATGGACCCATGCGCCCGATGCTGGCTAGTCGAGGCACCACGGTACCCACCGGCGACGAGTGGGTGCACGAGGTGAAGTGGGACGGCATGCGCGTGCTCGCCGACGTCTCGCCCGGATCGCTGAAGCTCCTGTCGCGCAACGAGAACGACGTCACGGTCAGCTTCCCCGAGCTGTTCGGACTCGCCTCGCTGGACCGCGACCTGCTTCTCGACGGGGAGATCGTCGCACTCGCCGACGGCATCCCGACCTTCGCCGCACTGGCCGACCGGATGCACGTGCGGAGCGCGAGGAAGGCGCAGGCGCTGGTGCTGAGCAATCCCGTGACGCTGATCGTCTTCGACGTGCTGCGCCTCGACGGACAGGACCTGACCGGCGAGCCGCTGTGGGAACGACGCGCGCGGCTGGAGTCTCTCGGGCTGAACGGGGTGCACTGGCAGGTGCCGGCCACCTATGACGACGGGCAGATGCTTCTGGAGGCGACCGAACGGCAGGGCCTGGAGGGCGTGGTCAGCAAGAAGCGCAGCTCGCGCTACCACTTCGGGCGGCGCAGCAAGGACTGGCTGAAGTTCCCGAACCGACCGGTGCTGTCTTTCGTGGTGGGCGGCTGGCGCTTCGAGACCGACAGCGCCTCGCGGCTCGGCGCGGTGCTCGTCGGGGAGCCGACGCCACAAGGCCTGAGCTACCGCGGCCGTGTCGGCAGTGGGATCGCCGGCCGTGAGGGACCGCGGCTGATGGAGCTTCTCACGCCGCTGCGGTCGGACACGTCGCCGTTCTGCGACGAGGTCCCGCGGCTCGACGCGAAGGGCACGACGTGGCTGCGTCCCGAGGTGGTCGTCGACATCCAGTCGCTCGGTGTGACCCGGGGCGGTCGGCTGCGGCAGCCGTCGTACCAGGGTGTGCGGACCGACCTCGTGCCCGCTGACCTGACCTCGGTCGATCTCCGGGAGCAGTGAACGACGTGCCGCAGCAGGACCAGCGGGTCGAGGTCGACGGCCGCACGCTGAAGATCAGCAGCCTCGACAAGGTGATGTACCCCGAGACCGGGACCACCAAGGCCGAGGTGCTCAGCTACTACGCCCGGGTGTCACCGGTGCTGCTGCCGCACCTGGCCGACCGGGCGGTGACCCGGATCAGGTGGCCGAACGGGACCGCGGAGGGCAGGTTCTTCGAGAAGAACCTGCCCTCGGGAGCGCCCGACTGGTTGCACTCGGTGTCCGTGCCGGCGCGCGCGTCGGGCGGTGGTGACACGATCACCTATCCGGTGGTCGACGACCTCGCCACGTTGACGTACCTGGCGAACCTCGGCTCGCTCGAGCTGCACGTCCACCAGTGGCGGGTCGGCCGCAACGGCCGGCCGAAGAACCCGGACCGGTTGGTGATCGACCTGGACCCCGGTGCCCCGGCCGGCCTGCACGAGTGCTCCCGCGTGGCCCTGCTGGTCCGCGCGAAGCTGGACGACCTCGGCCTGCCGTCGGCTCCGGTGACCAGTGGCAGCAAGGGCCTGCACCTGTATGCCGCCCTGCCGGGGAGGAAGAACGCGGAGGAGGTGCGTGACCTGGCCCAGGAGA
Organism: Nocardioidaceae bacterium; assembly: GCA_035249775.1. Classification (GTDB taxonomy): domain Bacteria; phylum Actinomycetota; class Actinomycetes; order Propionibacteriales; family Nocardioidaceae; genus Nocardioides_C. Next base: position 16,610 of record DATFGA010000292.1, on the reverse strand, counting down.
TCGCGCAGGAGCTCTCCCGGGAGCACAAGGACCTGGTGCTGTGGAAGATGACCAAGTCGCTGCGGCCGGGCAAGGTGCTGCTGGACTGGAGCCAGAACACCCGGTCGAAGACCACGATCACGCCGTACTCGTTGCGGGGCAGGGGTGCGCCGTACGTCGCGGCGCCCCGGACCTGGCGCGAGATCGAGGACGGTGCGGAGTCCGACGGCGCGCTGCAGCAGTGCGACCTGGAGCAGGTGCTGCGCCGGATCGAGGAGAGCGGCGACATCTTCGGGGACCAGCTGACGTCCTGACGCAGAAGGCCCGCCGCTCCCGAGCAGCGGCGGGGCTTCGATGGTCCGAAGGGGAGAAGGACCGTCGAGCAGGTTCCCGCGTCCGCCCGCCCTCAAACCCGGCCGTTTTCCACAGAGCGCGGTGACAGGGGTAGCAAAACCTTCCTCTTGTGGGCGAGACTGCCGAATCGGACAGTCCGGACCGACGGTGAAGGCGGGGGCCATGAGCCTGATCTATGCCGACTCCCACAGCGAGTTGGTGGACACGCTCGACCTGCAGCTGCGTGAAGCCGTACGTCGGGACGGCATCGACCCTCAACGTGAGGCCGGACGGGTCCGTCGTATCGCGGAGCAGGTCGTCGCCGAGCACGACCGGCGCAGCCTCACCGGTGCGGTGGTGCCCGTCGTCGACCACGACGCGGTCGTCGAGGAGCTGGTCTCGCGGGTGTCGGGGTTCGGGGCGCTGCAGCGCTACCTCGACGACCCGAGCATCGAGGAGATCTGGATCAACGACCCGAGCCGGGTGTTCGTCGCGCGCGCCGGTCGGCACGAGCTCACCAGCACCATCCTCAGCGCCCCGCAGGTCCAGGAGCTCGTCGAGCGGATGCTCAAGAGCAGCGGCCGGCGCGTGGACCTGTCCCAGCCGTTCGTGGACGCCATGCTGCCCGGTGGCCACCGGCTGCACGTGGTCCTTGACGGCATCTCCCGCGGCTTCAGCGCGGTCAACATCCGCAAGTTCGTGGTCCGCGCAGCGCGGCTGCACGACCTCGTGGACCTCGGGTCCCTCACCGAGCAGGCCGCCGCGTTCCTGGATGCGTCGGTCAAGGCCGGGCTCAACATCGTCGTCGCCGGCGGCACCCAGGCCGGCAAGACAACGCTGCTCAACTGCCTCGCGGCCAGCATCCCGGGCGGTGACCGGGTGATCTCGGCGGAAGAGGTCTTCGAGTTGCGCTTCAACCACCCGGACTGGGTGGCCATGCAGACCCGCCAGCAGGGGCTCGAGGGGACCGGTGAGATCCGGTTGCGGGACCTGGTCCGGGAGAGTCTCCGGATGCGGCCGTCCCGGGTGATCGTCGGCGAGGTCCGGGCCGAGGAGTGCCTCGACCTGTTGCTGGCTCTCAACTCAGGTCTGCCCGGGATGGCGTCGTTGCACGCGAACAGTGCACGCGAGGCGCTGGTCAAGATGTGCACCCTGCCGCTGCTGGCGGGCGAGAACATCTCCGCACGCTTCGTCGTACCCACGGTCGCCGCCTCGGTCGACCTGGTCGTCCATCTCGGCATCGACAACGGGGGCGCACGCAGGGTCAACGAGATCGTGGCCGTACCCGGGCGGGTAGAGAACGACACGATCGAGACCGAAGTGGTCTTCGCCCGGGCTGACGACCGGCTCGTGCGGGCGACCGGCATGCCACCCCGGCCGGAGCGTTACGAACGCGTCGGCATCGATGTTCACGAGCTCCTGAACGGAGCCCGGTGACGTGGGGGCGGTGGTCGGACTCGGCGTGGGCATCGGCCTGCTGCTCGTCTGGCTCGCCCTCGTATCACCGAGGCAGGTCCGCACCGTCGCCACTGGACCGGACCGGCTGACGCGGCTGCTCGGCCGGGCCGGGCTCGCGGGTACGTCGCCTCGCGGCGTCCTGCTGGTGTGTGCTGCCGCGGCCGTCGTGGTCGGTCTGGCGATCCAGCTGGTCTCCCGCACCGCTCCGGTTGCGGTCGCGTTCGCCGCGATGGCCGGCTACCTGCCGGTGGCGGTTCTCCGGGGCCGTGCCCGACGTCGACAGCGCGAGCTCGCGGAGGTGTGGCCCGAAGCGGTGGACAACCTGGCCTCGGCGGTGCGGGCCGGGATGTCGCTGCCGGAGGCGCTCGGCCAGCTCGGTGTCCGGGGACCGGAGCCATTGCGCACCCCGTTCCTCGCCTTCGCCGCGGACTACCAGGTGACCGGTCGGTTCGGCGAGAGCCTCGACCGGCTCAAGGAGCGGCTCTCCGACCCGGTCGGCGACCGGGTCGTGGAGGGGCTGCGGGTGGCCCGTGAGGTCGGCGGGGGTGAGCTCGGCCGTCTGCTGCGCAGCCTGTCCGGGTATCTCCGTGAGGACGCGAGGACGCGGTCGGAGCTCGAGTCGCGCCAGGCGTGGACCGTCAACGGTGCTCGCCTCGCGGTCGCGGCGCCCTGGCTGGTGCTGCTGATGCTGTGCTTCCAGCAGGAGGTGATCTCCCGCTACGCCTCGCCCGCGGGGGTGGTGGTGCTCACGTTCGGTGCCGCGGCCTGTCTGCTGGCCTACCGGCTGATGGTGCGGATCGGCCGGCTGCCCCAGGAACGGCGGGTGCTCTCATGAGTCTGGCGGTGTGGGGTGGGTTCCTCGGTGCCCTGTTCGGCTGTGGGCTGCTGCTGGTCGCCGGTCGGGTGGCGGTGCTGCGTCGACCATTGCTGAGCGTCCGGGTCCTTCCCTACGTGCGCGACCTGCCCCCGACCGGTCAGCGGCCGGAGCCGGGATCGGACGAGCCGAGGTCGGCGGCGGCTGCACTGTTCGGGCCGATGCTCAGGTCCGCCGCCGACACCCTGGAGCGCGTCCTCGGCGGAACCGCATCGGTGCGTCGCCGGCTCGAGCGGGCCAACCTGCAGATCAGCGTCCACAGCTTTCGCATCGAGCAGGTCGTGTGGGGGCTGCTGAGCTTCGCGGTGGCGGCGGCGTTCGCTCTGGTGGTAGCCGTCCGGTCGCCGGGCAGGACCGTGCCCCTCCTGGTGCTCTGCGCGGTCGCCTTCGTGCTCGGCGTCCTGCTGCGCGAGAACCGCCTCACCGCGCAGGTGGTGGAGCGCGAGCGGCGGATCCTGGCGGAGTTCCCGACGGTGGCTGAGCTGCTGGCGCTGGCGGTGGCGGCGGGAGAGGGGCCGGTCTCCGCCCTCGACCGGGTCGTCGCCCGTTCCCACGGCGAGCTGTCGACCGAGCTGTCCCGGGTGCTCGCCGACATCCGCACGGGCACGCCGGTGTCGCGGGCGCTCGACGAGATGGCGAACCGCTCCGGACTTCCGGTGGTGGCCCGCTTCGCGGAGGGAATGGCGGTGGCGGTCGAGCGCGGCACGCCGTTGGCCGAGGTCCTCCACGCCCAGGCGGCAGATGTGCGCGAGGCCGGGCGGCGGCAGCTGATCGAGACCGGCGCGCGCAAGGAGATCTTCATGATGGTGCCGGTCGTGTTCCTGGTATTGCCGGTCACCGTGCTGTTCGCGTTCTGGCCGGGCGTGGTGGGCCTGCGGCTGGTGACCCCGTGAGGCGGGGCAGGACGACCCGGCGACTTCCGGGCGAGACGACTTCGAGGAGAAACAAGAGGAGTGCGATGACTGATCTCTCTGTGCGCTGGCTGTTGGCGCTCACCCATGGCCGCGACCGGGCCAGTGAGCGCGGTGACGTGCCCGGCTGGGTGCTGATCACGGTGATGACTGCAGGGCTCGTCGCTGCGTTGTGGGCAGTCGCCGGGGATGCCCTGTCGACGATGCTGCGCGACGCGCTGAACTCGGTGTCGAGCTGACCGGTGTCTTTCGGACGCACGCGTGACGACCGCGGCTCCGCGGTCGTGGACTTCGTGCTCGTTCTGGTCGTCGTGATCCCGCTGTTCCTGGGCATCCTTCAGGTCGCGTTGGTGCTGCACGTCCGCAACACGCTGACGTCGGCCGCCTCGGAGGGTGCCCGGTACGCCGCCACGGTGGACCGATCCCCCGACGCGGGGGTGGTCCGGACCAGGCAGCAGATCGCCGGCGCGATCGCCGAACGGTTCGCCTCCGACGTGACCGCCTCGGTGGTCGAGGTCCGCGGCGCTCCCGGCGTGCGGGTCGACGTGGTCGCGGAGGTGCCACCGCTCGGTCTGTGGGGACCCGCCGTCGAGCTGTCCGTGTCGGGACATGCGATCGAGGAGGTAGCGCCGTGACCGCCGGGGGCTCGCTCAGGTCGCGGACCGAGCGCGGAACCGCCCTCGTCGAGGTCACCTGGCTCTCGATCCTGCTGCTGGTGCCGCTGCTCTACATCGTGCTCGCCGTGTTCGAGGTACAGCGTTCGGCGTTCGCGGTGACCACCGCTGCGCGGTCGGCCGGGCGGGCCTACGTGATGGCGCCGGACGAGGCGTCGGCCGCCGAGCGGGCGGAGGCAGCGGCAGCCGTCGCGCTGGAGGATCAGGGCCTCGAGCTCGGCCGCAGTGACCTGGTGCTCACCTGTCGACCGGATCCGACCAACTGCCTGGCTCCTGGCTCGGTCATCGACGTGGACGTGAGCTACCCGGTGCGGCTCCCACTGATGCCGGCGGCGTTGGGCGGCAACACTCCGAGCATCCGCGTCGAAGCGGTCCACAGCGTCCCCTACGGGACCTTTCGGGAGGACCGGTCGTGAGCACGGCCCGCGGACGGTTCCGACCGCGCGGCGCATCGGGCCAGACCAGCCTGCTGATCATCGGCCTGTCCATCGTCGCACTGATGATGGTCGCCGTGGTGGTCGACGCCTCGGCCGCCTACCTGCGTCGTCAGGCCATGGACTCGCTGGCCGACGGTGCAGCACTCGCGGCCGCGGACGGGGTCCAGGGAGAACAAGTCTACGAAGGCGGACTCGACGGTCGGGCCACGATCGACCCCGCGGTCGCACAGGCCTACGTCGCCGAATACCTGCAGGCTCTGCGGGCCCATCGCCGGTACCCGGGTCTGACCTACCAGGTCCAGGCGTCCGCGGAGGCGGTCGTGGTGCGAGTCAGCGCACCGCTCGACCTTCCGCTGACTGTGCCCGGGTGGCGCGCTCGGCCGGTGGTCACCGGCACGGCCGCCTCCTTCGTCGTGGTGAGTGACTAGCTCGACGGACGCGGTTGCGGGCTATACCTAGTAGTTACATCGGACTATTAGTTATTAGGACAAACCGGACAAATCGACCCGGAATGTTTGCCCACTTGTCAGAAGAGTGCTTTAGTTCGAAGGGTGGTCGAGCAATAGTGCCACGCACGATCAATCAGAAGTAGAGGTAGCAACGGATGACCGCTACGCCCGAACTTCAAGATCAAGACCTGCCCACTGCCGCCGACACCCAGTCCGTCGAGGCCGTTCCCGAGGCCGATCGCAGTGAGATCACCGCCCGCCTGCTCGAGCAGATCGGGAACACCGACGACGAGCTCGAGCAGAAGCGGCTTCGCGACGAGGTGGTGGTCCTCAACATGGGGGTCGCCCGCGCGATCGCTGCCCGCTACCGCGACCGCGGGATCGGCAAGGACGACCTCATGCAGGCCGCCTACGTCGGTCTGGTGAAGGCGGTCCAGGGCTTCGACCCGTCGTTCGAGCGCGACTTCCTCAGCTATGCGGTCCCGACGGTGACCGGTGAGGTCAAGCGCTACTTCCGCGACTACGGCTGGACGGTCCGTCCGCCGCGTCGGGTGCAGGAGCTGCAGGCGCAGATCTCCCGCGCCTCGAGCGAGCTGTCGCAGACCCTGCACCGGTCGCCGAAGCCGAGCGAGGTCGCCGAGTTCCTCGGCGTCGACGTGGACTCGGTCATCGAGGCACTGGCCGCGGACGGCTGCTTCACGCCCGCCTCGCTGGACGTACCGGTCGGCGAGGACGGGTCCACCTCCCTGGGTGAGCTGCTCGGCGAGGACGACGCGGACCTGGGTCGGGCGGAGGCCCGCATCCTGCTGGCGCCGGCCGTACGTCGGTTGGCTCCTCGTGACCGGCGGATCCTCGAGCTGCGGTTCTTCCACGGCTGGACCCAGGAGCAGATCGCCGGCGACATCGGGGTGACCCAGATGCAGGTCTCCAGACTGCTCGCCCGGATCCTGTCCGACCTCCGCGCGGAGCTGTCCTGAGCCAACCCTGAGCCGGGGGAGCAGCCGCCCATCCCCTCAGCGGCAGCTTCCCCGGCATCATCCTTCCGGCGGCCCGGGTGACGATCACCCCGGGCCGCTGTTCGACGTTTCTGCGTGCGGGCGGCCTGTTCCGCATCGCTCAAGGTCGAATGGTTCGTGACAAGAAGCATCCGGGGGCTGCCCCAGAACATGCGTCTTGTCACGTCGTACCGTCGGGGAGCGCGGGCGAAGGCTCATTCAGTCGCAAAAGCAGCCGATCCTCGAGAAAACGGTGCCGTTGTGACTGACTCGTGAGGCTGGGGCCCGGGTGGGTGCGTGTACGCCGTCGCGGGTACGTCGGCCGGACCGCCCGGCGATCGCGGTGTCGCGGCTCGTGCGGATCGTTTGTCGGCTTCACCTCGTGGGCACCACCCGGATGTACGGCTGATACCCACGAGAGGAAGACATGCGCGCCACGCTGATCAACTGCACCCTCAAGCCCTCCCCGGAGGATTCGAACACCCAGAAGCTGGCCGACCATGTCCTGGATGCGCTGCGCCAGCGCGGCGTGGAGTCGGACGTGTTCCGGCTGGTCGACATGGAGATCCCTGCAGGGATCAAGACCGACATGGGTGGGGGTGACGAGTGGCCGCGGGTGCACGAGTCGATCAGCGCCTCCGACATCTTCATCGTGGCCACGCCGACGTGGGTCGGCCATCCGAGCTCCGTCGCGCAGCGAGCGCTCGAGCGGTTGGACGCGATGATCTCCGAGACCGACGACGAGAGTCGTCCGGTCGCCTACAACAAGGTGGCCGGGGTGATCGTCACCGGCAACGAGGACGGTGCGCACCACGTCATCGCGGACGTCGCCCAGGGCCTGATCGACATCGGTTTCACGGTGCCCGGGCAGGCCTGGACCTACTGGAACAAGGGGCCGGGCCCGGGCCCCAGCTACAGCGAGACCGACGAGGGGCACGACTGGTCGCAGAAGACCGGCCGGGCGATGGCTGCGAACCTGGTCACCGTCGCCCAGGCGCTTGTGACGACACCACTGCAGGCGCCCCCAGAGTGAGCCCCGGCGCAGGCCCAGCGCGACATGGTCGTCCCGTCGGGCCGACTGCGTGAGCGGCCCGACGGGATCGCGCCGCTACTTACCCCACGGGGGTGTGCCTCAAACGGTCATCGGCGCCGGGCGACGAGCGGCGTCCCGGCCCACAGCACCGCGAAGAACACCAGCGAGACGCCGCCGGCGATGTGCGCCAGCGTGCGGTTGGTGACGATGTCGAACACCAGCCAGACCACACCGGAGGTGGTCATCGCCAGGGCCAGCAGCCCGGCCCGGGCGGCGTGGTTCGCAGCCTCGACGATCCACCGACGCTCGCCCTGCCGGAACAGGGCACGGTGGAAAGCGACCGGGCCGATGATCAGCCCGGTGGCGATCACGGACCCGCAGAGGATGGCCAGGTAGACGTACCGCTGCAGGTCACCGAGGTCCTGGAACCGGCTGGTGAACGGCAGGGTGAGGAGGAAACCGGTGAGGATCTGGACTCCGGTCTGCGTGACACGCAGCTCTTGGAGAAGCTCGTTCAGATTCCGGGTGAGCATCTCCTCCTCGGTCTCCTGGCTGAGGCCGTAGGGCTGATCGCTGCTCGTGGGCATGGTGCCTCCTGGGTGGTGTGGGTAGAGAGTGCCAGATCCCGATTGGACCGTCGCGGCGCGGGTAAGAGAGCCCTATGTCACCGACCCGAAGGAGCCGGAGTTGACCAACGTCGTCGACCTGATCATGCAGGACCACCGCGAGGTCGAGCGGTTGTTCGAGGAGCTGAGGACCGATCCGTCCAAGCGTCCGACGCTGCTCCCCACCCTGACCACGCTCCTGGTCGCGCACAGCCGCGCCGAAGAAGCGGAGGTCTATCCGGCGGCACGTGACGAGGCCGGCGCCGCCGAGGACGTCGAGCACAGCCAGAAGGAGCACCTCGCTGCGGAGCAGGTCCTCGAGCGGCTGGCTGCGGCCGACCCGCTCTCGACGGAGTTCGACTCGACCCTGCAGGAGCTCGTCGACGCGGTGACCCACCACGTCGAGGAGGAGGAGAAGACGGTGCTTCCCGGCATGCGCCAGAACCTCGACGAGAAGCGGCTCGCCGACCTGGGCGAGGCGTTCCTGTCCAGCCGGCGCGAGCACCTCGGCGAGCAGCCGGGTGAGAAGACGAAGGAAGAGATGCTCCAGCAGGCGGACATGGCCGGCATCGACGGTGCATCCGGAATGAGCAAGGACGAGCTGAAGAAGGCTCTCGATAAGAACGCGGAGATGTGATCACGATGAGCAAGCTGATGATTCTCGCTGCCGGCGCGGCCGGCTACGTCCTGGGCGCGAAGGCCGGACGGAACCGCTACGACCAGATCGCGGAGCAGGCGCGCAAGCTGCGCAGCAACCCCACGGTGCAGCAGAAGGTGAGCGAAGCACGGCACGTCGCCAAGGACGCGGCGACCAGTGCGGCCAGCACGGCGGCGGACAAGGTGCGTCGTCACGACGGCGGTGGCAGCCAGACCACGGCGACCACCTCCTCCACACCGGCCCCTGGCACAGCCACCAACGGGTTCGGGCGCGGGGACGAGGGGGTCTGAGCCCTCCCGTCGGTCGGCGTTGCGTGCCCGGGCGACGAGTCGCGTAACCTTCCTCTCGTGGCAGGCCCCGACTTCGAAACCCAGATCAAGCAGCTCCGAGCGACGATGCACACGATCGAGCAGGTGCTCGACGTCGATGCGATGCGCCGCGAGATCGCCGACCTCGGCGAGCAGGTGGCGGCGCCCGACCTGTGGGACGACCAGGCCAACGCGCAGCGGGTGACCGGGAGGCTGTCCGCGCTCCAGGGCGAGCTCGCCCGGTTCAGCAACCTGCACGCCCGGATCGAGGACCTCGGAGTGCTCATGGAGCTGGCCCAGGAGGAGAGCGACGCGGACTCGCGGGTCGAGGCCGAGAACGAGATGCGCAAGGTCACCAAGGCCGTCGAGCAGCTCGAGGTCCGCACGCTCCTGTCCGGTGAGTTCGACGCGCGCGAGGCGCTGGTCACCATCCGGTCGGGTGCGGGCGGTGTCGACGCCGCGGACTTCGCCGAGATGCTGATGCGGATGTACACCCGCTGGGCCGAGCGCAACAACTACTCGGTCGAGGTGTTCGACACCTCCTACGCCGAGGAGGCCGGCCTGAAGTCGGCGACGTTCGCGATCCACGCCCCCTACGGCTACGGCACGCTGTCCGTCGAGGCCGGCACCCACCGGCTGGTCCGGATCAGCCCGTTCGACAACCAGGGACGCCGACAGACCTCGTTCGCGGCGGTCGAGGTGGTTCCGGTCCTCGAGCAGACCGATGAGATCGAGATCCCCGAGGAGGAGATCCGGGTCGACGTCTACCGATCCTCGGGCCCCGGCGGGCAGTCGGTGAACACCACGGACTCGGCGGTCCGGCTGACCCATGTCCCGACCGGCACGGTGGTCAGCTGCCAGAACGAGAAGAGCCAGCTGCAGAACAAGGCGAGCGCGATGGTGATCCTCAAGGCCAAGCTGCTCGCCCTGAAGAAGGCCGAGGAGCGCGCCCAGCTCGACGAGCTGCGCGGCGACGTACAGGGCTCGTGGGGTGACCAGATGCGCAACTACGTGCTGCACCCGTACCAGCTCGTCAAGGACCTGCGCACCGAGTACGAGACCGGCAACCCGCAGGCCGTCTTCGACGGGGAGATCGACGCGTTCCTCGAGGCCGGGATCCGCTGGCGCCGCGGCGCGGACAAGGCAGCGAGCTGAAACAGCGAAACACCGACCGGGCCGGTGTGTTAGGGACGCTCAGGTTCGTCACCTAGACTCCACTGTTGGTCGGATGCTGTGCCGCCACGTGGCGTGCCCGGCATTAATCTCCCTGTCCCCAAGCCCGGCCACCCCACGCCTGTGATTCGGTTCGAGAGTGTGTCCAAGACGTATGCCGGCCAGAGCCGCGCTGCGCTCGACGACGTGAGCGTCGAGATCGAGAAGGGCGAGTTCGTCTTCCTCGTGGGGGCTTCCGGGTCCGGCAAGTCCACCTTCCTCAGGCTGGTCCTGCGCGAGGCCCGTCCCACGCGAGGCAACGTCTACGTCGCGGGCAAGGAGATCAACCGGCTCGCGGGGTGGAAGGTGCCCGGCCTGCGCAGGCAGATCGGCACGGTCTTCCAGGACTTCCGGCTGCTTCCGAACAAGACCGTCGCCGAGAACGTGGCGTTCGCCCTCCAGGTGATCGGCAAGCCTCGCGGCCACATCAACAAGGTCGTCCCGGAGACCCTGGAGCTGGTCGGACTGGAGGGCAAGGGTGCCCGGATGCCCGACGAGCTCTCCGGAGGCGAGCAGCAGCGGGTGGCGATCGCCCGCGCGTTCGTGAACCGGCCGATGATCCTGATCGCCGACGAGCCGACGGGAAACCTGGACCCCAACACGTCCGTGGGCATCATGAAGCTGCTGGACCGGATCAACCGGACCGGCACGACGGTCATGATGGCCACCCACGACGCCGGCATCGTCGACCAGATGCGCAAGCGTGTCATTGAACTTTCCGGCGGACACATCGTGCGCGACCAGTCGCGCGGTGTGTACGGCTACCAGCACTGAGGAAGCCCCACTCATGCAGCTGACCTACGTCTTCTCCGAGCTCGGCAACGGGCTCAAGCGCAACGTGTCGATGACCATCGCGGTCATCGTCACGATCTTCGTCTCGCTGACCCTGGTCGGGATGGGCCTGCTCCTCAACGCCCAGGCCGACAAGGCCGAGGAGTACTGGGGCAGCAAGCTCCAGATCACGGTGTTCCTGTGCAACCAGAACTCCACGACGGCCAACTGCGTCAACGGCGAGGTGACCAAGCCGCAGAAGGACCAGATCGAGGGGATTCTGAACACCCATCCGGAGGTGGCCAGCTGGCGTCTCCAGAGCAAGCAGGAGGCCTACGACAAGTGGCGCAGCGCGTACGTCTCCAACGACGAGACCGAGCGGCGCGTCTACGAGTCGATCAAGCCCTCCGACATGCAGGAGTCGTACTGGGTCCAGCTCAAGGACCCGGAGCAGTTCCAGGGCATCAAGAGCGCTGTAGAGGGGCTCGACGGCGTCAACACGGTCCGCGACCTGCGTGAGGTGCTGAAGCCGATCTACTTCTGGATGAACGTGATGAAGTGGGGGGCGATCGCGATCGCCGGGTTCCTGGTCTTTGCGGCCGTCCTGCAGGTCGGCAACACCATCCGCCTGGCCGCGTTCGCCCGTCGTCGGGAGATCGGGATCATGCGCCTGGTCGGGGCGTCCAGCCTCTACATCCAGCTGCCGTTCCTGATGGAGTCGCTGGTCGCCGCGCTGATCGGCGTCTCGCTGGCAGGGGCCGCGCTGGTGGCCTTCATGTACGTCGTGATCTACCAGACGCTCCGCCCAACCTCTAACATCGTCGCGTGGATCGACTGGGGGGACGGGATCTGGGCGATCGGCTGGATCGCACTGATCGGGCTCATGCTGACCCTGGTGCCTACGTTGGTAATGACGCGAAAGTACCTAAAAGTCTGAGTTAAGTCGGTTACCTTCGAAGCTGATCTCGCAACACACGACAGCTAAGGCAGACCGGTGGCTCGCTTCTTCCCCCGCGTACCCCGGCGCCGCGTGACAGCCGCCCTGGCGGCGAGCAGCCTGCTTCTGAGCTTCGCTGCTGTCCCGCTGGCGTCGGCCGACGACCTGCGCGACCGCAAGGACCGGGTCACGGGCGACATCAACGAGACCTTGAGCGACCTGGACCAGTCCAGCGCGCAGCTGGTGGCGGCCAACAACGCGCTGATGGTCGCGCGCTCGCGGCTGGCCGCCGCCGAGCAGCACCTCGCCAAGACCCGCGGGGAGCTGGCCGCCGCGGAGGCCCTGGACCGGCAGATGCAGGCCGAGCTCGACAAGGCGGTCCTGCGGCTGGAGGAGGCCCGCGTCGAGCTCAGCGAGGGTCAGGCCCAGGTGGGGGAGCAGGAGGACGTGCTCGGCCAGCTCGCGGTGCAGAACTACCAGAGCGGTGACCCGAGCCTGCTCGGTCTGTCCATGGTGCTCACCAGCCAGGACCCGGCCGAGCTGACCGGGCAGCTGAACTCCGTCCAGAACGTGCTGGACAAGGAGGCGGTCACCCTGGACCGGCTGGCCGCCGCCGAGGTGCTGCTGACGGTCAAGGAGGAAGAGTTCGAGGCCGCCAAGGACGAGGTCGCCCAGCAGCGGGCGGCGGCGGCCGAGAACCTCGAGAAGAAGCAGGCGCTCGAGGCCGAGGCCGAGGACGCCGAGGAACGGGTCGCCGACCTGGTCGAGATGCGTTCCACGGCCCACGACCTGGCCGTCCAGGCGCGCGAAGCCGACCTGGACCGGCTCCGGGGCCTGCAGCAGGAGCGTGACCGGATCGCCGAGATGCTGCGGCAGCGGGCCGAGGCAGCCCGGATCCGGGCCGCGGAGGCAGCCGCCGCCGCTGCAGCCGCCGAGGCCGCGACAGACCCGGGACGGATCAACTCGGACGGGTTCCTCGACTACCCGGTCGACAGCTACATCACCTCGTCGTACGGGATCCGGTTCCACCCGGTCTACCACCAGTGGGCGCTGCACGACGGGACCGACTTCGGCGCCGCCTGCGGCACGCCGATCCGCGCGGCGGCGGCCGGGAGGGTGATCGCGGTCTACTACAACGAGGGCTACGGCAACCGGGTGATCATCGACAACGGCTTCCACCGCGGCGTGGGGCTCGGCACGGCGTACAACCACCTGAGCGCCTACTCGACGTCCGTCGGCGAGCGGGTCCAGCGCGGGGAGATCATCGGGTACGTCGGCACCACCGGTTACTCCACCGGGTGCCACCTGCACTTCATGGTGTTCGAGAACGGCGCGGCCGTGAACCCGATGCACTGGCTCTAGATTCCTCGTTGCGCCGACCTGACACAATCGTGGCCATGGTCAAGGAGCAGGGGCGCAAGCTCGTCGCGCAGAACAAGAAGGCGCGGCACGACTACCACATCGAGGACACCTACGAGGCGGGCCTGGTCCTGACCGGCACCGAGGTGAAGTCCCTGCGCCAGGGCCGGGCGTCGCTGGTGGACGGCTTTGCCGAGGTCCACGAGCGCGAGGTGTGGCTGCACGGAGTGCACATCCCCGAGTACACCCAGGGCACCTGGACCAACCACTCCGCGCGCCGCAAGCGCAAGCTGCTGCTGAACCGGCAGGAGATCGACCGGATCGAGTCGAGGGTCAACGAGCGCGGCCTCACGGTGGTGCCGCTGTCGCTGTACTTCAAGGACGGCCGGGCCAAGGTCGAGATCGCCCTGGCGAAGGGCAAGAAGACGTGGGACAAGCGGCAGGCACTCGCCGAGCGGCAGGCCAACCGGGAGAAGGAGCAGGCGATCGGCCGCCGGCTGAAGGGCATGGAGTGAGCCTGAGCGACGCGTCGGTGCCCGCCTGGGCCTCGCGGCTCGGCATACCGGGGCTGTACGACGTGCACGTTCACTTCCTGCCGCCGCCGGTGATGACCCGGGTCTGGGAACAGTTCGACAAAGCCGGCCCGCTGATCGGCCGACCGTGGCCGATCACCTACCGCGGCTCGGACACCGAACGGGTGGAGCAGCTGCGGGCCCTCGGCGTCCGCCGCTTCTCCGCCCTTCCCTACGCACACCGCCCTGGCATCGCGGAGTACCTCAACGAGTGGGCGGCACAGCTCGCCGCCGACGTCCCCGAGTGCCTGTCCTCGGCGACGTTCTACCCGGAGCCGGACGCAGCGGCCTACGTGGCGGCGCGCCTCGAGCAGGGCACCGAGATCTTCAAGGCGCACGTGCAGGTCGGTGACTTCGACGTCCGCGACCCGCTGCTGGACAAGGTGTGGGGACTGCTCGCCGACGCCGGGACGCCGATCGTGCTGCACGCCGGCTCGGGCCCGGTCCCCAACGAGCACACCGGCCCGGCGCCGGTCCGCGACGTGCTCCGCAGGCACCCGCGGCTGACCGTCGTGATCGCGCACATGGGGGCGCCGGAGTACACCGAGTTCCTCGACCTGGCCGAGTCCTTCGAGCGGGTCCACCTCGACACCACGATGGCGTTCACCGACTTCTTCGAGGACATGGCGGCCTACCCGCGGGAGCTGCTGCCGCGACTGTCCGACCTCAGGGAGAAGGTGCTCCTCGGCTCGGACTTCCCGAACATCCCGTACCCTTACGCGCACCAGCTCGAGGCCCTCGAGCGGCTAGGTCTCGGTGACCAGTGGCTGCGCCGGGTCTGCTGGGACAACGCTCACGCGCTCATCGGCTGAACGGGGTCGTGCCGGTCGGGAATATCAACTGCGGGCTGTCCGTTGTGCCGGGTACAGTAGCAACAGATTGACAACTCAAGAGGGGCTGATCGGTTTCGACTTGGGACGCTAGTTCCAGGGGAAGCGGGTCGAGGATCCAAGGTCATCTCGTTAACGATCCTTGGAAACCAATAACTGCCGATACCAAGCGCAGTTCGTTCGCTCTCGCCGCCTGACGGCGACTAGCGACGGGTCAGACTGAGGGCGCCTCCGCCTCAGATCCTGGCCTCATCTAGGAGGCTCGCTGGTGAGTCCTGGCCACAGGGGCTCACCGGGACATTTTTGTGGCTGAGTCTGTCGGCGACGTGTTCGTGCGAGCGCCGGGACTGAGAAGACGACCACCACGAACTGCACCCGGAGAAGCCCTGGTTCGGCGCCGAAGGACGCGGGTTCGATTCCCGCCAGCTCCACAAACAAAAATGCCGGCCCCGCGGCGCAAGCGGCGGGGACAGCCCTCTTGAGCTAGAGCCGTCTCGACACCAGTCGGGGCGGCTCTAGCGGTATCTGCTCGATGTGGGTTCCGCCGGTCAAGGCAGGCGGAACCGAGCGTCCACTCTGCACCTCGCTTTCGGGTGGATCCATGGTGGCGCAGGGTCAGGCGGCAGCAACGTTGATGGCCTTTCTCACGGCAGCGATCGTTGCGATCGCGCCGAGGGCAGTGACGGGCCAGCCGAGCGCGAGCTTGGTGACCGCGAGAAGTTCCGGCTCGTCCGCGCGGTAGAGCAGCACGGTCAAGGTGTACCGGGCGCCGTAGATCGCCGCCCAACCGACGGATGCCAGGGTCACGACCTGTCGGAGCCGCGGGTGCGTGCGCCAGGCGTGGGCTCGATCGAAGAGGAAGCCATAGAGGTACCCGATGGCTGGCCTGCGCACCGCTACGGACCCGAGAAGGATCAGGGCGTAGAAAGCATCGACGTAGATGCCCGGGAGGAACATGTCCCTCGCCTCGCCGGTGGCCGCAGCGAAGACGACCGTGACGGCCAGGATGCCGAGCCCCCTGAACGCGCCCTGCTTGCTCTGGCCACGGACCAGCCGGAGCGCGACCAGTGCGAGGGCGGCGACGAGGGACCCCGCCGCCGCGGGCCAGACACCCAGCTCGGCTCGGTCGCTCGAGCGCACCAGCGCGTTTGCCGTGACGAAGACGATCGGCGGGATTGCCCCGTCGATCAAGGCCGTCACGCCCCCGAGTCGAGCGATGATCTGCCGGCCCTCGGGCAGCGACTGTTCGGCTGTGTTGCCAGTGCCGGACGGGATGGCGGTCATGGTCTTGCTCCGTTGGTCTGGTGAGGTACACCGGTACCGTCGCGGGGGGCGCTGTCCCCGTTCTGTCCGGTCGCTTGCCGCATCCCCGCCTCCCGGACGAGGTGAGTACAGCGAAGCGCTACGCGCCGTTGGCGGCGCCTTGGCCGCCAGTTACTGGACAGTGCTGGGACAGCGCCTTCTCCGATGTTGAGAGCATCAACACATCGAGGAGGGATTCTCATGAACGTAGTCGAAGAACGAGACCCGAACGGCCCAAGCGGCCCGCTGATGTCCGCCTTCACCACCGAACACTTCGCGCTCCAGTCGGCACGCTCAGCCACGATCGCCGAGGCCAATGGTCGCAGCCAGCTGTTCCTCTCGGCCGCAACCGGTGTCACCGTTGCGCTGG
Source organism: Nocardioidaceae bacterium (assembly GCA_035249775.1). Taxonomy (GTDB): domain Bacteria; phylum Actinomycetota; class Actinomycetes; order Propionibacteriales; family Nocardioidaceae; genus Nocardioides_C. The sequence goes on along the minus strand of DATFGA010000292.1, from coordinate 543 downwards.
CACTCGTCGCAGAGCTCGACGGCCTCAACCGTACCTTCACGGTCTTCTCCCTGTCCCTGCTCCCGGCCCTGCTGGCCCTCGGGCTCACCACTTACGTTCGCCTCGCAGACCTGGCCGTGCACGACGCGGCGTACACCCGTGCGATCGGTCGGATCCGGGCGTTCTACCTCACCCTCGGCCCGGAAGCAGAGCAGTATCTCCTTCTTCCGGTCACAGACGGTGAGCATGCTGTGAACCCAGCGGGCGGCCGGCACACCCGCTGGCACAAGCTCTCGCAGGCGTCCACCGCCATCGCCGCGTTGACCTCCGTGGTCGCGGGCGTGTTCTACGCCCTCGTCGCTCATCTTGGGAAGACCGCCTCCCCGCCGCTCCTCGGCATCGGCGCTGGGACGGTCGCCGTCATGCTGTTCGTCGGCCTGAGTTGGGATCAGAGTCGACGCTGGCGTCGCGCCCGCGAGTCGTTGCCCGCGGCGCGCGATGCGCGGAACTCCATCGGCCAGGAGCCGCAGGTGACGGTGCCCAGTTTCGTCGACCGGTTGGTCC
>DATFGA010000291.1:0-7908 GCA_035249775.1 Nocardioidaceae bacterium | reverse complement strand
GTGCGCCGGCCGGCTGAAAGTCGCGTGAGCCGGTCACCGTGACCCGTTGACGCGGACGGGAGGCGGCCAGCCCGGTCGGTGCCCGTTGCCGAGCTCCGGTGGCAGGAGGCCGTCCTCCAGCGCTCGCTGGCGCAGCTCGATCCGGGTCGAGGCGGGCCGCCCCGCTTCGACGTACCGCCGACGGACCCGCTGCAGGTAGGTCTTCACCGACTCGACGCTCACCGGTGGCTCGAGCGCGGCAGCGGTCTCGGCGTACTTGAGGCCCGCGGCGTAGAGCCGGAGCACCTCGGTCTCGCGGTGCGTGAGCTGTACGGGAGGGGTCTCGTCCCCGTTGGTCCAGCGGCCGCCGCCGGCCACCGTGACGACCGCCTCGAGCAGGGTCCGGGCCGGGTCGTTCTTCCACAGCAGTCCGGCGGCATCGGAGCGGGCGAGCATCGGGGCTGCCTCGCGGTGCCGGGCGTCAGCGTGCAGGAGCACTGCATCGCTGACGGCGGCGAGCGCGCGGACGTTGTCCTCGGGGACCGACCCGTCGTCGAGCCGGACGTCGAGGATGACGACGTCAAACGTGTGGCCGCTCTCGAGGAGGCCGCGCACGGTGTTCGCACCGGCGACGAACCGGGCAGGAGATCCGGCGGTCGACAGCAGCGCGCGGATCCCGGCGATCAGCAGGTCGTGGTCGTCGACCACACCCACCGAGATTCCTCGGGTCGCTCCATCCATGACCCACGCCCCCTTCGCGATCACTGCTCATGATGGTAGGCGAGCGATTTGCCCGTTGTGTCCGGAACGCCGGAGAATATTTCACTGGCGATATCGGATATTCGTCCGGTTTGGTCGTTAAATGCGGAGACTTTTACCCGCGGGCGCGTGGCTCGGGAGCGCGGAGCCGCCATCATTCGGCTATGAACCTGATGCAGTTCCACACCTTGCGCACCGCGGTGCAGGGCAACGCCTACCCCGGTTCGACGACCGACGTGGCGACCATGGAGCAGAACCTCCGTGACCTGTTGATGGACAGCGGCATCTTCGAGGAGGTCGAGGTGGAGCACACCGACGACCCCGACCGGCTCGTCATCGGGTTGTGCCGGTTCAAGCCGCACTACTCCGAGCAGGACATCGCGGCGCATCTCGAGCACCTCTGGCACGACCGGGTCCGCTACCCGTTCTGGGAGGCCCACACGCTGGTGGTCGACGAAGAGCACGTGGAGTTCGAGGCCGCGACGCGCAACAGCGACACCGGTCACTACGTCACCATCCACATGGTCGCCCAGAAGGCCCGGATCCCGGCACAGCGCCTGCCCGTGGACTGACGTCCCGGACACCGGCCGCTCCCGCTAGGGTCGCTGCCGTGAGCACGACCGAGCAGAGTGACGAGCTGACCGCCTCCGAGTTCGACCGCGGCATTGCCGTCGGTGAGCGCCCGGACGAGACCGGCGTCTACGACGGCCACCTCGATCCTGGCTGGCAGGTCGGCGCCGGCATCAACGGCGGCCTGCTGCTCGCCGTGGCCGGCAACGCGCTCAGCCGCGGCTTCTCGGGCGACGGGCATCCCGACCCGCTCTCGATCAGCGCCTACTACCTGTCCGCGGCGCGCAGCGGTCCGGCCGGCCTGCGGACCGAGACGATCCGGCGCGGGCGCACGATGTCGACCGGGTCGGTGTCGATGTTCCAGGAGGAGGACGGCCGCCCCGTCGAACGGCTGAGGGCGCTGGCGACGTACGGCGACCTCGGCCTGCTTCCTCCTGATGTGCACACGACCGCCACGCCCCCCGACCTGCCGCCCCTCGAGCAGTGTGTGGGAACGGACCTGGCACCTGACGGCTTCAAGAACAGCGCGCCGTTGCTCGACCGGTTCGACCTGCGCTTCGACCCGTCGTGCGTGGGCTGGGCGGTCGGCGAGCCGTCCGGGCGCGGACTGATCCAGGGCTGGCTGCGGCTGATCGACGGCCGCGAGCCCGACCCGCTGATGCTGCTGTTCGCCGTCGACGCATTGCCGCCGGTCACCTTCGACCTCGGCCTCCCGGGGTGGGCGCCGACCCTGGAGCTCACGGCGCACGTCCGCTGCAAGCCGGCGCCGGGATGGCTGCGGGTGGTGCACTCGACCCGGAACTTCGCCGGCGGCTTCCTCGAGGAGGACGCCGAGGTGTGGGACTCGGCCGGACGCCTGGTGGCGCAGTCACGGCAGCTGGCCCGCGCACCGCGGCCCTGACCGGCACGACTGTCAGGCGAACTCGGCCCGGTCCATCACGAAGACGTAGCGGCGCGCCGGGTACTCGGTCAGCGACCAGAGCTCGTCCCGCGACGGCCAGTAGGTGATGTCCTCCGGACCGATCGGCAGCACCTTCGCGTGCCGCGTGAACGCACCGGGCTGCCCGACGTACAGGGAGCCGTAGCCGTAGCGACCCGAGCTGGTCGTCACGTAGTAGGTGCCGTGCACGACCGCGGCGCCCTGCATGCCGGGCACCCCGTCGGAGGAGAGCAGCAGCGGCCGGGCGAGCCCGTCGGACGAGGTGCGCAGCAGCGAGGTCTCCGGGTCGATCTCGTAGCGGACCAGCCGCGTGGTCATCGACCGGCGGCCGTACTCGCCGGCGACCAGCTGGTGCGGGGAGGTGCTCCGGTCCAGGGACAGGAAGGAGTACCGCAGCCGCTCGAACCCGTCGTCCGCGCGTGCGTCGTAGGTGAACCGCACCGGCAGGAGGTACTTGTAGCCGAAGCCGTCGATCGAGCCGTCGGGGTGCAGCGCCAGCGAGGACCTGTCCCCGGTCGTGGGCACCCGGACGATGTCGTCGAGCCGGAACGAGTAGATGCCGCGCGCCGTCCCGGCGACGTGGAGGTAGTCGCCGTGCCACACCAGCCCGCCGGCGTGAACGCGCACCGGGCGGAGGTCGACACCGGACGAGGTCGGCACCGGCTCGACCAGCAGCACGTGCCGGTAGCGCGGCGCGTCGCGGTCGGTGACGTCGACGAAGGTCACCCGGGCACCCTTGTTCAGGCCCTTGACGTCCTGGGAGTACCAGCTGGTGCACACCACCGCACGACCGGACAGGGTCTCCGCGTCGCCCTGGTCCGCGGAGGTGGTGATGCCCTGCGGGAACCAACGGACGCTGCGGCGGTCCTCGACGTCCCAGGCGAATCCCCACACCGGCGCCCGGCCCGGGACGCGGGTCACCGTCGCCGACCGGTTCAGGTCGCCGAGCACCCCCTCGAGGCCCACAGCGCCGCCCAGCCGGGAGACCAACGCTGACACCTCGTCGACCCGCTCGCCGGTGCGGAACAGGTGGACTCCTGCGACGTCCGCCACGTGGCTCCTCCCACTAGATTGACCCGGAAGACCGATCCGGAGACTGGCCAGAGTCTCGCGCGAACGACGCGGTGCACGGAAGGGGGCGGCGTGGCGGTGCTGGTGATGGGTGCGGCGATCATCCGCGACGGCCGGGTCCTGGCCGCCCGGCGCACCCACCCGCCGCAGGCCGCCGGTGGCTGGGAGCTCCCCGGCGGCAAGGTCGAGCCCGGTGAGGACGCGGAGAGCGCGGTGGTCCGCGAGATCGGTGAGGAGCTCGGCTGCCGGATCGCCGTCACCGGCCATCTCACGGGCGAGGTGCCGGTCGCCGACGGTTACGTGCTGCGGGTGGCGCTGGCCCGGATCACCGACGGCGAGCCGGTGCCGCACGAGCACGACGCGGTCCGCTGGCTGGCGCCGGAGCAGCTCGACGACGTCGGCTGGCTCGCGGCCGACCGGCCGTTCCTGGCCGAGCTCCGCGGCCTGCTCCTCGACGGGGACCGGCTCCCCGGCGGGAACGTCGGCGGTGCGGTGCGGATCGGCCGGACCGTACGTCGCCCGACCGGCCCCTGGACCTCGTCGGTGCATGCCCTGCTCCATCACCTCGCGAAGCAACAGGTTCCCTGTGTGCCAACGGTCCTGGGCATCGACGAGCGGGACCGAGAGGTCCTCACCTTCCTCCCCGGGCAGGTCGTCGACGTGGACAGCGACCTGCTCAGCGAGGCGCAGCTCGGGTCCTTCGCCGACTGGACGAGGACCTTCCACGCCGCGGTCGCCGACTTCGACGACCCGGGTCCCTGGCGGTTCTTCGGCGTCGAGCACCCGGAGACAATCGCGCACAACGACCTCGCGCCCTACAACGTCTGCTTCGCCGGCGACCGGCTCGCCGGTGTCTTCGACTGGGACCTCGCCGGTCCGTCGACCCGGCTGCTCGAGCTCGCCCACCTGGCCTGGAACGGCGTCCCGCTCTACCGGCCCCTCGACGCCGCGCACGCCGCACGCCGGCTGCGGGTGATCGCGGACGGCTACGGCGGACCCAGCGCCCGAGACATCCTGAACGCGGTCCCGGGCCGCGCCCGGTTGGCGGTCGACGGGATTCGCACCGCGATCGCCCGGGGCGACGAGGGGATGCGCAACCTCGCGGCCGTCGGCGAGCCGGAGCGGACCGAGCGCTGCCTGGCCGACCTGGTCAGCCGGATCCCGTCGATCGAGAAGGAGCTGTGATGAACCTGCGGGCGGTCTTCTACGACGAGGACGACGCCGTCGCGGTGGTCGGCCGTCTCCTCGCCGCCGGCTTCGATGCGCACCAGGACCGGGAACGGTTCGCCGGCGAGGACGACGACGAGGACCACCCCTGGGCGGTGCTGACCGACGCCCCGGAACCGCTGCTCGAGCTGCTCGTGGAGGAGTACGACGGGTGGCTCGACGTCGAGGACACCGGGCCTGCGGCAGCCACCCCGCCCGTCGTACCGCCACCGGACCTGCCGGACGCGCCCCGGCGGATCAAAAACCACTTTCCGAGGGACTGAGCGGGCACCCTATTGTGGCCCCATGGACCAACGGATGCTGCTGGTGCACGCGCACCCCGATGACGAGTCGATCGGCCAGGGCGCCACGATGGCGAAGTACGTCGCCCGCGGCACCCAGGTCACGCTCGTGACGTGCACGCTCGGCGAGGAGGGGGAGGTGCTCGTCCCGGAGCTGGAGCACCTGGCCGCCGACCGCGACGACCAGCTCGGGCAGCACCGGATCACCGAGCTCGCCCATGCGATGAAGGAGCTCGGCGTCACCGACCACCGGTTCCTCGGCGGGGCCGGCCGCTACCGCGACTCCGGGATGGTGTGGCACGAGGACGGCCACGCCACCGCGGGCGAGGCGGTCAAGGAGGGCACGTTCTGGCGGGCCGACCTGCTCGAGGCGTCCAGCCACCTGGTCGAGGTGATCCGCGAGGTCCGGCCGCAGGTGATGGTGACCTACGACGAGTTCGGTGGCTACGGGCACCCGGACCACATCCAGGCGCACCGGGTGGCGACGTACGCCGCGTCGCTGGCCGCCGCTCCGTCCTACCGCAAGGATCTCGGTGAGGCCTGGGACGTCGCCAAGATCTACTGGGGCGCCATGTCGGAGTCGCGGATGCGCGAGGGACTGCGCCGCCTGCGTGCGGCGGGCGACATGACCGCGTTCGAGGGGCTGGACCCGGAGGGACCGCTGCCGCCGTTCGTCACCCCCGACGACCAGCTGACCGCCCGGGTGGACGCGGGCGAGTTCGCGGAGGCGAAGATGCGCGCGATGAAGGCACACGCCACCCAGATCACCGTCGACGGCCCGTTCTTCGCACTGTCGAACAACCTCGGCAACGAGGTGTGGGGCGTCGAGTTCTTCCGGCTCGCCAAGGGCGTGGCCGGGCCGACCGGCGAGGACGGGCTGGAGACGGACCTGTTCGCCGGTCTCGGGTGACGCTCCTGTTCCACGCGGTCGCGGTGCTCGTCGGTGCGGCCGTCTCGGTGGCCACGGTGGCCGTGCACCGTTCCGAGGTGCTCGATGTCCCGGTCGGGCTGGTGGTCGGGTTGCTTGCCACCTTCAGCACCGTGTGGGCGATGCGCGAGCTCGAGCACCGGCTGGCGGCCACGTTCGCGCTGGGCTGGCTCGTCGCGTTCGGGCTGGCGATCCTGGGCCAGCCGGAGGGTGACTACGTGATCGCCGGCGATGTGCCCGGCTACGTGCTGATGGCGACCGCCCTCGTGATCGTGGTGCTCGGAGTCGCCTCGCTCGGAGCGCAGCATTCGGGTCCGGGGCATGGTGCCACCTAGGATTCCCCCTTGTGAGTGACCAGCCCTTCCGTGAGAGAAACCGCGACCGCAGCGTAGTCACCTGGCTGCTGGTCGGACTCGTCGTGCTGTTCGGCGGTCTCTACGTCGCCGGCTACGTGTTCACCAGCGACAAGGTGCCGAGGGGTACGACGGTCGCGGGCGTCGCCATCGGTGGGCTCGAGCCGGCCGCGGCCGAACGTGTTCTCGCGCGCGAGATCGACACCGACCAGCCGGTCGTGGTCAGCGCGGACGGCCGGCGGCACCGGATCGACCCGGTCGCCGCGGGCCTGTCGGTGGACCCGGCCGAGTCCGTCGCGCAGGCCGGCGCGGGTCGCAGCTGGAGTCCGGCCCGGATGTGGGACTTCTTCACCGGCGGCGACGACCACGAGCCCGTGGTCACCGTCGACGGCGACAAGCTCACCGCGGAGATCGCCACGTTCGCAGAGAAGGTCGACACGCCCGCCCGCGACGGCGGAGTCCGGTTCCGACGCGGGCGCGCCGATGCCCAGGAACCCAGCACCGGGAGCGCCATCGACCGTGCCGCCGCCACCCAGGCGGTGGTGGACGCCTACCTGACCACCGACGAGGTGGTGCCGCTTCCGTTCGAGGAGGTGCAGCCGGAGATCACCGCGGAGGAGGTCACCGCGGCGATGGACGACTTCGCCAACCCGGCGATGTCGGCGCCGGTGATCATCGAGCTCGGCGGGGAGGACGTGGTGCTGCGTCCGGCGGCCTACTCCCCGGCGCTCTCGATGGAGAACCAGGGCGGTGACCTGGTCCCCGTCCTGGACGAGGAGGCGCTGCTGAAGGCGATCGAACCGGCGATGAAGACGGTCGCGCTGCAGCCCGAGGACGCGACCGTGAAGCTGGTCGACGGACGGCCCCAGGTGGTCCGCGGCAAGCCGGGCGTCACCTTCGACCCCGAGGACATCACCAGCGAGTTCCTGACCCTCGTCGTGCAGAAGGACGAGGAGCGGACCCTGGCGGTGGCGACCGAGGTCGACCGGCCCGACTTCTCCGCCAAGGATGCACGCAAGCTCGGGATCACCGAGGTCGTCTCCGAGTTCACCACCTACTTCCCGCACTCCGACTACCGCAACACCAACCTGGGCAGGGCGGCCGAGCTGATCAACGGCACCGTGCTGAGGCCGGGGGAGACGTTCAGCCTCAACGAGACGGTCGGGGAGCGGACCGCGGAGAACGGCTTCGCCAAGGGCTTCATCATCAGCGACGGCGTCTACCGGGAGGACTTCGGCGGCGGGGTGTCGCAGGTGGCGACGACCACCTTCAACGCCGCCTTCTTCGCCGGCCTGGAGGACGTCGAGCACAAGCCGCACTCGTTCTACATCGACCGGTACCCGATCGGGCGTGAGGCGACCGTCGCCTGGGGGCTGATCGACCTGCGGTTCAAGAACGACACGCCCTACGGGATCCTGATCCAGGCGGGGATCGAGCCGAGCACCCCCTCGAGCTCCGGCTCGATGACCGTGCGGATGTGGTCGACCGACTACTGGGACATCACCGCCGGCGTCTCCGAGCGCTACAACCTGACCGAGCCCGAGACCCGGCACCTGAACGGTGAGGAGTGCGTCCCCAACGAGGGGTACGGCGGCTTCGACATCGACGTGTTCCGCCACTTCCGCAGGGCCGGCGAGGAGAAGCTGGTCCGCACCGAGACCATGCACACCACCTACACCCCCTCGGACACGGTGGTCTGCTCGTAACCCGGGCTGAGCCCGGTCGGCGCGAACGACTGGGATCGTGCCCGACCGCGCGCCGCCCGTACCCGGCTGGGCTGATCGAGGAGTCCGCCGATCC
>DATFGA010000290.1:0-2811 GCA_035249775.1 Nocardioidaceae bacterium | reverse complement strand
GAGCAGCAGCAGCACCAGCACCCACCGGAGAGGGCGCCGCCGGGACTTCGCCGGTCGCCGTGGCGGAGGCGGAGGCGTCGAGCGAGGTGAGGGCCGCTCCGCGGGCCTTTCCTCGGGCCTTTCCTCGGGCCGGTTCAGGGTCGGCAGCACCCGGGTCGGCTCGGGGTCGGCCGGTGGACGGCCGGACGACCCGCCGCCCTTGCGCCGGGTCCCGTACAGCCAGTTGTAGTCGGACGGGCCGTCATCTGCCATGGCGCAGACGCTACCGTGCGCCGCCAACGAGCCGCGGTCACCGGCGTGCCTCGACCGCGTGACGCATGTGACTGGTGATACTGGTCGGGTTCCCAGATCGAAAGGCCTCCTCCCATGCCACCCGTCTCTTCCCCCGGGCTGGACGACCGGCTGGCGCGCGTCCGGTTCCGCCGTGCGGTGACGCTGATGGTGATGACCCTGGTCGTGCCCGGCTCGGCCCAGCTCGTGGCCGGCCGCAAGCAGGTCGGCCGGATCGCGCTGCGGGTCTGGCTGGGCCTGGTCGCCGCGCTGGTCCTGGTCGTGCTGATCGGTCTGGTGTGGTCCGGGTTCATCTTCTGGCTTTTGAGCAACACGTTCATGCTCGGGGTGATCCGGCTGGTGCTGTTCGCGCTGGCGATCGGGTGGGCCGGTCTGCTCGTCGACGCCTGGCGGCTGGGCCAGCCGCTGGAGATGCGGCAGAAGCAACGGCTGGCGGTGGTGGGGATCAACGGGTTCCTCTGCTTCTCGGTCGCGGGCACCTTGCTGTTCGCCTCGCACGTGGTCGCCGTGCAGCGCGACTTCATCACCGCGATGTTCGGCGACGGCGTCGCCTCCGGCGCTCACCAGGGCAGGTACAACGTGCTGCTGCTCGGCGGTGACTCCGGTGCGGACCGCTGGGGACTACGACCCGACAGCATCACCGTCGCGAGCATCGATGCGGAGAGCGGCCACACCATCCTGTTCGGCCTGCCCCGCAACATGCAGAACTTCCCGTTCGAGGAGGGCTCGGTGATGGCCCAGCAGTTCCCGGACGGGTTCGACTGCGAAGGCTGCTACCTGAACAGCCTGAGCACGTGGGCCGCCGACAACCCGGAGCTGTTCACGAAGTACGACAACCCCGGCGTCGAGGCCACCATCGAAGCCGTCGAGGGGATCACCGGCCTCACCATCAACTACCACGTGATGGTCAACCTGCAGGGCTTCCGCAACCTGGTCGACGCGGTGGGCGGGGTCACCATGAACGTCCGGGACCGGATCCCGATCGGCGGCGTCGGCGCACCGGTCACCGGTTACATCGAGCCGGGAGTCCAGCGGCTCGACGGCTTCGAGACGCTGTGGTTCGCGCGGTCCCGGGAGAACGCCGACGACTACTCGCGGATGGCGCGTCAGAAGTGCGTGATGAACGCGATGCTCGAGCAGCTGAGCCCGAAGGTCGTGGTCACCAAGTTCGAGAAGATCGCACGGGCCAGCGAGGACGTGATCTCGACCGACCTGCCCGCCTCGGAGCTCGGCCGCTTCGTGGAGCTCGCGCTGAAGGCGAAGTCACAGCCGCTGGCCACCGTCTCGTTCGTGCCGCCGATGGTCGACACCGCCCACCCCGACATCGCGCTGATCCAGGAGCGGGTGCAGGAGGCTGTCGAGCGGTCGCGCTCGCGCGGTGACAACGAGGGCGCCGCAGCACGACGCACCAAGCCGGCACCGGCCGCCGGGACCACCACCGGTGGATCGATCGGCAGCCTCTCCGAGGGGTACGCCGCCAACGACGCGGCCGACCTGTCCGCCGCCTGCTGAGGTCCCGGATAGGGTGCTCGGCGTGTCTCCCCGGGTCGTTGCCGTCGTCGTCACCTGGAACCGGCGTGACCTGTTGCAGGAGTCCCTCGCCGCCGTGACCGCACAGACCGAGGTCCCGGTCGCCGTGGTCGTCGTCGACAACGCCTCCACCGACGGGACCACCGAGCTGCTGCGCGAGCACTACGCGGACCTGGAGCTGGTCCACCTCAGCCGGAACACCGGGGGAGCGGGCGGCTTCGCGGCCGGGATGGAGCGCGCGCTCACCTTCGAGCCGGACCTGGTCTGGCTGCTCGACGACGACACCGTCCCCACGCCGACGGCCGCCGCCGCGCTGTCCTCGGCCTGGGAGCGCTTCGCCGGCGGGCACGGGCAGCGCCCGAGCGTGCTGGCCAGCAGGGTGGTCTGGACCGACGGACGCGACCACCCGATGAACACGCCGCGCACCAAGCCGGGTGCCTCCGCCGCCGAGCGCCGGGCCGCCGCCGCCGTCGGCGCCAGCCCGATCCGCTCCGCGTCCTTCGTCTCGATCATGTGCGACGCCGCGGCGGTCGCCGAGCGGGGGCTGCCGGTCGCCGACTACTTCTTGTGGAACGACGACTTCGAGTACTCGACCCGGCTCATCCGCGGCCGGGTGGGCCTCTACTGCCCCGACAGCGTCGTCGTGCACAAGACCCGCGTCTTCGGCTCCACCGACGCCGACCCCGGCGAGCGGTTCTTCTACGAGGTGCGCAACAAGGTCTGGCTGTTCACCCGCAGCGCCGGCCTGGGTCCGCTGGAGAAGCTGGTGTACGGCGGCTCCACGCTGCGCCGGTGGGCCAGGACGTTCGCCAGGTCCCACGACAGGAAGACCCTCGCCGTCGCGATGCGGAAAGGGCTCACCGCCGGCCTGCTGAGCGGCCCGCGTCCCAACGGCGCCGTCCTGGGAGCAGCCGGCTGGGCGGCGATCGACCGGCAGGGTCCTGAGCAGCCCCACACAGCACAACCCTTCAGCCTGCTGATGGCGGTGTA
>DATFGA010000289.1:0-5882 GCA_035249775.1 Nocardioidaceae bacterium | reverse complement strand
AGGCCGCCGCCGCCGTCCAGCCGGGCGCGAGGTCGAGGCGCCCTGCGGAAGCGGCGAAGTCGACGAACACCGGTACGTCGGCCGAGGCGGCCAGCTCGTAGACGGAGGGGAGTGGTTGCAGGGTGCCGACCTCGGCGTTCGCCGACTGCACGGCGAGCACGCCCGCCGGCGAGGAGAGCGCGGTCGACAGGTCCTCGAGCGACACCGCGCCCGTGCCGGACACACCGACCACGTCCGTCGTACCCCCGAAGTGCTTGGCCCACCAGGCGCCGGCGGCGAACACCGACGAGTGCTCGACCGCGGAGTGCACCAGCCGGGTCGAGACCCGCGAACGGCCCATCAGCAGACCGAGCACACCCGCGTGCACGGCGGCCGTGCCGGAAGACGTGAACGAGACCTCGTCCGGGCGTACCCCGAGGCAGGAGGCGACCACCGACCGCGCGTTGTCCAGCAGCAGCCGGGCGTCCCGACCACGGCCGTGCAGCGCCAGCGGGTCGGCGAAACCGGTGTCGAGCGCGGCGAGCAACGTCGACCGGGCCGCGGGGTGGAGCGATTCGGCCGAGGCGCCGTCGAGGTAAGTGGGAACGGCCGCCGCCGCACCGACTTCCGGGCCCCCGAGCGGGTCACCGGCCGAATTCGTCACAACGCGAAACCTACCGCCCCACCTAGGCGACGAACGTCGTTGCCTCAGTAGTAATGTTCGGGCTGACCGTCGTTTTGAGAGAGAGGCTCGTCCGTGGGTCTGCAACTCCCCAAGCGTGCCAGGAGAATCGGCACGTGGGCCGCTGTGTCCGCCTCCCTGCTGCTGCTGGGTGCCTGCTCCAACGTCGACCAGGACGCGGTCACCTGGTCCGGGATGCTCGTCGACCCGGCCTCCGACCGAGGCGCGCTGATAGCCGAGCTGTGGGAGGGCGCCTGGATCGCAGCGCTGCTCGTCGGCGCCGTGGTCTGGGGCCTGATCGGTTACGCCTCGTTCGTGTTCCGCCGGCGGCGCGACGACGAGGTCCCCGTGCAGACGCGCTACAACCTGCCCATCGAGATCCTCTACACCGTCGCCCCCGTGATCATGGTGCTCGTGCTGTTCTTCTTCACGGTCGAGACCCAGAACAAGGTGCTCGCCTCGGCGTCGGAGAACGGCGACGCCGACCACGTGGTTGAGGTGGTCGGCCAGAAGTGGTCGTGGACCTTCAACTATGTCGACGAGGAGGCCGTCGACGGTGACACGGTCTACACCGTCGGCACCCCGGCCGACATCCCGACGCTGGTGCTTCCGGTCGACGAGTCCGTGCAGTTCAACCTCTCCTCGCCCGACGTGATCCACTCGTTCTGGGTCCCGTCCTTCGTGTTCAAGATGGACGTCGTCCCCGGACGCGACAACTCGTTCAGCCTCACCCCGACCCGTGAGGGCACCTTTGCGGGCAAGTGCGCCGAGCTCTGCGGCGTCTACCACTCGCGGATGCTGTTCGAGGTCGAGGTCGTCAGTGCCGACGAGTACGCCACCTATCTGCAGGGCCTGAAGGACCAGGGCAACGTCGGGCTCGTCCTCGGCAACGCCGACTCGCGCCAGCAGGCCGGCCTCGAGGACCAGGTCCAGGACGACGACACGATCGACGAGAACGGAGAGTCACAGTGAGCGCCTCAGTGCAGGCGCGCGGCGTCTACGAGGCCGCGCCGCCGAGGTCCCTGGGCCAGCAGGTCGTCCGCGTTCTGACGACCACCGACCACAAGCTGATCGGCAAGCTCTACCTCGGCACCTCCTTCGGCTGGTTCATCATCGGCGGCATCATGGCGCTGCTCATCCGCGCCAATCTCGCGCAGCCGGGCTCCAAAGTCCTCAGCGACGACATGTACAACCAGCTGTTCACGATGCACGGCACGATCATGCTGCTGCTGTTCGCGACCCCGCTGTTCTTCGGGTTCGCGAACGTGATCATGCCGATCCAGATCGGTTCTCCCGACGTCGCGTTCCCGCGCCTGAACATGTTCAGCTACTGGCTGTTCCTGTTCGGCGGACTGATCGCGGCCTCCGGCTTCCTCACCCCACAGGGCGCGGCCGACTTCGGCTGGTTCGCCTACACGCCGCTGTCGAACGAGATCAACTCGCCCGGCATCGGCGGTGACCTGTGGATCATGGGTCTCTACCTGGCCGGTCTCGGCACGATCCTCGGTGCGGTCAACTTCATCACCACCATCATCTGCATGCGCGCGCCCGGCATGACCATGTTCCGGATGCCGATCTTCGTGTGGAACACGCTGGTCACCAGCCTGCTGGTGCTGATCGCGTTCCCGATCCTCGCCGGCGCGCTGCTGATGCTCGAGGCGGACCGGACCCTCGGCGCCCACGTGTACGACGCCGCGAACGGCGGCCCGATCCTGTGGCAGCACCTGTTCTGGTTCTTCGGCCACCCCGAGGTCTACATCATCGCGCTGCCGTTCTTCGGCATCGTCACCGAGATCCTTCCGGTCTTCAGCCGCAAGCCGGTCTTCGGCTACGTCGGCCTGGTCGCCGCGACCCTCGGCATCGCCGCCCTGTCGGTGGCGGTGTGGGCGCACCACATGTTCGTCACCGGCGCGGTGGACCTGCCGTTCTTCTCGGGGATGACGTTCCTGATCGCGGTGCCCACCGGCGTGAAGTTCTTCAACTGGATCGGCACGATGTGGGGGGGATCTCTGTCCTTCGACACCCCCATGCTGTGGTCGGTCGGCTTCCTCACCACGTTCCTGTTCGGCGGCCTGACCGGCATCATCCTGGCCTCCCCGCCGCTGGACTTCCACGTCTCGGACTCCTACTTCGTGGTCGCGCACTTCCACTACGTGGTGTTCGGCACCGTGGTGTTCGCGATGTTCGCCGGGTTCTACTTCTGGTGGCCCAAGATGACCGGCCGGATGCTCGACGAGACGCTCGGCAAGATCCACTTCTGGCTGCTGTTCATCGGCTTCCACACCACCTTCCTGGTCCAGCACTGGCTGGGTGTGGAGGGCATGCCGCGCCGCTACGCCGACTACCTGCCGGGCGACGGGTTCACCACGCTGAACCAGGTCTCCACGGTCGGCGCGTTCCTGCTCGGTGCCTCGACGCTTCCGTTCCTCTACAACGTCTACAAGTCCGCGCGCGGCCCGCTGGTCGGCGTGGACGACCCGTGGGGCTGGGGCCGCTCGCTGGAGTGGGCCACCTCCTCCCCGCCGCCGCGGCACAACTTCGTGTCGATCCCGCGGATCCGTTCCGAGTCGCCGGCCTTCGACCTGCACCACCCCGAGATCGCGGCCCTCGAGATGGAGGAGAACGAGCGGCTCGGCCAGGAGAAGGACGAGGTCGACGCACCGGACGTGACCGGTCGCAGCGAGTACCTGCGCGAGCAGATGGGCAAGAACGACGACGAGCGCGAGGATGGTCGCTGATGAAGGCTGAAACCTGGATCTTCGGCGTGAACACGGTCTTCTTCGGACTGGTCGCGCCGGCGTACTGGTTCATCACCTACGACCCGACCGGCACCGCCGCACTGATCATGACCGCGCTGCTCGTCGGGCTGGTCACCTTCTACCTCGGCTTCCACGCCTCGAAGATGGAGCCGCGCCCGGAGGACAACAAGCACGGTGAGATCGCCGACGGCGCCGGAGAGCTCGGCTTCTTCCCGCCCTACAGCTGGTGGCCGCTGTGGTGCGCCGCCACGGCCGCGGTGATGGTGCTCGGCGTGGTCTTCGGCTGGTGGTTGTTCATCATCGGCGCCGGCCTCGGCACGATCGCGCTGAGCGGCTGGATCTTCGAGTTCTACGTCGGGGAGCACGCTCACTAGGGACGATCCGGCGGTACGACGGACGCGGCGCTCGACTTACGAGACGCGAAACGCGGGGGTGGTCCACGTGACGGCTACCACCATGTGCTAGTTCGGCGCGCCCGCCGCTCGTTGTTACTCTTGTGAAGCACCTGCTTTCCACGAGGGGACACCCATGTCGATCCGTCACGCGATCTCGTCGCGCCATTTCACGAGCCGCAGGGCCGCCGCGACGGCCTGCGTCGTGGCGCTGGCGACCGCCGTGACGGGGTGCACTGCCTCCTCCGGTAACCCGGTCGACGCAGCCGACGAGAGCACCACGTCGGCATCATCCTCACCCTCACCCACCGCGCCGCCTGAGTCGCAGGCCACGGTCAGCTCCAGCATCGACCACCAGGCCACCGGCGTCGCGGTCGACGAGATCCTCGAGCTGACCGCCGCCGACGGCACCTTCGACAAGGTCCGCGTGACCGTTCGGGGTGCCGAGGAGGGCGACAACCGCCTCGAGGGCAAGCTGTCCGCCGACGAGACGACGTGGACCGCCACCGAGCGGCTCGAGCCGGGTGCCCGCTACCGGGCCCGCGCGGTCGCCGTGGATGCCGACGGCCTCGAGGCGAAGTCGCGGACGGTGTTCCGCACCGAGGACCTGACCCTCGACCAGCAGACCTTCCCCAGCATCGCCCCGCTGGAGGGGGAGACCGTCGGCGTCGGCATGCCGGTGATCGTGAAGTTCGACGTACCCGTCACCGACCACGCCGCGATCGAGAAGCACCTCGCGGTCGAGTCCACCCCGAAGCAGGCCGGCAGCTGGCACTGGGTCGACGACTACCAGGTGCACTGGCGGCCCAAGACCTACTGGCAGCCCGGGACCGACGTCACCGTGCATGCCGACATCAACTCCGTCGACGCCGGCAACGGCATCTACGGCCAGCTGAGCCGTTCGGTGTCGTTCACCATCGGTGACTCCGTGGTCAGCAAGGTCAACGTGCAGACCCACGAGATGAAGGTCTACATCAACGGCGACCTGGCCCGGACGATGCCGATCAGCGCGGGCAAGCCCGGCTTCATCACCCGCTCCGGCACCAAGGTGATCATGGAGAAGGTCCGCCACAAGACGATGGACGCAGCCACGATCGGGATCCCGGAGAGCTCGCCGGAGTACTACAACCTCGAGGTCGAGTACGCCATGCGGGTCACCCACTCCGGCGAGTTCCTGCACGCCGCGCCCTGGTCGGCCGGGTCGCAGGGTGTCGCCAACGTCAGCCACGGTTGCGTGGGGATGAGCATGGAGGACGCCGCGTGGCTGTTCAACATCTCCAAGCGCGGTGACGTGGTCGAGGTGACCGGCAGCGACCGGCACATGACGCTCTACAACGGCTACGGCGACTGGAACGCGTCGTTCAAGGACTACAAGCAGGGCTCCGCGCTGTCCTGACCGTTGGCGCGCCTTGCCCCTCAGGCGTTGCCCAGGGCCCGACGGAGCGTGATCCGGACCGCCACCCGGTCCGGGTTCGGCCGCGGGGTCCGGTATCGCTGCGCGTAGAGCCGCTCCGCCTCGCGCACCGAGTCCGCGGCGTCGAGCACCTCGGCGATCCCTTCCAGCGTCGCCCAGCGGCGGCCGTCGACCTGGCAGACCGCCACCGGGGCGCCACCTGGGCCGGCGCGGACGATGTTGCGGGCCTTCTGCGACGTGCGGGACGTGATCACCCAGGCGTATCCGGCCTCCGCGTCCAGCACCGCGCCCACCGGGACCAGGTGCGGCGTGCCGTCCGCGCGCAACGTGGACAGCGTGCACAGGTGCCGCTCGCGCCAGAACTCGACGTAGCTAGCGGTGAGGTCCGGCCCCGTCATGGCGTCGACAACCCCAGCGCGTCGACGCACCACTACCACAGCCGGGCCCGCTGGTCCTCGTCCACACGGGTCCAGGGCAGCAGGTTCGTCGGTCGCGGACGCCGGTCGTGCCAGAACTGACCTGAGCGAGGCGCGGGTTCGGTCGCCGCGAGCCAGATGCTGGTGTCCGCGCCCTCGTCGCCGTCGCGCAACAACCGCCCGGTGAGCCGATGGAACCCGGGCAGCGAGTCGCGGATGCCGGGGGTGTCCGCCCACCCG
>DATFGA010000288.1:0-2534 GCA_035249775.1 Nocardioidaceae bacterium | reverse complement strand
TCGGGCCGACCGGTGCGCCCGGAAAGTGGTCAAGAACGAGACGTTTCCGACGCTGGACAAGCCGATCTTCCACCAGTTCGTCGTCGCGCGGCGGTCAGCCGTACGTCGGAGCGTCCACCCGTACGTCGGAGCGCCGGCTCGTCGCGGGTCAGGTCAACGGCTGGTCGTCCGCGTCGGGCCGGATGGGCTCGGGCACGAGCGAGATCAGCACCCCGTCGCGCTC
The DNA here is from genome assembly GCA_035249775.1 of Nocardioidaceae bacterium. Classification (GTDB taxonomy): domain Bacteria; phylum Actinomycetota; class Actinomycetes; order Propionibacteriales; family Nocardioidaceae; genus Nocardioides_C. The sequence goes on along the minus strand of DATFGA010000288.1, from coordinate 2,311 downwards.
GGGAAGCCGGGCCCCCTCGTGCGCGACGTGGGTCCGGCCGTCCCGGTGCACGAACATGATGACCGCCTCCCCGTCGTACTTCTCGACGAACTGGGCGAGCGTGAACTCGCTGGAGAGCCGGGTCTTCTTCATCGTCATCCCGCTGTCCACACGCAGCTCGAGCTCCTCGTAGGACAGCGGTGGCCGGAAGGCGGCGCGGCCGGTGAGGTGTCCCGCGGTGTCGCGCCGCTTGTTCTCCGGCCGTTTCGGCTGGTCACGGCGGCGGAGCTGGAACACGTTCGCGCGGCCGAGGACATGGGTGAACTCCCGGGTCGCGGTCGCATTGGTCTCGTCGTCGGGGGTGCAGGCGACGAGGCTGCCGATCCCGGCCAGGTTCATGTCCTTGACGGCGTACTCGGACAGGATGTTCGCGGTCTCCGTGGTCAGCCCGGCCATCCGGGCACGGGCCAGGGTGCGGTACTCGCGGGCCACGATCAGCGTCGGCACCCCGGTCTCCTCGAGCAGCCGGGCGGCGTCGACGACCCAGCGGCTGGTGCCGGCGAACAGGATGCCCTGGGGCGAGGTGCTGGCCAGGGACAGTCGCTCGGCGAGCCGGCCAACGCCGAAGCCGTAGATGGCAACCGTGCAGACGATCACGATGAACACCAGCGGCACCATCTGCTCCGCCTCGACGGCCAGCCCGGCGAGCTCGGTCGCCTGCCGGCGCAGTTCGGCACCCTCGGCTCCGTCGACCTCGGTGGCCCGGTCGGCAAGCCGTTCGGCGGCGTGGGAGAACTCCAGGGCGAAGATGCTGGTCACGGCTGCGGCGATGATGCCGCGCGGGGCCATGCAGGCGAGCAGGGTCTTCTCGGCGCGGGTGACCTTGGTGCCCCACAGCCCGGCCCAGATGCTGACCGGTCGGACCACGAGCACCAGCAGCAGCAGGAAGAACAGGGCCTGCGGCGCGACCGCCCACAGCTGCTCGGGCGTCACCCGTCCCGCGAGCACCACGAACAGGCCGCCGACGAACAGCACCTGCAGGTGCTCCTTGAACTCGCGCACGTGCTCGAGGTGCAGCTCGGGCCGGTTGCCGAGGAACACCCCGAGCACGGTGACGGTGAGCAGGCCGCTCTCCGGCTGCAGGATGTTGGACACGACGAGCGCGCCCACCGCCGCGGCCAGGAAGACCACTCCGTGCAGGAAGTCCGGGATCGCGTTCCGGCGCATGAAGAACTCGAGTACGGCGCCGAGGGCGACTGCCACACCGAAGCCGACGGCGACCGTCCTGAGCAGGCTGAGCAGCAGCGTCGGCAGCGCCTCACCGACCCCTCCGGCCAGCACGCCCTGGAACACGAGCACGGCCAGGACGGCGCCGATCGGGTCGACCACGATGCCTTCCCAGCGCAGCAGGCTGGACACCCGGCGCGTGGGGCGCAGGGACCGCAGGATCGGGTTGATCACGGTGGGACCGGTGACCACGAGGATCGCACCGACCAGCAGGGCGACCTTGATGTCGAAGCCGACCAGCAGGGCGCTGCCGGTGATCAGCACCCAGGCGATCAGCACGGTCGCCGAGCAGAGGCGGAGCACCGGCCGGCCCAGGTCGCGCACGTGCTTGAGCCGCAGCGACAGGCTGCCCTCGAACAGGATGATCCCGACCATCAGGGTGACCCCGCCGAACAGTACGTCCCGGCCCAGGACCTCCTCCGGAGTCACCACCTGCCCGAGGCCGAACCCGACGATCAGCAGGATCAGGATCGAGGGTGTCCTCAGCTTCCACGCGAGCCACTGGCACACCACGGCGAGCACGATCACCAGCGCCATGTAGGAGCCGGCCGGCATGCCACGCAGCGCGCCGAGCGCGTCGGTCCAGAGATCAGCCATCGGCGCAAGACTTGCGGCTCGCGCGGGGCCGCCGCAAGCCGGGCCGTCGCGAGCCGGCCGCCCATCCGACGGTTCACCCCGGACATGCGAACGGGGCGGGGACCGTGTGGTCCCCGCCCCGTCCTGTGCTCGGTTCGGGCTAGCCGCCGAAGCAGGAGCCGGTGAGCTCGTACTCCGCCGCGGTCGGACCCTCGGTGAAGTCGACCATCTTCGTCATCCCGGTCGGTGCCGCCGGGTCGACCGACTCGAGCAGGGTCTGCCGGAACGCGGCCTCGTTCGGGTCACCCGCGAAGTTGCCGGCCTCCTCGGGCAGCATGCCCTCGTAGTCGACGGTCTCCAGGGAGGTCGCGGCCTCGACCAGGCCGGCCCGGGTCTTCTCGTAGTCACCCTCGAGCCACTCCTCGAGCGCGGCCTTCAGCGGGTAGGACCACACCCACCCGGCGGTGTA
>DATFGA010000287.1:0-5285 GCA_035249775.1 Nocardioidaceae bacterium | reverse complement strand
CTGGAGGGTGTCTCGGCGTGGGCCGGGGTGAGGGTCGAGGACGAGCCTCGCGACGTCGGCTGGTCCCTGCTCGTGGACACCGTGATCCAGCACATCGACATCGCCGAGGAGAAGGCGCCGCTGGTGCACCGGCGGGGGAGGTACGTCCGGCCGTCCTGAGGAATCGGCGTGCGGATGCGGCTGGTGCGATCTACCGTGATTGCCCCGGTGACCCTGCGGAGGTCGACATGGCGTGCCTGCACAGAACGCGTGCGCTCGTCGCGGTAGCGGCGCTGGTTTTGGCCGGCGGGTGTACGGACGGCGCGCCCGTGGAAGCGGAGGGTGCCGGCAGACCCGTCGAGACGGGGACCGGTCCCGACGGCGGTCCTGGTGGTGGGTCCCGCGACGTGTACGTCGCGATGGGGGCAAGTGACACCACTGGCGAGGAGCTGCCCGACCCGATCGGGCAGGCCTGGCCCTGGTTGTTGCGAGAGCGGATGTTCCCGGACCACGAGTACGTCAACGTCGGGGTCGGCGGCGCCCCGCTGTCTGCGGCGCTCCTGGACCAGCTGCCACGGGCTCTGGACGCCGGCCCGGACGTGGTCAGCATCTGGCTCAACGGCAATGACATCTTGATCGGCGTGGCGCCGGAGGACTACGAGGTGCAGCTGACCCGGTTGCTCGCCGAGCTCGACGGTGCCGAGCTGGTCCTGGTCGGGAACGCGCCGGCCTGGGATCGGTTCCCGGCCCTCCGTGCATGCGCGCCGGATGCGCCGCGCCGGGACGATCGCTGCTTCTGGCGTGGACTTCCGCCTCCGGACGACCTGCGCCGGATTATCGCTGAGTACAACCGGATCATCGCCCGGGTGGTGCGCCGGGCGGGCGCCGAGCTGGTCGACCTGCGCGCCCGGGCAGGAGGACCCGGCGACCTGGCCACGATGACCGTCGAGGACGGCCTGCACTGGACGCCGCAGGGTCACCGGGTCCTCGCCTCCCGGTTCGCCGCGGCCGCGCGATGAGTCCGCTCCTGCGACATCGGCGGTCCAGACCGGGATGTTCTTTTTGTGAAGTTCGTCCGCGGGGAGCGGCGTTCGTCGTACCGTAGGAGTGTTGGGTGGTCGAAGGTGTCTCGGGTGCCAGGGGCGGGCATAGCCACGTGGAAACCAGCCGGCAGGACGCAGTCGCAAGGGGAGATGCGGCGGTTGACTGCTCGGCGGCACGAAGGGTTCGCTCACCATGGCTCATCATCGGTGCGCCCACTGCCGGAATCCGATCCGGCGCGGGCCTGGCATTTCGGCCGCCTCGGCTGATCACCACGAGGCCTGGTTCCATCCCGACTGCTGGGCGGCCGTGCTCGCGAAGCGGCAGCAGGACTACCACCAGCAGATCCAGTCCCAGGGGCTCGAGGCGCTGATCGCGCCGTACGTGTCCGCGACCCCGGCCGCCCGGACGGAGGTTCTGCCGGTGCAGGTTCCGGCGCAGGTCCCGCTGCCGGCGCAGGCCTCGGCGGAGGTGGTCAGCCTGGACTCGGCGCGGGTCGTCGAGGGCCAGGTGCCGCCGCAGAAGGGTCGTGCTCTGTAGCGTTCGCCTCAGTCCAGCGAAGTGGTCGGGCCGACCGTTCGAGCCCGAGCCAGCGAACCGGAAGAGGCGGCAGTGAGTGACCCGAAGATCAAGGTGATGGTCGTCGACGATCACCCGATGTGGCGCGACGGCGTGGCCCGCGACCTCTCCGAGGCCGGGCTGGACGTGGTCGCCACCGCCTCCAACGGCACCGAGGCCCTGAACAGGGCACCGGCCGCGCGGCCCAACGTGGTGGTGCTCGACCTGCAGATCCCTGCGCCGAACGGGGTAGAGGTGACGGCCGCGTTGGTCAAAGCCGACCCGGCGGTGCGCGTGCTGATCCTGTCCGCGTCCGGGGAGCAGGCCGACGTGCTGGACGCAGTCAAGGCCGGCGCGACCGGCTATCTCGTGAAGTCTGCGTCGCGCGAGGAGCTGCTGTCCGCGGTGCTCAGGGTGGCCGAGGGCGACACGGTCTTCACGCCCGGGCTGGCCGGGCTGGTGCTGGGGGAGTACCGCCGACTCTCGGACACCCCCTCCGCCCCTGACTCGGACACGCCGCGGCTGACCGAGCGGGAGACCGAGGTGCTCCGGCTGGTCGCGAAGGGGCTGTCCTACAAGCAGATCGCCGAGCGGCTGTTCCTCTCGCACCGCACGGTGCAGAACCACGTGCAGAACACGCTCCGGAAGCTGCAGCTGCACAACCGGGTGCAGCTGGTGCGGTACGCGATCGAGCAGGGGCTCGACGAGGGCTGAGCGTCGCGGGTCGATGCGTCTGGTAGCTCCGAACGCGATCCTGACCAGCGGTGTCCTAGACCATATTCGAACTTTGTTCGAATATGGTCTAGACCGGTTCACGGGATTGTCGGCGGCCGCTTCTAGGTTCGTCTCATGAGCATTTCGTTCGCAGCTACGGCGCCGACCTCCCCGGCTGGGCTGGTCGTCGGCGCTCGCGAACGGCTCACGGATTTGCACGAGACGTTGTGGGCGGCGAGGTCGCCGCGCGAGAAGCTCGATGTGGTGGCCGAGGTGGAGCGGCTCAAGTCCGAGCTGGCGGCTCTGGAAGCCGACGTGATCGCCGATCTGGACATCACGCGGTCCGCAGCGCAGGACGGCTGGGCCTCGGCTGCCGACTTCGTGACCGCGATGTCGGGTGGTTACCGCGGGTCGGGTGGTTCGGAGGTTCGGCTGGCGCGCGCCTTGACCGGCGAGTGCAAGCTGACCCATGCCGCGTTGCGCGCTGCGGAGATCTCCAAGGAACAGGCCCGGGTGATCGTCCGGGTGATCGGCGAGCTGCCGATGAAGCCGGGGCTGCGGGAACGCGCCGAGAAGGTGATGCTCGCCAATGCCGAGACGATGGGCGCCAGTGACCTCAAGGATGCCGGCCGGCTGCTGCTCGAGGTGGTCGATCCCGACGGGTCCGAGCGCAAGGCGGAGAAGAAGCTGGCCCGGGAGGAGCGCGCCGCCCACCACAACCGGTTCCTCTCGATCTCCGAGGACGGCGTCGGCGGTGTCCGGATCAAAGGACGCACCACGGTCGAGGACGCCGGGATCATCAAGGCGGCGCTGTTCCCGCTGGCCGCGCCCGCGCCGGCCCAACCGGGCGCCGATGACGACCCGGCGCGATGCGAGGACGGCCGCGACCCCCGCGACCACGGCGCGCGACTGCTCGATGCCCTGGTCGAGGGATGCCGTCGGTTGATGGGTGCCGACGTGCTGCCCGAGGCGCACGGAGCGACTCCACGGCTGAGCCTGACAATGGATCTCGGCGAGCTGCAGAAGCTGACCGGCTTGGCCACGCTGGAGACCGGCGAGCTGGTCTCGGCCTCGGCAGTGCGACGGCTTGCCTGCGATGCCGACGTGACGGCCATCGTGCTGGGGTCGCACAGCGAGATCCTCGACGTAGCGAGGACCCGGCGGCTGGTCACGGCGGCCATCTGGAAGGCCCTCGTGGTGCGGGATCGGCATTGCGCCTTCCCGGGCTGCCGGAGGGCACCGATTGCGTGCGATGCGCACCATATCGAGCACTGGCTCGATGGCGGCGGGACCGGCCTGGACAACCTGGTGCTGCTCTGCCGGGCGCACCACATGATGATGCACAACACGCCCTGGCAGGTCCGGCTCAACCCGGTCGACAGGAAGCCCGAGTTCATCCCGCCGTTCCGGCTCGACCCGGACCAAAAGCCGATGCGAGAACGACGGCCCCGCGAATAACGGGAGAGCTCTGTCCATTTCCAGACGTGCCGACGTCTGTTGCCTCGCGTCCCGCCTCTTTGTCCGAGATCGGGGCGTCTGTCCCGGTGTGCACCGGGGGAGGACTTAGTCCATATTGACTATGCCCGGGTGGTGTTGGGGGCGGGATCTTCCATTACCCACCGGTCACTCTTACGGTCGCTGCATCCGTGTTCTACAAAAGCGCGGCGGTGACATCGCACTTGGAGACTTCCCCCATGAACACTCGTGATCTCGGCGCTCTGGACTCCTGGGACGAGAAAGAACTGGAGACTCTCGTGGCTCGATTCGTCCGGACGTTTCATCGGCTACCGAGCAGCGATGACCTCGTGAAGCTTCGGCGGACACGCTCGGGCCTGCAGCTGCGGCTGCCCCGTCAGGCGCGGCGAACGATCGCGGGAGTCGTCGCGACGTTGTAAACGATGACGGCTGGCCACTAGCGACGCTAGTAGCCAGCCGGTCAGACGAAGCAGGGCTGACGGACCAAGCTCTGAATCAGCGGGCCATCGCCATCTGTCGCGGAATGGTGCGGCCGCTGGTCGCGCCCGGTGCGTTCACCTCGACTGCGGCGATGCTCTCCACGCGTACGACGGAGTGCGAGCCGTCCGGCCGTTCGAGGACGACGCCGAACCCGTCGACCGCGGTGATCTGACCGTGGATCCACTGGCCTTCGACGAGTAGGTCGGTCTGGGCGCGGTTGTCGCGGGCGTCTGCGAGCGCAGTGCCGATGCTGAAACTCATGATGTCCCCCTTGGACGTTGCCAAATGATGCAGCCCCCCGGCTGTTTCGGCGATGCTAGCGGTGGCTTCTTGGACGCGGCTGCCGACACGCCGTTCGAGTTTCAACCACATCGGCCGAAAGTCGGCGAAAGGTGGGCGAACGACGTACGACGTGGTGGTCAGTCAGTCCCCCGGCCGAGGTACGCGAGCAACCGGTCCGCCGGCGTAGCACCCGGCGAGACCTCGAGGGGGGCGGCGAACCGACCGGGTCGGTCGGCGTCGGTCACGAGCAGGGACGCGAGGGGGAGCAGCTCCTCGGCGAGGGCCCTCGGGATCGGTCGTGGCTGACCGACGGCTTGGGCGACGTCCCAGCCGTGCACGGTGATCTCGAGCGCGCCGGTGGCAGTGACCACTCCGCCGGTAACCGGGCACCCGTCGATGGTGACCCAGTCGCGGCCGTCGGCGTTGGCCCAGGCGCCGAGCATGGTGCACGCGCGGTTGCGAAGCGTCATCACCGGGTCGGTCTCCGGGTCGCCGTAGCTGCCGGCGGACGACAGCTCGACCCGGCCGGCGTCACCCGCCTCGTGCAACGCCTTGAGCGAGTCGTTCATGTGCCGGAGCAGAGCCCGAAGGTCCCATCCAGCACATGGCGACGGGCGAGCCATGGCATCGGGCGTGACGAGCAGGAGGCTGCCGAGCGTGTAGCCGACGGCGCGCTCCAGCAGCCCGATCCCGCCGATCAGCGGAGCCGGGGCGGCTTCCCAGGTCATGATCTGCCCGGTCAGACCGGAAGGGGT
>DATFGA010000286.1:0-27816 GCA_035249775.1 Nocardioidaceae bacterium | reverse complement strand
CGGCCCATTTCGAGCACACCTTCACGCTGACCCCGCAGGGGACCTGGATCCTCACCGCGATCGACGGGGGAGAGGCCAGGCTCAAGGAGCTCGGCGTCCCCTTCGGCGGCCGCTGACCGCCGCGGACCCGGCGCGTTCGGGCCAGTCGGCGTTAACCTCGCCCGGCACCGCGTAGTTCGACCGGCTGGTGCGGCGCAAGTCACCGGCCTGACCCGGGCGAGTGCGACAACCGTTCCCGCGCACGTGAACCGCAACGGTCGTGATCTTCGCGATCGGACGACCGTTCCCGCGCACGTGAACCGCAACGGTCCTCGGCTCGGATGGCTGCCTCGCGGCGTACGTCGGCGCGGGCGCCGTCCCTGCGACGCACGTCAATTCCGTCCATATGGAAGGAAACGACACCCAGATCACTCGCGATGGCGTTCTCATCCATATGGACGGCAAGGACACCGAACTCCTCTCCGGCCAGGACCGGTGCGACCGCCGGGCGGTGAGTGACCCGTTGAGCCAGCGCGGGATCCCGGGCCGTGGAAATCGTTCAGTCAGTCGCAACCGCATCAGAATCTCGGCAGGACGCCGCGGTTGCGACTGATTGCGGCGTCGATGCGGCAGACAGGCCGATTAGTCACGGTTCCGGGCGGCGGACGAGCCGACTCGGCGATTAACGGTCAGGGCCGGAATTGGCGTAGAATCATATGTCGGCCCAACGTGGGCCTGTTTCGTGGTGCCCTGCGGCTGCCCGGCAAGCGATGAACGACTCGAGCTCGAGCCCTTCGTCGTGCCCGGGATGGGGTGCCGGGGCGGGCTCCGCGAGGTCCACCCGGCCCAGCCGGGGCGGTTCCCGGGCCACCTGTGCTCGTCCTGCGAGCGCAGTGCACCAACGGTAGACCAGCCAACAACAGATTGCGGAGGACATGCCGAAGAAAGAAGGCGTGATCGAGATCGAGGGCACGGTTGTCGAAGCTCTCCCGAACGCGATGTTCCGGGTAGAGCTGAGCAACGGGCACAAGGTCCTCGCCCACATCAGCGGCAAGATGCGTCAGCACTACATCCGCATCCTTCCCGAGGATCGTGTCGTGGTGGAGCTCTCTCCCTACGACCTGACCCGCGGGCGGATCGTCTACCGGTACAAGTAACACCCAGCCGTCAACCCACGAGAAGAGCTTCGAACATGAAGGTCAACCCGAGCGTCAAGCCGATCTGTGACAAGTGCAAGGTGATCCGTCGCCACGGCCGCGTCATGGTGATCTGCGAGAACCCGCGCCACAAGCAGCGCCAGGGCTGAGCCCCGGCGCGCGCCACAACTGAATACCTCGACGTGATCGCTTAGTCCGCCGTACGACGGACGAACCACCCCCGGACCGGAGGCCGGGGCCCGGACCACGAGGCCCGGGACGCGACACGAACTGAAACCTCCGAACGATTGAAGGGACACCGCCTTTTATGGCACGCCTCGTTGGTGTGGACCTCCCGCGTGACAAGCGCATCGAGATCGCACTTACCTACATCTACGGCATCGGCCGTACCCGCGCCCAGGCGCTGCTCGCCACGACCGGGGTCGACCCGAATATGCGTGTGCACCAGCTGGGTGACGAGGAGCTGGTCAGGCTCCGCGACGAGATCGAAGCCAACTTCAAGATCGAAGGTGACCTCCGCCGTGAGGTCCAGGCCGACATCCGTCGCAAGATCGAGATCGGCAGCTACCAGGGCCGCAGGCACCGTCAGGGCCTGCCCGTCCGTGGTCAGCGCACCAAGACCAACGCGCGTACCCGCAAGGGTCCCAAGCGCACCGTCGCCGGCAAGAAGAAGGCCAAGTGATCGCGGGCTCTGCCCGTCACCTGTCCGACTTCCTCGTATCGCTTCACCAGACAATCCTCAGGAGAAACTGAATGCCTCCCAAGAGCCGTCAGGCTGCCGGCGCCAAGAAGGTGCGCCGCAAGGAGAAGAAGAACATTGCTCAGGGCGAAGCCCACATCAAGAGCACGTTCAACAACACGATCGTCACGATCACCGACCCCACGGGCGCAGTGATCTCATGGGCCTCCGCCGGCACCGTCGGCTTCAAGGGCTCGCGCAAGTCCACCCCGTTCGCCGCGCAGATGGCAGCCGAGGCTGCTGGTCGTCGGGCGATGGAGCACGGCATGAAGAAGATCGACGTGTTCGTCAAGGGCCCGGGTTCGGGCCGCGAGACGGCGATCCGGTCCCTCGGTGCGATCGGCCTCGAGGTCGGCACCATCGCGGACGTCACGCCCACGCCCCACAACGGATGCCGGCCGCCCAAGCGCCGTCGCGTCTGACACCCGACCAGTAGCTAAGGAGATTTCCAACCATGGCCCGTTACACCGGACCCATGACGAAGAAGTCGCGCCGTCTGGGTGTCGACCTCGTCGGTGGCGACCAGGCTTACGAGCGTCGTCCCTACCCGCCCGGCCAGCACGGCCGCGGCCGCATCAAGGAGAGCGAGTACCTCCTGCAGCTTCGCGAGAAGCAGAAGGCTCGTTTCACCTACGGAATCCTCGAGAAGCAGTTCTACCGCTACTACGTGGAGGCCAGCCGGCGTCCCGGCAAGACCGGTGACAACCTGCTGCAGCTTCTCGAGTGCCGGCTCGACAACGTGGTCTACCGCGCCGGGTTCGCCCGCACGCGTCGCCACGCACGTCAGCTGGTCACGCACGGGCACTTCCGGGTCAACGGCAAGAAGGTCGACATCCCGTCCTTCCAGGTGACCCAGCACGACGTCATCGACGTCCGTGAGAAGTCGCTCGAGATGACGCCGTTCATCGTGGCTCGCGAGACCCACGGCGAGCGGATCGTCCCGGCCTGGCTCGAGGCCCTGCCGAACCGGATGCGCATCCTCGTGCACCAGCTCCCGGTCCGTCAGCAGATCGACATCCCGGTCCAGGAGCAGCTCATCGTCGAGTTCTACTCCAAGAAGTAAACGCTCGGGGGGCTCCGCCCCCCGAGTACCCCCGGCGGTGGTCGCGATCGGCTTCCACCGCCATTCCCTTCGGTTCGAGTCCGTCATATAGCGGGTGGGCTCGGAAAGGAAACATCAAGTGCTTATCGCTCAGCGCCCGACCCTGTCGGAAGAGTCCGTCGACGAGTTCCGCTCGCGGTTCGTGATCGAGCCACTGGAGCCCGGCTTCGGCTACACACTGGGGAACTCGCTGCGTCGTACGCTGCTGTCCTCGATCCCTGGCGCCTCGGTGACCAGCATCAAGATCGACAGCGTGCTGCACGAGTTCTCGACGATCGAGGGTGTCAAGGAGGACGTCACCGAGGTCATCTTGAACCTCAAGGACCTCGTGGTCTCCTCCGAGCACGACGAGCCGGTCACCATGTACCTGCGCAAGCAGGGCCCCGGTGACGTCACCGCCGCGGACATCGCGCCGCCGGCCGGTGTCGAGGTGCACAACCCCGACCTGAAGATCGCCACGCTCAACGACAAGGGCAAGCTCGAGATGGAGCTCGTCGTGGAGCGTGGCCGCGGCTACGTCTCCTCGGTGCAGAACAAGGCCGGCGACGTCGAGATCGGCCGGATGCCGGTCGACTCGATCTACAGCCCGGTCCTGAAGGTCACCTACAAGGTCGAGGCCACCCGTGTCGAGCAGCGCACGGACTTCGACAAGCTGGTCATCGACGTCGAGACCAAGCCGTCGATCCGTCCCCGCGACGCGATCGCCTCGGCCGGCAAGACCCTCGTCGAGCTGTTCGGGCTCGCACGGGAGCTGAACGTCGAGGCCGAGGGCATCGACATCGGGCCGTCGCCGGTCGACGAGCAGCTGGCCGCTGATCTGGCCCTTCCCGTCGAGGACCTGCAGCTGACCGTGCGTTCCTACAACTGCCTCAAGCGCGAGGGCATCCACACCGTGGGTGAGCTGATCTCGCGCTCGGAGCAGGACCTGCTCGACATCCGCAACTTCGGTGCGAAGTCGATCGACGAGGTCAAGGCCAAGCTCGTGGAGATGGGCCTCTCGCTCAAGGACAGCGCTCCGGGCTTCGACCCGCAGGCTGCGCTCGCGGCGTACGAGGACGACGACGACTCGTTCGTCGAGGACGAGCAGTACTAAACCGCTCGGGGGCCTTGCCCCTGAATACATCTATCCGGGTACCTGACACGGCTCGGGAGAAATGAGAAGAAGCAATGCCTACCCCCAAGAAGGGCGCCCGCCTCGGCGGCAGCCCGGCGCACCAGAAGCTCATCGTCGCGAACCTGGCCACGGCCCTGTTCGAGCACGGTCGGATCACCACGACCGAGGCGAAGGCCCGCGTGCTGCGTCCGGTCGCCGAGCGGCTGATCACCAAGGCGAAGAAGGGTGACCTGCACAACCGTCGCCAGGTGCTGTCCACGATCCGTGACAAGGGTGTCGTGCACACCCTGTTCGAGGACATCGCACCTCGCTTCGCGGAGCGCCCCGGTGGCTACACCCGGATCACCAAGCTCGGCCCCCGCAAGGGCGACAACGCCCCGATGGCGGTCATCGAGCTGGTGACCGAGGAGTACGTCGCCAAGGCCCGCACCGAGAAGGTCGCCGCAGCTCCGGCCGCGGCAGCCCCGGCTGAGGAGGCTCCCGCCACCGAGGCGGAGGCCACCGAGGCTGAGGCCACCGAGGCTCCCGAGGAGACCGCGGTCTCCGAGGAGCAGACGGAGACCGCTCAGCCCGAGGGCAGCGACGCCGTCCAGGCCGAGCAGGCCGGTGCGGCCGAGGCCGCTGCCGACGAGTCCGCCGAGGCCGAGGAGGCCACGAAGGACAACAAGTGATCTAGTCACTTGCAAGGCGAGAAGGAAGCGCGTCCCTGGTTCGACCGGGGGCGCGCTTCTTGCTTTTCAGCCCTTCCGGTGCGGCTCGAGCGTCAGCTGCTCACGGTGGAGCTTGTAGTGCTGGGTGCCGTAGCGGTACACCTCAGCCAACGTCATCGTGTCGCGGAAGAACGGGTCCCAGCCGACCGGGAAGTGCATTCTTCGGTCCAGTGCGTCCCCGGACTCGGCGTCGAGGCGCCGGTGCAGCGTATCGACGGTGCGGTCGAGCTGCCGGGTCAGGCGTGACCCGCGGAACACCAGCGCGCCACCGCAGGAGCCCAGGTAGTTGACGACGTGGAAGGGACGCGTGCCCGAGTTCAGCAACGCGGCGAAGACGCGGCTGAACCTGTCCGGGAGCCGCCCGAAGAGGCGCACCAGCGGTAGGAGCCGGCGCACGACCATGTAGCCGAACACCATGTGGAACAGCATCTGCTGGTTCGTCCACCGGGTGCCGTCGGTACGGCGGCGGAGGTCGGTCGCCGACGCCCCCGCGACCAGCTGATGCAGGTCGGCGCGCACCCGCTCCAGCTCGTCATGGATCCCTTGCCGGTCGACCGGCCGACCGTTCACCGTCACCCGGCCAGTATCGCGCCGAGCAGCCGCCGCGTCAGGCCGACCGAGGTGCGTACATGATGACCGCGACGCCGAGCAGGCACACCAGGGAGCCGGTGACGTCGTAGCGGTCGGGGCGGAACCCGTCCATCACCATCCCCCAGGCGAGCGACCCGGCGACGAACACGCCTCCGTAGGCGGCGAGGATCCGGCCGAAGTGCGCGTCGGGCTGCAGGGTGGCGACGAAGCCGTACGCGCCGAGCGCGAGCACGCCGGCACCGACCCAGATCCATCCTCGGTGCTCGCGCACGCCCTGCCACACCAGCCAGGCACCTCCGATCTCGGCGAGCGCGGCGACGACGAACAGAACCAGCGAGCGGGCGATGTCGTTCACGCAGCCCAGCGTCGCAGGTCCGGTCGATGGACGTGCATCCTCCCGCGCGGCAAGGTGGTGCTCATGGCCACGGAGGAGGACGTACGGCGGGTCTGCCTGTCCCTGCCGGGGGTGACGGAGCGACTCAGCTGGGGACAGCCGGCCTGGTTCGCGAAAACGCTGATGGCGCGGATGTGGGAGGACGGCGTGCTCACCGTGAAGACCACGGAACGCGACGTGCTCGCCGGCTCCGATCCCGAGACGTACTTCTGGACCCCGCACCACGACCGCTCGCCGAGCCTGGTCCTGGTCCGGCTGGACCGGGTCGCCGACGACGAGCTGCGCGAGCTGCTCGAGGAGTCCCACCGGCTCGCCTCCCGCCGCTGAGGGCCCGTTCGGGCGGTCTGCGAGGATGGCGCGCGTGCGGCTCCGACTCGACCTCGCCTACGACGGGACAGACTTCCACGGCTGGGCGACCCAACCGTCCCTGCGCACCGTCCAGGGCACCCTCGAGGGGGCGCTCGCGCAGCTGCTGCGGCTCGAGTCGGTCGCCGTCACCTGCGCGGGCCGCACCGACACCGGCGTCCACGCCCGCGGCCAGGTCGTGCACGTCGACGTCGAGGATGCCGTGCTCGAGGCAGCCGCGGGCCGGAGTACGGCGGGCCCGGTGGAGGCTCTGCTGAGGAGACTGAACGGGATCCTGCCTGCCGACGTGCGGGTGCACCGGGCGGCACCGGCACCGGACGGGTTCGACGCCCGGTTCTCCGCAACCTGGCGCCGGTACGCCTACCGGATCGCCGACGCCCCGTCGCTGGTGGACCCGCTGGTGCGCACCGCGGTGTTGGCCTGGCCGCGTCCGCTGGAGCTCGAGGCGATGAACGCCGCGGCCGCCGAGCTTCGGGGGGAGCACGACTTCGCGGCGTTCTGCAAGAAGCGGGAGGGCGCGACCACGATCCGTACGTTGCTCGACCTGTCCTGGTCCCGCGATGCCAGTGGCCTCGCGGTGGCCACCGTGCGCGCGGATGCGTTCTGCCACAACATGGTCCGGTCGCTCGTCGGCTGCATGATCGCTGTGGGGGAGGGGCGACGGGAGCCGTCGTGGGCCGGGGAGGTGCTCCGCCGTGGCGTGCGTGATGGCGGCGTGACCGTCGTACACCCGCACGGTCTGACGCTGGAGGAGGTCGCCTACCCCGCCGACGCCGAGCTGGCCGCACAGGCTCAGGCTGCGCGGACCGTCCGCTCGTTGCCCGGGGCGCGGCATGGATGAGCACTACTTCTCCGCTGATCCGTCGGTGCCGTTCAAACGGCAGCCGGTCCGGGCCACGGTGTGGGGCCACGAGCTGTCGCTGACCTCGGGGTCCGGCGTGTTCGCGCAGGGTCGGCTCGACATCGGCACCGCGATCCTGTTCCGGGAGACCCAGCCGCCGGCGGCCGGGACCTTCCTCGACCTCGGCTGCGGCTTCGGGATGATCGGGCTGGCCCTCGCGGTGGCGGTGCCGGCGGCCAGGGTGTGGGCGGTCGACGTGAACGAGCGCGCGGTGCTGCTGGCGAACGAGAACGCCGCGGCGATGGGCGTCGCGGACCGGGTCACCGCGCTCACCCCCGACGAGGTGCCGACGGATGTCCGGTTCGACGAGATCTGGTCCAACCCGCCGATCCGGATCGGCAAGCAGGCCCTGCACGCGCTGCTGCTCACCTGGTTGCCGCGGCTGGCGCCAGGGGGCCGGGCGGTGATGGTGGTCGGCAAGAACCTGGGGGCGGACTCCCTGCAGCGGTGGCTGGGCGAGCGGGGCTATCCGACCGAGCGGCTCGCCAGCGCGAAGGGGTTCCGGGTGCTGGAGACCCGGTCTGTCAACAACGGTTGACAACGCCCCGCATGTCAACGTAGGTTGACAGCCATGTCCGAGGCAACGAAGCTCGCCACCGCCGCGGCGGCCGCCGACCCGCACACCGGACTCCGTGCGGTCTCGGCGCTGCGCAGGCTGCTGGAGAAGCTCGAGGAGTCACAGGTCGCGAGCGCCCGCGGTCAGGGCTGGTCGTGGCAGGAGATCGCCGACGTCCTGGGCGTGAGCCGGCAGGCGGTGCACAAGAAGCACGGCAAACGGCTCGGCCCCCGGTTCCGGGAGGAACGCTGATGTTCGAACGGTTCACCAAGCGGGCGAGGAACGCGGTCAAGGCAGCCCAGCGAATCGCCGCGGAGGCCGACGCGGAGACGGTCCGGCCCGAGCATTTGCTCCTCGCGCTGCTCGACGACGAGCAGTGTCTCGCGGTGGGGGTGATGCGTGGTCTCGGAGCACCGCCCGACACGGTGCGGCGTCGCCTGGCCACAGTCGCTGGCCCACCCGACCGGCTGGACGAGGACGATGCCGAGGCGCTGGAGGCGATCGGCATCGACCTCGCCGAGGTGATGCGCCGGGTGGAGGACAACCTCGGCAGCAGCCTCAGTGCCGGGTCGGCGCGCCGCCGGTCCCCGCGGTTCTCCAAGCCGGCCAGGAAGGTCCTCGAGCTGTCCCTGCGCGAGGCGCTCGCGCTCAAGCACAACTACATCGGCACCGAGCACATCTTGCTCGGGCTGGCCCGTGGCGGCGACCCGGTCGTGGAGTCGGCCTTCGCCGAGCTGGGGCTGAGTCATCGGGACCTTCGCCGCACCGTCGTGGAGGTGCTGCGTCGGGCAGGATAGGAGGATGCACGATGCCCGATCCCGTGGTCGCACGCCGGGCAGCTGGCCACCTGCGGAGGTCCGCCAGGTCGCCGGGACGTTCCTCTCGTTGGCGGACGAGATGGTGCCCGGGCTGGTCGAGGGTCTCTACCTGCACGGTTCGCTTGGCTTCGGGGAGTGGTACGACGGACGCAGCGACATCGACTACGTCGCGGTGCTCGACCGACCGCCGGCCGACGTGGTCGAGGCGCTCCGTGTGGTCCACGCCCGGATCAGCGAGGTGTTTCCCGCCCCGTCCTTCGATGGGTTCCACCTGACCTGGGACGAGCTCGCGGCTGCGCCGTACGCCTGCCCCGACCTACCCTGCACCCAGGCCGGTCTCTTCCACGACGAGGCCCGGCTCGACGTGCATCCGGTGACCTGGCACGAGCTCGCCCGGCACGGCGTCACCGTGCGCGGGCCGGCGCTCGAGGACGTCGCCATCTGGACCGACCGGACCGCGCTGCGGCGGTACACCCACGACAACCTGCGTGACTACTGGGCACCCGAGGTCGAGCAGCTGCACCGGTTCCCCGACGAGGCCGGCAAGACCGACCAGGTCGCGTGGTTCGTGCTGGGCACCAGCCGGCTGCACCACCTGCTGGCCACGGACACGCTCACGTCCAAGACCGGTGCCGGCCGGTACGCGCTCGAGGCCTTCGACGAACGCTGGCACCCGATCGTGGGGGAGGCGATGACGCTGCGCCAGCTGGGCGAGGAGACCGGGCACTACGACGACGCGCCCGATCGCCGCGCGCAGGACACGATCGGGTTCGCCGAGATGGTGGTCGCCACCGGCCTGGCGATCCCGGTGTGACCGGGACACTATGGCCCCATGTCTGGATACGAAGCCGCCGCCGACCGCTACGACACGATGGAGTACCGCTTCACCGGGCGGAGTGGTCTTCAGCTCCCGGTGATCTCGCTCGGCCTCTGGCAGAACTTCGGCGACGACCGGCCGGACGAGACCCAGCGCGCGATCCTGCGCCGGGCGTTCGACCGCGGCGTCACCCACTTCGACCTGGCCAACAACTACGGACCGCCTTACGGCCGGGCGGAGACCAACTTCGGCCGCTACCTCCGCGAGGACTTCGCGGCCCACCGCGACGAGCTGGTGATCTCCACCAAGGCCGGCTACGACATGTGGCCGGGGCCCTACGGGCAGGGCGGCGGGTCACGGAAGTACCTGCTGGCCTCGCTCGACCAGTCGTTGCAGCGGATGGGCCTGGACTACGTCGACATCTTCTACAGCCACCGGTTCGACCCGGACACGCCGGTCGAGGAGACGATGATGGCGCTCGACCGCGCGGTCCGAGCCGGGAAGGCGCTGTACGTCGGGATCTCGTCCTACTCGGCGAAGAAGACCCACGAGGCCGCGGCGATCGCCCGTGACCTCGGCACTCCGCTGCTGATCCACCAGCCGTCGTACTCGATGTTGAACCGGTGGATCGAGGAGGACCTGCTCGACGAGCTCGAGGAGCAGGGGATGGGCTGCATCGTGTTCTCGCCCCTCGCCCAGGGCCTGCTCACCGACCGCTACCTCGACGGCGTCCCCGCGGACTCGCGGGCCGCGCGGGAGGGCAGCTCGCTGCTGGAGGGGCACCTCGACGAGGACGTGCTGGCGCACGTCCGGTCACTGAATCGGATCGCGGAGCAGCGCGGTCAGCGGCTCGCCCAGATGGCGCTGCAGTGGGCGCTGCGGGACGCCCGGGTCACCTCGGCGGTGATCGGCGCGTCCTCGGTCGAACAGCTCGACACCAACCTCGACGCGCTGGCAGGTCCACCCTTCACCGACGCCGAGCTCGAGGCGATCGACCGGGACGCGGTGGACTCCGGCATCAACCTGTGGGCCGAGTCCACCAAGGACTAGGGCCGACCGGCCTTCATGGATGAGCCCGGTGTGGTGAATGATCGGCTCATGACGAAGTACGTGTACGACTTCTCCGAAGGCAGCAAGGACCAGAAGGATCTCCTCGGCGGCAAGGGCGCGAACCTCGCCGAGATGAGCAACCTGGGACTACCGGTGCCGCCGGGATTCACGATCAGCACCGATGCCTGTCGCGCCTACCTCGCCGACGGCACCGAGCCCGAGGGCCTCGCCGCAGAGATCGACGAGCACCTGGCTGCTCTCGAGCGCGAACGCGGCAAGCGGCTCGGCCAGCCCGACGACCCGCTCCTGGTGTCGGTGCGGTCCGGCGCCAAGTTCTCCATGCCCGGGATGATGGAGACGGTGCTCAACGTCGGCCTCAACGACGAGTCGGTCGCGGGCCTGGCCGCCCAGGCCGGCGGGGACGAGCGGTTCGCCTACGACTCCTACCGGCGGCTGCTGGCGATGTTCGGTGCCACCGTCCTCGGCATCGACGCGAGCGTCTTCCACGAGGCGCTCGAGGACCTGAAGGATGACCGGGGGACGAAGAACGACCTCGACCTCGGCGTGGACGACATCCGCGAGCTGGTGGCGACGTACAAGCAGCAGATCCTCGACCACACCGGCAGCGACTTCCCGCAAGACCCGAGGGTGCAGCTCGACATGGCGGTCCGCGCGGTGTTCGACTCGTGGAACACCGAGCGTGCGGTGCTCTACCGCCGCCAGGAACGGATCCCGGCCGACCTCGGCACCGCGGTCAACATCGTCACGATGGTGTTCGGCAACTGCGGCATGGACTCCGGGACCGGCGTCGCCTTCACCCGGGACCCGGCTTCGGGCGCCCAGGGCATCTACGGCGACTACCTCCAGAACGCGCAGGGCGAGGACGTGGTCGCGGGCATCCGCAACACCGTCCCGCTCGGCGACCTCGAGACGATCGACAAGGCGTCGTACGACGAGCTCCTCGGCATCATGCAGACCCTGGAGGAGCACTACAAGGACCTCTGCGACATCGAGTTCACCATCGAACGCGGCAAGCTGTGGATGCTGCAGACCCGGGTCGGCAAGCGCACCGCCGAGGCCGCGTTCCGGATCGCCGTCCAGCTCGTCGACCAGGGCCTGATCGACATGGACGAGGCGGTACGACGGGTCACCGGCGACCAGCTCGCCCAGCTGATGTTCCCGCGCTTCGACACCGGAGCCGAGCGGAACCTGATCGGGAAGGGGATGAACGCCTCCCCGGGTGCGGCCGTCGGCAAGGCGGTCTTCGACTCGACCACGGCGGTGGAGTGGAGCGACCGTGGCGAGGACGTGATTCTCGTCCGCCGGGAGACCAACCCCGATGACCTCAAGGGCATGGTCTGCGCGAAGGGCATCCTGACCAGCCGCGGTGGGAAGACCTCGCACGCCGCCGTGGTCGCCCGCGGCATGGGCCGCACCTGTGTCTGCGGTGCGGACTCCCTCGATGTGGACGTGAAGGGGAAGCGGTTCACGAACCCCGACGGGGTCACCGTCAACGAGGGCGACGTGATCTCGATCGACGGGACCACCGGTGAGGTCTTCGCCGGCGACGTCCCGGTGATGGACTCGCTGGTGGTGCGGCACTTCGAGGGCGACGACGCGGCCCAGGGCGACGAGCTGGTGGCCGCAGTCGCCCGGATCATGGAGCACGCCGACAGTGCACGCCGGCTCGCCGTGCGGGCCAACGCGGACACTCCCGACGACGCGTCGCGGGCCCGCCGGTTCGGTGCCCAGGGGATCGGCCTGTGCCGCACCGAGCACATGTTCCTCGGCGAGCGGAAGGCACTTGTCGAGCACCTGATCGTCGCCGAGACCGTCGAGGAGCAGGAGAAGGCGCTCTCCGAGCTGCTCCCGCAGCAGCGCGAGGACTTCGTCGGCATCCTGGAGGCGATGGACGGGCTGCCGGTGACGATCCGGCTGATCGACCCGCCGCTGCACGAGTTCCTTCCCGACTACACCGACCTGTCCGTCGCGGTGGCCCTGGAGGACGAGCGCGGGAACCGCGACACCCTGCACCACAAGCTGCTGGACGCGGTGAAGCGCCTGCACGAGCAGAACCCGATGCTGGGCCTGCGCGGTGTCCGGCTCGGCATCGTCATCCCGGGCCTGTTCGCGATGCAGGCGCGGGCGATCCTGGAGGCGACCGCCGAGCGGACCGCCGCCGGCGGCGACCCCCAGCCGGAGATCATGATCCCGTTGGTGGCCACCGTGCAGGAGCTCGAGCTGGTCAAGACCGACATCGCCCGGGTGGCTGCCGAGATCGAGGCGGAGCGCGGCGTGGAGCTCCGGTTCCGGGTCGGCACGATGATCGAGCTGCCGCGGGCGGTGATGGCCGCCGGTGAGATCGCGGAGGCCGCGGAGTTCTTCTCCTTCGGCACCAACGACCTCACCCAGATGACGTGGGGCTTCTCGCGCGACGACGTGGAGGCGTCGTTCTTCAGCACCTACCTCGAGAAGGGGATCTTCGGGGTCTCCCCGTTCGAGTCCCTGGACCGCGATGGTGTCGGCGCCCTGGTCCGGCACGCGGTCGCCGAGGGCCGCCGAACCCGGCCCGACCTGCACCTCGGGGTCTGCGGCGAGCACGGGGGTGACCCGGACTCGATCCACTTCTTCGACGAGGTCGGCCTGGACTACGTCTCGTGCTCGCCGTTCCGGGTCCCCGTGGCGAGGCTCGAGGCGGGTCGCTCGTCGTCCTTCGGCGAGCAGAGCGACTCCGCCTGAGGTAATCGGTTCGCGCGCTCCGTCGTACCCGTCCACAATGGTCGACTGTGGGCCATGTAGACGTCGCAGGTATCCGGTACGAGCTTCCCGACGGGCGGGTGCTGCTCGACGACGTGTCGTTCCGGGTCGGCGAGGGCGCGAAGGTGGCGCTGGTCGGTGCGAACGGCGCGGGCAAGACAACGCTGCTGCGGATCATCACCGGGGACCTCGTCCCGCACGCGGGGGCGGTCACCCGGTCCGGCGGCCTCGGCGTGATGCGGCAGATGGTCACCCAGGGCAATGCGGGGAGAACCGTCCACGACCTGCTGCTGTCGGTCTCCCCGGAGCGCGCACGGCACGCCGCGGAACGGGTCGAGGCCTGCGAGCTCGCGCTGATGGAGACCGACGACGAGAAGACCCAGATGCGGTACGCCACCGCGCTCGCCGAGTGGGCCGATGCCGGCGGCTACGACCTCGAGGTCACCTGGGACGTGTGCACGACGGCCGCGCTCGGCGTGCCCTACGAGCGCGCGAAGTACCGGGAGCTGACCACGCTCTCGGGCGGCGAGCAGAAGCGGCTGGTGCTCGAGTTCCTGCTCCGCGGACCGGACGAGGTGCTGCTGCTCGACGAGCCGGACAACTTCCTCGACGTACCGGGCAAGACCTGGCTCGAGCAGCGGATCAACGAGTCCGCCAAGACCATCCTCTACATCAGCCACGACCGCGAGCTGTTGAACAACACCGCGACGCGGGTGGTCACCGTGGAGCTCGGCGCGGCCGGCAACACCGCATGGGTGCATCCCGGTGGCTTCGCGTCCTACCACGAGGCGCGTCGGGCCCGGTTCGCCCGCTTCGAGGAGATGCGCAAACGGTGGGACGAGGAGCACGCCAAGCTGAAGGCACTCGTGCTGCGCTACAAGATCAAGGCGGAGTACAACGACGGCCTCGCCTCGCAGTACAAGGCCGCGCAGACCCGTCTCCGCAAGTTCGAGGAGGCCGGCCCGCCGACGGCGCAGCCGCGTGAGCAGCAGGTGAAGATGCGGCTCAAGGGCGGTCGGACCGGCAAGCGCGCAGTGGTCTGCGAGGACCTGGAGCTGACCGGGCTGATGAGGCCGTTCGACCTCGAGGTGTGGTACGGCGAGCGGGTCGCCGTACTCGGCTCCAACGGGTCCGGAAAGTCGCACTTCCTGCGGTTGCTGGCCGCCGGCGGCAGCGACCCGGACGTGGAGCACCGCCCGGTCGGTGACGTGCCGATCAAACCGGTCGCGCACACCGGCCGCGCGCGGCTCGGCGCCCGGGTCCGGCCCGGATGGTTCGTGCAGACCCACGAGCACCCCGAGCTGATGGGCCGTACGCTCCTCGAGATCCTGCACCGCGGAGACGAGCACCGGGACGGGATGCCCCGCGAACCCGCCGCTCGTGCGCTGGACCGCTACGAGCTCGCGCACGCGGCCGAGCAGAAGTTCGAGTCGCTGTCCGGCGGCCAGCAGGCACGGTTCCAAATCCTGCTGCTCGAGCTGTCCGGGGCGACGCTGCTGCTCCTCGACGAGCCCACCGACAACCTCGACGTGGAGTCCGCCGAGGCGCTCGAGGAGGGCCTGGAGGCGTTCGACGGCACAGTGCTGGCGGTCACCCATGACCGCTGGTTCGCGCGCGGCTTCGACCGGTTCCTGGTTTACGGTGCGGATGGCTCGGTCTACGAGTCGGACGGCCCGGTGTGGGACGAGGGCCGGGTGGAACGGGTCCGCTGAGGCCCAGGGCCCTTCGGCCCTATCGCTCCCGGTCGGGATCCGGCTGAGATGGAGCGGCTGCTCGCCCTACCGACCGGAGGCCCCCATGCACCACGTCACCGTCTTCTCCCCGCGACGCGAGGCCGCCGCGGTCGCGGCCATGACCGAGCACAACGCGGAGCTGATCGGCACGCTGCGCCGACGGACCGATGCGCTGGTCGCGGCGGCCGTCGGGCGGCACACCGCGCAGGCCGAGGCGGTCCGGCTCCAGCTGTGGCAGTGGTGCCGCGAGGAGCTTCTCGAGCACGTGATCGCCGAGGAGGAGGCGCTCTATCCGCGGGCCCGTGCCGAGGAGGCCGGGACGCTGCTCGTGGACGGCATGCTGGAGGACCACGCGACGGTCCGCCGGCTCGTCGCCGACCTCGGTGAGGCCCCGGACCCGGTCCTCGCCGTGGCTGCCGCGGCCGGCCTCCTGGTGATGCTGGAGACCCACCTCAAGAAGGAGAGCGAGCAGCTGTTGCCGCTGCTGGCGCGCTCGCCCTACGTCTCGCTGGCCGACGTGGTGGCCGGGATCCACGAGCTGGCCGGCGAGGACGCCGACCAGCTCGCCGACAGCGCCTGAGCGGGCCACGCGAGACATCCCCAGAAGGGGCTATTCCGCGAAGCGGGTGACCATCGGAGGCTTTTTCCAGGAGGTCACGTCATGCAACGAACGGCAATCGCCCTGACGGCAGGGTTCATCGGAGTATCGATCGCGCTGGGTACGGCGGCCCCGGCCATGGCGAAGGCGCCACCACCGTCCTGGGAGAACGAGCGGGTGCTCGACTGTGGAGGCGAGACGGTCCTGACGTTCCTCGGTCCACCGGGCATCGGCACACCCTTCAACGTGGTGGACAGCGAGGACGTGATCATCCCGGTCCTCATCCAGGTGGTCTTCCCCGACGGGACAGGGCCGATCACCACCCTCGACCTGCCCGGCTTCGACCGCAACAGTGTCGACACCGTGCAGTGCACCTACACCGATCCGGCCGGTCTCTTGGTGACTCTGACCGGCATCAGGACGTAGCCACGCGCTCGCTCCGGTGGTGGGCGGTCAGCGGCTCACCTCGAAGACGCCGTGCGCCCCGCGTTCGGCGTCGACCATGACGTGGGACACGAACGGGTAGTGCCCAGCCTCCGGGAAGGTCAGCTCGACGAAGCCACCCTGGGCGGCCTGCAACCCGAGGCTCTGCGCTCCACCGGGGCCTCCCCGGAGCAGGTAACCACCTTCGGCGTACACCGTGTCGAACTGGCCGCCGACCACATGGAACGACGTGGCCCGGTTCGGGCCGGCGTCGAGGACCCAGACCCGCACTCGTTCGCCCACCCGCGCCGGAAGCGGGGCGTGGTCGTACTGGTTGGCGTAGCCGTTGAACACCACCGCGTCCGGCCGCTCGGCCTGCACCTTGTCCATGTCGACCGGCCCACCCTGGGGGCCGAGGTAGAGCTCGGACTGCACCAGCAGGTAGCTGCGGTCGACCTCCGGCAGGTCCGGCGGCTCGATGACGACCGCCCCGAACAGCCCGTTCGCGATGTGCGCGGACATCGGCATCGTCGAGCAGTGGTACATCCACACGCCCGCCCTGGTCGCGGTGAAGCGGTAGACCAGCGACTCGCCCGGCCCGATCGTCCGCATCGGCTCGTCCGGCGCGAGCGCCCCCGCGTGGAAGTCGACGGAGTGGCCGATCGTGCCGTCGTTGACGAGGGTGATCTCGAAGACGTCGCCGACCCGTCCGTGCAGCGTCGGACCGGGTGCGGTGCCGTTGAAGGTCCACAGCCGCTGGGTCACCCCGGGCGCGACCTCGCGGTCGACCTCCTGGACGGTGAACGTACGGCGGTGCACCCGCTCGTCCTGGAGCGGAGGGAGCTCAGCGTCGTGGGGAAGAAAACCCGGATCGGGTGACGCCATGAAGTCCAGGTCGTCAGCCGCGTCGTCGGCGTCGGCAGGTCCACCGGCGTGGTCGCCGTGTCCGGCAGCCGCATGGGACGACGCCGGGGCGGCCTTCTGCCCGGTGACGACGATGTCGAGCACCATCCCCATCTGCCGGTGTCCCACCACCGAGCACCAGCCCTCGAGTGCGCGGCCGACGACCCCGATGTCCATCCGCGTCGACTCGCCGGGGGAGAGCCTCCCGCTGCGGTCGCCGGAGTCGAGAACGAGGTCGTGCACGTCCTCGTCGTCGGTGTTGGTCAGCTCGATCACCAGCCGGTTCCCGGCGGGGACCTCGATCGTCGACGGCGTGAACCGCATGTCGCGGGCCTCGACCTCGACGGTCGTGGTCTTCCCGGTCGCGGTGACACCGGCAGACGCGGACGCGGCCGGGCCGGTGCCGGCGAGGGCGGACGGGTCCACCGCCACCCCGACGGCCACCGCGAGGACCACCGCGGCCAGCCCGGTCGCGGCCACACCGCTGACCTGTCCCTGCGGGCGTTCGTCACCGGGACGGACGCGGGCGGCCGGCGCGGGACCACGTTTCGCGACCCGCGCGGCGCGGATGCCCAGGAACAACAAGGGGATGAATGCGGCCAGCCCGCCCAGGACCAGCGCGGAACAGATCACGCGCACCACGCTGGGGACCGGCAGCGCACACACCAGCAGCCCCGCGTTGACCATCACGATCCGCAGCGCTCCTCCGCGGTCCAGGGCCGTGTTCGCTGCGCGCACCGCCGACGGCCCGCCGCCGAGCGCCATCGGCACCAGGTAGGACAGGGCGCCGAGCAGCACCTGTGCGCCGAAGCCGGCGGCGAGGAACGGGGTGAGCCACCCGAACCGGTCGCCGGCCACGGCCCAGGAGGGGGCGGTGGCGACACCGACGGTCAGGGTGACCAGGCAACAAACCAGCCAGACCAGGCCGGCCAGCACCGACCAGGTCGGGTACGACGCGGGCGGCTTCTGGCGGGCCGTGCCTATAAAGGCGGGGGCGACGATGCCGAGGCCGCCGAGGTAGAGCGCGATGCCAAGGGCGGCGAGGACCTGCAGGCCCCACAGGGCGGCCAGTGCCGTGGTCAGCACCGCCACCACCAGCACCGGCAGCGCACGCTGGGCGGCGCGTTCGGTGCCCTCCACGATCCGGGTCCGCAGCATCGTCGGCCACAGGGTGACCAGGGTGCCGACCACGGTGAGCCCCATCCAGCCGAGCAGGTTCACCGCGGCATGCGCCATCGTGGCCTGCTGGTGCAACGGGTCCGACAGTCCTCGGGCGAGGGCAGTTCCCAGGCCCGCGCCGACCGGCAGGAAGCAGGCGGCCGCGACGTAGTAGCGCACGGTGGCGGCGAACCGGGCGGGCAGGGCGCGTCGCATCTGCTGGACCAGGCTGACCCCGTGCCAGCCCACCGCCGTGGCCACCGCGGTGGCACCGAGAACGGTCACCGGCCACACGTCCGCGAGGACGCCGGTGACCACACCGAGCACTCCGCCGTTGAGGAGCAGCAGCCGCGTGGACTGGACCCGCCGGGCGCCGTCGCGGGGCGCGGTGTGCAGCAGTGCGTCGGCGAAGTGCTGGCTCCAGACCAGGATCGCGTGGCTGAGCGCACCGAGCAGCAGCAGGTGGATCATCAGCCAGCGGGGGGCCGGGACGAACGGGTGGATCAGTGCGACCACAACCAGGGTGACCAGCCAGAACACGACCGGCAGGTCCCGCAGCGGCCAGAACCCACGGGCGGCGGGGCGGTTGCTCATCGGCTCTTCTTCCGGTTCACCAGGGTGGCGCAGCAGACCGCGACCACCACGAACATCAGCAGTGCGGCGATGTTCAGCGCACCCCCGGTCTGCCAGGCCCACTGCGCACCGAGCGCGTCGCCGACCCAGATCCGCAGCACCAGCGACAGGTGCAGGAGCACGGCCGGTGCCACCAGCGCCGGGTGGTAGGGCAACGGTCGGCGCAGCACGGCGGGCAGGATCACCGGTGCGTGCGCCATGATCATCGAGAGCGTGAAGCCGAGGAAGACCGAGTGCACCACCACGTCGTACGCGACGCCCTCGAGCGCCGGCCCGCCGACCAGCCAGGTCACGCCGGTGACCGCCAGCCAGAAGTAGCCGGCCAGCATGCATCCCGCCATGAACCGCGGAAGGCCGGTCGCGCGGATCGTGCGGCGGGCGACGTCGTGGACGGCCAGCCAGCCCACGAGAGCGAGAATCGCCAGGCCCAGCAGGGGATAGCCGACCTCCGGCCACAGCAGTGAGGCGACGACGCCCGCGACCAGCGCGGCGGAGAGCTGCACCAGGGTCCGGCCGGCCGAGGCGCCCATCGCGATCCGGGCCAGCTCCAGCCGTTCGCCGCCGATCGTGAGCACGATGAAGCCCATCAGCCAGGGCAGCAGGGCCGCCACCGGCACACCGCCGAGCCAGAGCGTGAGTGCACCGGTCGCCAGCACCGCCCCGAAGGCCTGGACCAGCACCGACTCGTCGCGCTGACGCCGCCACAGCGGCACGTAGACGGCGACCATCGCCGCCGCCCCGAGGAGCAGCGCGGTCTTCCCGGCGGCCAGCGGCGCGGGCGAGACCAGCAGCAGCCCGCCGATCCCGAGCAGCGCTGGGGCGGCGTACCCCGCGGGGCGGCGCAGCGCGACCGACCGTTCGAGGGAGATCAGCGTGCCCACGAAGCCGAAGACGAGCAGCATGCCGTGCACGTCGGGCAGCCGCTCGGTCGAGACCGGCGCCGGCACGCCGAGCAGCATCAGCGCCGCGTCGAGGCCGGCGAGAAGCGCGAGACCGGCCGGCAGCAAGAAGACCATCCGGCGCAGCGGGGAGGCTTCGTTCGAGGGCTGCGCGTGCGGCCGGGCGGGTGCGGGCGGTGGGGGAGCGGTGGTCGTCACCGGGCGTCCTCGGTGATGCGTGGGAGCTCGAGCCGGCAGGCACCGGGCTCGGCGAAGGGGATCAGGTCGGTGCCTTCGGGGTCGGCGCCGTACTCCTCGAGGGCGCCGCGGACGAGGCCCAGGTGCACGCCGCAGACCACGTCCGGGTGCTTGTGTGCCGCCTCCAGCAGCGGACACCGGGTGAGGCGTACGGCGGAGGTTGAGTCATCGACCTGCGGGGCGAAGCCGATCTCGTCGAGGAGCGCGACCACCTCGTCCCGAGCGGTGCCTCCGCCGGGACCGGCCGGTCGGGTCCGGGCGAGCTCGTGACCCCACTCGGCGCCCGCGGCGATCGAGTCCTCGCGCGGTGAGCTGCTGCTGCGGTGGATGGCCGAGGCCAGCGTTGCCGCCAGGCCTGCGTACTCCGAAGTCCCGGGCTCATCGTCGTGCGGGGTCGCCTCGTAGAGCCAGGCGGGCCGGCCGCGCCCGTTCGGCGCCGCTCGGTGCCGGACGACCAGGCCCTGCCGCTCGAGCGGCTCGAGGTGCTCGCGCAGCGTATTGGCGTGCAGCCCGGTCGCTGCGCCGAGCGCGGCCAGGGTGGTTGGCTCCGGCTGGCCGCGCAGGGTCTCCAGCAGGCGCGCCCGGGAAGGCGACATCGGGCGGCGGTGCCGGGTCGTCGCCGGTCGTGGCCCGAGCGCGGAACTAGGGCTCTTCGGCCCTGGATTAATTTCCACGGGATCGAGTGTAATAAAATCTGGGACGAGCCGCCATCGGGTGCGGCGAACACAGGGTGTGGCGAAGGCCACCGACCGGAGGAGATAGCAATGAACAACGTCGTTCTGGCCTCGAGCGAGGCGGACGCCACGGCGGCGGCCGCGGTCGAGCAGCACCACGCGCAGATGGCCGGGATGCTCGCGATCCGGGTCGAGGCGCTGATCGACGCGGCCTCGCGGGGCGACTCGGTCTCGGCCGCGGCCGCTAAGAGCGACCTGGTCGGGTGGTGCGAGCACGAGCTGGTGCCGCACGCGCTGGCGGAGGAGAAGGCGATGTACCCGGCCGCGCAGGAGCGCACCGAGGGGCGGCTCCTCGTCGAGGGGATGCTCGGCGAGCACACCGTGATCACGGGTCTGGTCCGCGAGCTCGACACCGCCACCGACCCGGTCCGCGCGGCCGCGGCAGCGAAGGCGCTGCAGGTGGCCTTCGACAGCCACCTCGCCAAGGAGAACGAGCTGGTGCTGCCGCTGCTCACCGCGGCGCCCGACGTGTCGGTGGCCGAGCTCCTCGGCGGCATGCACGAGCTGCTCGGCGTCGAGGCGCACGGGCATGAGCACGGACATGCGCACGAGCAGGCCGAGAGCGGCTGTGGCGGGCACAGCTGCAGCTGCGGCGAGGTGGACGGGCCGGGCTACCCCGAGCTCGACGCCCGGGTGGTCCCGCACGCGATCCGGCACGCGACGGTCTTCGGTGCCCTCGATGCGATCGCGCCCGGCGGCGGGATGGTGCTGGTCGCCCCGCACGACCCGCTGCCGCTGCTCGCGCAGATCGAGCAGCGGTCACCGGGCGTGTTCGAGGTGGAGTACCTCGAGCGTGGGCCGGAGGCATGGCGGATCGCCTTCGTCCGCCGTACCGCCGCCTGACCCTGCCGGGCAATTACCACGGTATGCAGGAAAACTGCCGCTCCCCATGGGTTGTAAGCCATGGGGAGCGGCAGATCGCCTGCATACCGTGGTGTTCTGCCACCGGGCGCGGAGGCTACTTCCAGCGCTCGTTGGCGGCGACGAAGTCGAGCGTGCGCTCGCCGGTGTAGATCTGCTTGGGCCGGGCGATCTTCTGCTCGGGGTCCTGCACCAGCTCGAGCCACTGCGCCAGCCAGCCCGAGGTGCGGGGGATGGCGAACAGCACGGTGAACATCTCCGGTGGGAACTGCAGCGCCTCGTAGATCAGGCCGCTGTAGAAGTCCACGTTCGGGTAGAGCTTGCGGGAGACGAAGTAGTCGTCCTCGAGCGCGATCTTCTCCAGCTCGACGGCGATCTTCAGCAGCGGGTTCACCCCGGTGACCTCGAAGACGTCGTCGCACGCCTTCTTGATGATCGTGGCGCGCGGGTCGTGGTTCTTGTAGACCCGGTGCCCGAAGCCCATCAGGCGCTCCTTGCCGTTCTTCACGCCCTCGATGAACTCAGGGACCTTGTCCACCGAGCCGATCCGGCGCAGCATCCGCAGCACCGCCTCGTTCGCGCCGCC
Organism: Nocardioidaceae bacterium; assembly: GCA_035249775.1. Lineage (GTDB taxonomy): Bacteria > Actinomycetota > Actinomycetes > Propionibacteriales > Nocardioidaceae > Nocardioides_C. The sequence continues at coordinate 6,000 of DATFGA010000286.1, read as the reverse complement.
GTGCAGCGGGCCGTAGAGGGCGGCGATGCCGGCGGTCACCGCGGAGTACGGGTCGACCTGGCTGGAGCCGACCGAGCGCACCGCGTTCGTCGAGCAGTTCTGCTCGTGGTCGGCGTGCAGGATGAACAGCACCTCGAGCGCGCGGATCAGGCGCTCGTCGGCGTTGAACTTCTGCTCGCTCATCTTGAACAGCATCGCCAGGAAGTTCGCGGCGTAGCCGAGGTCGTTGTCGGGATAGATGTAGGGCTTGCCCTGCCCGTGCCGGAACGACCAGGCGCCCAGCGTCGGCATCTTCGCGATCAGCCGGACGATCTGCATGTGCCGGTTGTCGGCGTCGGCGATGTTGCGCGACTCCGGGTAGAACGTGGACAGGGCACCCACCGAGGCGAGCAGCATGCCCATCGGGGGCGCGTCGTAGCGGAAGCCCTTCATGAACCGCTTCACGTTCTCGTGCACGAACGTGTGGTAGGTGATCTCGTGGGCCCAGGAGTCGTACTGGTCCTTGGTCGGCAGCTCGCCGTGGATCAGCAGGTAGGCGACCTCGAGGTAGGACGACTTCTCCGCGAGCTGCTCGATCGGGTAGCCGCGGTACTCCAGGATCCCCTTGTCACCGTCGATGAAGGTGACCGCGCTGCGGCACGAGGCGGTGTTCACGAACCCCGGGTCGTAGACGGCGAGGCCGGGGGTGTCCTCGGCGTGCTTGATCTTGCCGATGTCGGCGGCACGGATCGCGCCGTCGGTGATCGGTACGTCGTACTCCTGGCCGGTGCGGTTGTCACGGACGGTCAGGCTCTCGCCGGCAGGCCGCGTGTCGGCTGACTGGGCTTTGCTGGAAGCAGTGGCCGTGCTTTCGGTCACGTCGGCTCCTCGCTGGTCGGGGCCCGGGAAGGCCGCAGGCAGCGGATGCGCCGTCTGTGCCGTGGACCGGGGACGTCATGCTGTGTGATGTGCAGTTAAGGTGACCCCAACTTATGCCCGAACCGGGCCCGGTGTGAAACCGGGGCCGTTTTGACCCCAGGGGCGACCCGCCGGTATTCTTAACGGTCGCGGCTGCCCCCGTGGTGATACAGCAGAACGTCCGCTGAATCCCCGGAGCGCGGCGAGGCTTGTGAGAACGAGCCGGACCCAGACAAACCGAATTCGATCAGAAGGCAAACAACCGTGCGTACGTACAGCCCGAAGCCCGCTGACATCCAGCGTGAGTGGCACGTCATCGACGCCACCGACGTGGTGCTCGGACGCCTCGCCGTCCAGACCGCGACGCTGCTTCGCGGCAAGCACAAGCCGACGTTTGCCCCGCACGTCGACGGCGGTGACTTCGTGATCATCGTCAACGCGAGCAAGGTCGCCCTCTCCGGCAACAAGAAGGTCACCAAGCTGGCCTACCGTCACTCGGGCTACCCCGGCGGCCTGTCGTCGACCCCGTTCGGCGAGCTGCTGGACAAGAACCCGCGCGCCGCGATCGAGAAGGCGGTGTGGGGCATGCTCCCGAAGAACCGTCTCGGTCGGCAGATGCTGAAGAAGCTCAAGGTGTACGCCGGTCCGGACCACCCGCACGTGGCGCAGACCCCCAAGCCGTTCGAGATCGTCCAGATCTCTCAGTGACGGCCAGCAACCATCCTTTTTGTGTAGTCGTTAAGTGAGGAACATCCGTGGCTGAGACCACTACCGAGCAGGGCACCGACCAGGCGGTCGAGGAGACCTTCGAGGTCAACGAGCAGGGCGTCGCCTACAGCTCCGAGAGCGCCCCGTCGGAGGACGCCCCGGCGCGTCCGGCGACCATCGCTCCGGCCGCCGCGACCGGCCGCCGCAAGGAGGCCGTCGCCCGAGTCCGCCTCGTCCCCGGCTCCGGGCAGTGGACCGTCAACGGCCGTCGGCTCGACGAGTACTTCCCGAACAAGCTGCACCAGCAGGTCGTCAGCGAGCCGTTCGTGACCACCGACCTGGTCGACCGGTTCGACGTGATCGCCCGGATCCACGGTGGCGGCATCACCGGCCAGGCCGGCGCCCTGCGCCTCGGTGTGGCCCGCGCGCTCAACGCCATCGACGTCGAGGCGAACCGCCCGTCGCTGAAGAAGGCCGGGCTGCTCACCCGCGACGCCCGCGTCATCGAGCGCAAGAAGGCTGGTCTGAAGAAGGCTCGCAAGGCTCCTCAGTTCAGCAAGCGCTGATCCGGGCCGTCCCTGCATGGGCCGCCTTTTCGGCACCGACGGCGTCCGCGGGCTGGCGAACGGTCAGCTGACCGCAGAGCTGGCCGTGGACCTGTCGGTCGCCGCCGCACACATCCTGGGCGAGGCCGGTGTCTTCGACGACTCCGTCGACCACGGCCGGCGGCCGGTAGCCGTCGTCGGTCGCGACACCCGGATCTCCGGTGAGTTCCTCGAGGCCGCCGTCGTCGCCGGACTCGCCTCCGCCGGGGTCGACGTGCTCCTGCTCGGCGTGCTGCCGACCCCCGGCGTCGCCTACCTGACCGGGTCCCTGGACGCCGACCTCGGTGTGATGCTCTCTGCGAGCCACAACCCGATGCCCGACAACGGCATCAAGTTCCTGGCTCGGGGCGGCGTCAAGCTCGACGACGCGCTCGAGATCGCCATCGAGAAGCGCCTCCGCGAGCCGTGGGACCGGCCCACCGGGGGTGGCGTCGGCCGGGTCCGGACGTACGACGACGCGGTCGCCGACTACGCGCGGCACCTGGTGAGCACCGTCCCCCGTCCCCTGGACGGGATCAAGGTCGTCCTCGACTGTGCCCACGGCGCCGCCTCCGTCGCGGGACCGCTGGCCCTGCGCGACGCCGGCGCCGACGTGGTCGCGATCTGTGCCGAGCCGGACGGGCTGAACATCAACGACGGCTGCGGATCCACCCACCTCGAGGTGCTGCAGAAGGCCGTCCTCGAGCACGGGGCCGACGCCGGGTTCGCGCTCGACGGGGACGCCGACCGGTGCCTGGCCGTGGACGCCGCCGGCAACACCGTCGACGGTGACCAGATCCTGGCGATCCTCGCGCTCGCGATGCGCGACGCCGGCACCCTGCGCTCGGACACCGTGGTGGCGACCGTGATGAGCAACCTCGGATTCGTGCAGGCGCTGCGCCGCGAGGACGTCGACGTCCGGCAGACCAAGGTCGGCGACCGCTACGTGCTCGAGGCGATGAAGGCCTACCGCTACTCGCTGGGCGGCGAACAGTCCGGACACGTGATCATGAGCGACCACGCCACCACCGGCGACGGGATCCTCACCGCCCTGCACGTGCTCGCCCGGATGGCTGAGAAGCGAGCGTCGCTCGCGGAGCTCGCGGACGTGATGGTCCGGCTCCCGCAGGTCCTCGTGAACGTCCCCGGCGTCGACAAGGGCCGGGCCGACGACGACGCGGTGCTTGCCGCGGCGGTCGCTGAGGCGGAGGCCGAGCTCGGTGAGTCCGGCCGGGTCCTGCTGCGTCCCTCGGGCACCGAGCCGCTGGTGCGGGTGATGGTCGAGGCGGCCACCGCCGAGCATGCCCAGTCGGTCGCCGACCGGCTCGCCGGCGTCGTCCGCGCGCAGCTCGCCCTGTAGCCACCCGAAAACCGGGTGCGGCCGGGTCGGCGGCTCCGTAGCGTTCCTCCTCGTGGACATTCGTGAGATCGACCCGCGCGACGACGCGCTGCTCCATCGGTTCTGGGAGATCGGCAAGGCCGCCGACGAGGTCGACCGGCCATGGTCGACGTACTGGCCCTGGCCCAGCGCACAGGCCGCGCTGACCGGCCCGAACGAGTCACGCAAGGCGGTGCTGCTCGCGGCCTTCGACGGGGAGGCGATGCTCGGCATCGCCGAGATCAGCCTGCCGCTGATGGACAACACCTTCGCCGGGTACGTCGAGCTGTTCGTCGCACCGGACCTGGTCCGCAACGGCATCGGCAGCGCGCTTCTCGCCGCCACCCGGCAGGTCCTCGCCGCACACGACCGACGGCTGATGATGGCCGAGGTCAGCACCCCGGTCGACGGCTCCAGGTCGCCGGGGATGTGGTTCGCCGAGCGGCACGGGCTCAAGGCAGCCCTCACGAACGAGCACCGGGTGCTGGACCTGCCGGCCACCGAGGACCGCTGGCCGGTGCTCACCGCGGAGGCGGCGCCGCACCACGCCGACTACCGGTTCGTGACCTGGCGAGACGTGGTGCCCGCGGACCTCCTCGACGGCTACTGCGCCCTCCAGCACGCGTTCAACGAGGAGGCACCCGCCGGTGACCTCGAGGTCGAGGCCGAGCACTGGGACGAGGCGCGGGTCCGCGGCAAGGAGGAACGGTTCCGCCGGGCCGGTCGGCACGAGACCTGCACGGTCGCGGTCGCGCCCGACGGGACGGTGGCCGGGCTGACCGAGGTGATGGTCTCGGCGCACTCGCCCGAGCACGGCATGCAGGGAGGGACCCTGGTGCTGCGCGGGCACCGCGGCCACCGGCTGGGGCTGGCGTTGAAGCTGGCCAACCAGCGTGCGGTGCGCGACCGGTTCCCGGAGTGCGCTGCGCTCCACACCTGGAACGCAGACGTCAACGCCGCGATGAACGCGATCAACAACCGGCTCGGATTCGAGACCGTCGAGCTCCTGGTCGAGATGCAGGGTGAGGTGATGACGTGATCATCGAACCGCTCGACGCAGCAGACCCGGAGGCGCTCGCGGCCTGGCACGACTGCTACTTCGCGTCGAGCACGTCCGACCGTGAGATCAGCACGCCGTACATGCTCGAGGAGCTGCGGGCGCAGTTCCTCACCGACAGCCACGGGGAGAAGACGCTGGCGCTGACCGGCACCGAGGACGGCACGGTGGTCGCGGTCGGGTGGGTCGGGCTGCCCACGCAGGACAACCTGCACATGGCCTGGACCGAGCTGCACACCCGGCCCGGTCACCGCAACCGCGGACACGGGTCCGCGATGCTCGAGCGGCTCACCGAGGTCGCCCTGCAACACGGCCGGCGGACCCTCACCGCGGAGGCCAGCTTCCCCTACGAATGTCCGGCCGACGGCGCCGGTCATCCGCACAGCGACTTCCTGACGCACCGCGGCTTCACGTTCGGGATCGGCGACGTGATGCGGGCACTCGACCTGCCCTCCGACCAGGCGCTGCTGGAGCGGCTGGCCGACGAGGCCGCACCGCACCACCGGGACTACGAGGTCCGGCAGTTCGTCGGGCCGGTGCCCGACGACATCATCGACTCCTTCGGTGAGCTGGTCGGGTCGCTGATGACCGAGGCACCGGTCGGTGAGCTCGAGCTGGAGCCCGAGGTGATCGACGCGGCCCGGATCCGGGCCAACGAGCAGGTGCTCGAAGAGTCGGGCCGCAGCAGGTACACCACGGTGGCGATGGCACCCGACGGCAGCGTCGCGGCGTACTCCGAGCTGGTGCTGCCCAGCCATGACCCAGGACGGGTCTACCAGTGGGGGACCCTGGCGCACCCGGACCACCGCGGGCATCGGCTCGGGCTGGCCACCAAGACCCGCAACCTGGCCTGGCTGCAGCGCGAGCGCACCGACCTGCGGCTGCTGATCACCTACAACGCCGAGGTGAACAGCCACATGATCGCTGTCAACGAGGCGATGGGGTTCCGCCCGGTCGAGCGGATGGGCGAGTTCCAGAAGAAGATCGGCTGAGGCCGCGAGGGCCGGGTCAGAGCCTGCGCTGGAACATCGGGCACACAGCGACCGCCTCGAAGCCCAGCCGGTCGTTGATGCCGACCATCGACGCGTTCACCTCCGCGTTGCTCGTGCTCACCATCGTGCGCTCGGGATGGGCATCCTGGACCGCGAGCAGGTTGGCCACCTTGACGGCTGCCCCGAGCCGGTGGCCACGGTGATCGCGACGCACCAGCGTCCCCCACTGCAGGATCTTGTGCGCCTCCTGCCCGGGAAGCACGAGGTCGGTGTGCGCGACGACCACCCCGTCGCGGTCCAGTGCGACCGTCGTGTAGCGCTGCCGCCCGGCCGACCGCATCCGGGCGACCTCTTCCAGGTAGACCTCCGGGGTCACGGCTTCCT